>NZ_CALAHQ010000065.1 GCF_937892565.1 uncultured Roseicyclus sp. | reverse complement strand
ACTTGGCCTGATGTTCGTGGATGTCCATGGGACCCTCTCTTGGTGCGGGAAAGACCGGCCTTGCGGCAGGATCAGCGGTTCTCGTCGGCGGCTGTGCTGCGTGCGGCGATGGCTTCGGCCATGTCGATCACATTGCGCGCCATCTTTTCCGACGCGGCATCGATCATCTTGCCGTCAAGGCTGGCCGCGCCCTTGCCCTGTGCTTCGGCGGTGCGCAGTTCCTCGATGATGCGGCGGGCCTTGGCGACCTCGGCCTCGGGGGGGCTGAAGACCGTGTTGGCCATGGCGATCTGGCTGGGGTGGATCGCCCATTTGCCTTCGCAGCCCAGCGCGGCAGCACGGCGCGCGCCGGCGATATACCCATCGGGGTCCGAGAAATCGCCAAACGGGCCGTCGATGGCGCGCAAGCCATAGGCGCGGCAGGCAATCACCATCCGCGTGATCGAGGCATGCCATTGATCGCCCGGGTAATCGGGATTGAGGCCACCGATATTGGTGGTGCGCGCCCGCATCGAGGCGGCGTAATCGGCCACGCCGAAATGCAGCGCCTCGAGCCGTCCGCCGAATTGCGCGATGGCCTCGACATTGGCCATGCCAAGCGCGGTTTCGATCAGCGCCTCAAGCCCCACGCGGGTCTGCACGCCCGTGCCCTGTTCGATCTGATTGACCATGGCCTCAACCATGTAGAGATCGCCCGGAACGCCCACCTTGGGCACCAGAAGCGTGTGCACCCGGTCGCCCGCCTGTTCCATGATATCGACCACGTCGCGATACATGTAATGGGTGTCGAGCCCGTTGATCCGCACGCTGACGGTCTTGCCCTTGGCAGCCCAGTCGATGTCATTGAGCGCCTGAATGGCGTTCTTGCGCGCCTGCGGCTTTTCGGGGGGCGCGACCGCATCCTCCAGATCGAGAAAGACGAAATCCGCCGCCGATTCGGCCGCCTTGTCGATCATCGTCGGGTTGGAGGCAGGCACGGCCAGTTCGGACCGCTGAAGGCGCTGGCGACGCAGCGGGTGAAGCGTATGGGACATCGGAAAACTCCTGATTTATTCAGCGGCGATCGTCAGGCGTGGCGCGGTGCCACGGGCTTGGGCGAACCAGGCCTGTGCGGCGCCCACGCCCGCGCCAAAGCGCAGATCGGCACCCGCGCGCACCAGCGCCAGTTCCGCCACCGACAGCGCGGTCAGCACCATCGCCTCGTTCAGATCGCCCAAGTGCCCGATGCGAAAGACCCGCCCGTTCAGCGGGCCAAGACCCGACCCGAAGGAGGTGTTGAATTCCGCATAGGCAATGGCGATCACCTCGCGCGCATCGATGCCTTCGGGCACCTTGATCGCGGTCACAGTGTCGGAGGCAAGGCTTGGGTGTTCGGCCACGATGGACAGACCCATGGCCGCCACGCCCCGGCGCACGGCCTGTGCCAGATGGTGGTGGCGTGCAAGAACTGCCTCCAATCCTTCGTGACGCAAGATGCGGTCAAGGGCGGCCTTCAGCCCATGGATCAGCGGGGTGGGGGGCGTGTAGGGGAAATAGCCCGTGGCATTCATCGCCAGCATATCGGCGAATTCGAAATAGGCCCGGCGCATGGTGGCGGTGCGGGCGGCCGCAAGCGCCTTGTCGCTGACGCCCAGAATACCCAAGCCCGCCGGGCACATCAGCCCCTTCTGGCTGCCTGTGACCGCCAGATCGACGCCCCAGTCATCCATGCGGAAATCGATCGACCCGATCGACGACACGCCATCGACGAACAGAAGCGCATCATGCAAGGACTCATCAAGCGCGCGCCGCACCCCCGCCACATCCGAGGTGACGCCGGTCGCCGTTTCATTATGGGTGACAAACACCGCCTTGATGGCGCCGCTACGATCCGCGCCCAGCCGTCGGGCGATCTCGTTGACCGGGGTGGCCGCACCCCAGGCGACGTCGATCACCTCGACCGACAGACCCAGACGCTCGGCCATTTCGACCCAGAGCTTCGAAAATTGTCCAAAGCGCGCCATCAGCACCCGGTCACCGGGGTTGAGCGTGTTGGTGATCGCGGCTTCCCATGCGGCCGTGCCCGAACCGGGAAAAATCATGACCGTTCCGGTTTCGGTCCGCATCACCCGCTTGAGATCGGCAAAGACCGGCAGGGTCAGCGCTCCGAAATCGGGCGCGCGCATGTCCTGCATCGGCACATTCATCGCCTGGCGCACCGCTTCGGGGATATTGGTGGGGCCGGGAATGAAAAGCTGGGTCTGTCCGCTGCGCATTGGGAATATCCTTGCTGAGATGGGGCGCAGCATGCGGGAAAAACCCGGGATCGCAAAATTCTTGCGGGTCCTGCTGTAAATGCAGCAATTTACATGCTACAAGTTTTGTAAATATGTAAATCAGGTGTCACACATCATGAAAACCTTCATCGGCCCCCGTTTGCGTCGCCTGCGGGTCGAACATGGACAGACACAGGCCCAGATGGCCCGTGCGCTTGGCATCTCGACCTCGTATGTCAACCTGTTGGAAAAGAACGAACGCCCTGTTTCGGTGCCGGTGATGCTGAAGCTGTTCGAGCTTTATGGCATTGAATGGCGCGACATCGCCGAGGATGACGAAACGGCGCATCTGGCCGATCTGCGGGCGGCCTTGGCCGATCCGATCTTTGAGGGCGATCGCCCCGATCTGACCCAGATCCGCGCGGCGCTGACGCATGCGCCCGATCTGGCGCTGTGTTTTCTGCGCCTGCATCGATCCTATCTGGCCGCCAGTGACCAGCTATTGAGCGTGGCCGAGGCGGGCGAGGGGGGGGGCGCGCTGTTGCGCAGTGCGCCCGAGGCCACCGTGCACAACTTCTTTCGCAAGAACCGCAACCATTTCGCCGCCCTCGAAGAGGGTGCCGAGGCGTTTTGGGGCGCGCCCCCGCCGGCCAGCGATGATATCTATGCCGCCCTCAAGCAGCGCCTGCTTGACCGGCTGGGCGTGCGGGTGCAGCTGATGACCGTGGCCGAGATGCCGGGAACCTTGCGCGAATATGACGAACGGCGTCGCCTGATCTTGCTGTCCGAGGCGCTTGATCATCCCAACCGGGTCTTTCAGCTGGTCCATGTGGCGGGTCTGATCGAGCAGAGCCGGGTGATCGACGGGCTTTTGTCGGACTCCGGCGTGTCGGATGCGCATGGGCGCACGCGCTGCCGGGTAGAGCTGGCCAATTATTTCGCCGCCGCCGTCTTGATGCCCTATGGCGCCTTTCTGACCGAGGCGCTGGCCAGCCGCTATGATTTCGATCATCTGGCCACCCGCTTTGGCGTCAGCTTCGAACAGGCCTGTCACCGCGCCACCACCTTGCAGCGACGCGGCGCCATGGGTGTGCCGTTCTTTTTCCTGCGCATCGACAAGGCGGGCAATGTCACCAAGCGCTTCAACGCCACCGATTTCCATCTGGCCGAACATGGCGGCGCCTGTCCGCGCCTTGAGGTGCATACCTGTTTCCGCATGCCGGGCCGGATCGTGCCGCAACTGGTCGAAATGCCCGACCAAAGCCGGTTTTTCGTGTTCTCGCGCACCGTCGACCGGCCCAGTTTCGCCCGCCATACTCAGGATGTGCGGCTGGCCGTCGCCATGGGCTGCGCGGTCGAACATGTCGGGGCCATCGGTTACGGCGAAACGCTGGCCATGGGGCAGGCGCCGGTGACCGAGGTGGGCATCAATTGCCGCATCTGTCCGCGCGCCAATTGCGACCAGCGCGCCCACCACGCCATCGTCATGGGCGAACCCGTGGATGAACGCCGCCGGGGTGCCACGCGCTATTCGGCCTGATCGCACGCCCTAGCGCAGCAAGAACAGCGTGATCCCCGGAAAGGCCACCAGGATCGCCACCCGGATGATATCGGACCCGACGAACCACATCACCGCGCGCCAGGTGGCGGTGATCGGTGTGGTCTTGTCCATCGCGTTGATGATGAACAGGTTCATGCCCACGGGTGGGGTGATCAGCCCCACCTCGACCACGATCAGCACAAGGATGCCGAACCAGATCGCGGTCAGCGTGCGGTTGAAATCGGCATGCATGGCCTCGGTCACGGGCCGAAGGCCCAGATCGCGAAATTCCTCGCGGCCCAGCGCCACGCCTTGCGCCAGTTTCGCCTGCGCCTGCGCCAGCAGGTCCGGCGCCATCGCCACGCCATCACTGATCCCTTCGGCCAGCCGTGCGGCCTGCATGTCGATCAGGCCGATCAAGCCGAAATCCAATACTGATATCACCGGCCAGAAGATCGGGATGGTCAACAGGATCATCGACAGGCTGTCCATCAGGCAGCCCATCACAAGATAGAACATCAAGATCAAGATCAGCACGGTCATGGGCGCAAAGCCCTGTCCCACCACCCAAAGCGACACTTCCTGCGGCATCTGGCTCAAGGCGAGGAAGGAATTGTACAGCTTGGCCCCGAGGATGATGAAAAAGATCATCGCGGTGGACACAGCCGTGGTCATGATCGCGTCTTGCAACAGCGCCCAAGTCATGGTGCCGCGCACAAATGCCAATGCCCCCGTGCACGCCACGCCCACCGCTGCCCCTTCGGTGGGGGTGAACCAGCCCGCATAGATCCCCCCCACCACGAGCGCAAAGACCGCGACCACGGGCCAGATTTCGGCCAAGGCGCGCAACCGCTGGGCATAGGGCACGCGGTCTTTTGCCCCGGCACTGGTGGGGTTCAGCCGCACATAGATCGCTATGGTGATCATGTAGCCAAGTGCTGCCAGAATGCCCGGCACAAAGGCGGCCAGAAACAGCGACGCAATGTTTTGTTCGGTCAGGATCGCATAGATCACCAGAATGACCGAAGGCGGGATCAAGATGCCCAGCGTGCCGCCCGCGGCCAGTGTCGCGGTGGCAAACCCGCCCGAATAGCCGCAGCGCCTGAGTTCCGGCAGCGCCACACGCCCCATGGTGGCCGCCGTCGCCAGAGATGAGCCGCAGATCGCCCCAAAGCCCGCGCAAGCCCCCACCGATGCCATGGCAACCCCGCCCTTGCGATGGCCAAGCCAGCCATCGGCCGCGCGGAAAAGCGCCCCCGACATCCCCGAGAGCGCCGCGAATTGCCCCATCAGCAAGAACATCGGGATGATGGACAAGGAATAGCTGGAAAAGGTGGCGTAGCTTTCCCCCTTGAGCAGGTTCAGCGCCATGGTGGGGCTGTCGGTCGCCAGCCAGAGCCCGACAAACCCCACGCCAAACATCGCCGCCCCGATCGGCGCACGCAAAAAGATCAGCGCCAAAAGCAACGGGAAAGACCACAGCCCAAGCGCCATCAGGCTCATGGCAGGGGCCGCCCGCCAAGCGCCGCGCGCATCCGCATGGCCGCGCTGCAGATGCCGACCAGACCCGCCACCACAGCCGCCGCAAAGCTTGCGCCATAGGCCCACCAGAGCGGCATCTGCAACAAGAACGTCGTCTGCCCGTTGTCCAGCTTGTCCGTGAGGCCCATGAAAAGCTGCCAACCGATCACGATGATGACCAGCGCCAAGACCCCCTCCCACATGGCGGCAAGGGCGCGGTTGGCACGCGGTGGCAGGCGGCTGGTAAAGATATCCACCGTGGCATGGCCCCCCTTGAGCTGGCAGATCGGCAGGAAGGCAAAGATGGCAAAGGCGATGCCGGCCTCGATCAGCTCATAATCGCCGGTCACGGGGCCGGTATGGGCGGCAAGCCACCGCGCAAGACCGGGGGCAAGATCTGTCAGCACTGTGCCGTGGGCAAGCCCGTTCAAGCCGCGCCCCA
>NZ_CALAHQ010000064.1 GCF_937892565.1 uncultured Roseicyclus sp. | reverse complement strand
TCACGCGTCCAGCGTGATCCAGACCGGCACATGATCGGATGGTTTGTCGCCCGCCCGCACCGCCGTGTCGATGCCGCAATCGACCAAAAGATCGGACGCCTGCGGGCTGAGCAGCAGGTGATCGATGCGGATGCCATTGTTCTTTTCCCACGCCCCCGCCTGATAATCCCAGAAGCTGTAAAGCCCGGGCTGGGGCAGGCGGGCGCGGATCGCATCGGTAAAGCCCAGATGGACGATCCGCCGAAACGCTGCACGGCTTTGCGGAAGTGCCAGAGCATCCTGGCGCCACGCCTCGGGGCGGGCGGCATCTTGGTCCTGGGGGATCACATTGTAATCGCCTGCCAGAACCAGCGGCATTTCCTGCGCCAAAAGGGCGCGGGCATGGGTTTCCATCCGTGCCATCCAGGCCAGCTTGTAGTCGTATTTCGGCCCGGGCGCGGGGTTCCCGTTGGGCAGATAAAGGCCACAGACCCGCACCGCCCGGCGATCCCCGATCACGGTTGCCTCGATCCAGCGGGCCTGTTCGTCGCCTGCGTCGCCCGGAAGGCCGCGGGTCACATCCTCGAGCGGCAGGCGCGACAAGATCGCCACCCCGTTGAACCCCTTTTGGCCATGGGTTTGCACGCGGTAGCCCATGTCTTCAAAATGTTCGTGCGGAAAGCCGTCATCGACGGATTTGATTTCCTGAAGCAGCGCCACATCGGGCCGGAATTCGCGCAACCAATCGGTCAACGCTTCAAAGCGCGCCTTGATGCCGTTGATGTTAAAGGTTGCGATCTTCATGCTGGGCCCCCGTTTGGCCCTGTGTCCCACAAGCGGCCACCAGACCGCAAGGCCAAGCAGCCTACATCGAAAACGACGTCCCGCAGCCGCAAGACGAGGTCGCGTTGGGGTTTTCGATGGTGAAGCGCGCGCCGATCAATTCTTCGGTGAAATCGATCACCGCGTCCGCCAGAAAAGGCAAGGACACGCTGTCGACCACGACCTTTTGCCCGTCATGTTCCAAGACCAGATCGTCACTGGCCGGATCGTCAAGGCGGATGTCGTATTGGAACCCCGAACACCCCCCCCCATCAACCGCAATGCGCAGCGCCTTGGCATCCCCGGTGGCGGCGTTGATTTCGGCCAGACGGGCAAAAGCGCGCGGCGTCACCTTGGGCGGAACGGTCAGGGTCAGGGTCATCGGCGAAGTCCTTTGCGGCGCTGTCGCATTTCACACTCAACACATATATGTAGCAGGCCAAGCCCTGCAAGAAGCGGAAAACCCCGATGCGCGCGCCCTTTGCCTGCGATCCGAGCCTGACCCGCGGCCGCCGCGTGGTCGAAAGCGAAAGCACCTTTCGTTCGCCCTTTCAGCGCGACCGCGACCGGATCATCCACGCCTCGGCCTTTCGCCGCCTCAAGCACAAGACCCAGGTGTTCATCGAACACGAGGGCGATTATTTCCGCACGCGGCTGACCCATTCGATCGAGGTGGCACAGGTCGCACGCACCATCGCGCGGGCCTTGGGTCTGGACGAGGATCTGACCGAAGCCGTGGCGCTGGCCCATGATCTGGGCCATCCGCCCTTTGGCCACACCGGCGAGGATGCGCTGCAAGAGCTGATGGCGCCTTATGGCGGGTTTGACCACAACGCTCAGGCGATCCGCATCGTCACCCATCTGGAACGCCATTACGCGGAATTCGACGGTCTGAACCTGACCTGGGAAACCCTGGAAGGGATTGCCAAGCACAACGGCCCCGTTGCCGCCCCCATGTCATGGGCGCTTGCCGCCTACAGCGCCGCCCATGATCTGGAACTTGCCACCCATGCCAGCGCCGAGGCGCAGGTGGCCGCCATTTCCGACGATATCGCCTATAATCACCACGATCTGCATGACGGGTTGCGAGCCGAATTGTTTTCGACCGACGAATTGGCCCGTTTGCCCATTCTGGACCGCTGTTTCGCCGCCGTCGATGCGGCCTATCCCGATCTGAATTACTATCGCCGCCGGCACGAGGCATTGCGCCGTTTTTTCGGCGTGCTGGTCGAGGATGTGATCGCCTATGCGCGGGCCGAACTGGCCGTGCTGGGCCCAAAAAGCCCGCAAGACATCCGCGACGCAGGTCGCCCGATCATCCGGTTTTCGCAAGCGATCTTCGACGATCTCAAGGTGATCCGGGCCTTCTTGTTCCAACGCATGTATCGTGCGCCCTCGGTTGTTGTGATGCGCGCCGAGGTGACGGGGGTGGTGCGCGATCTGTTCCCGCATTTCATGGCCCATCCGCAGGAATTGCCCAAGCAATGGCGCCGCGACGTCGAAACGGTGGCCGGCGATCGGACAGCGCTGGCGCGGATCGTGTGCGATTACATTTCGGGCATGACCGACCGGTTCGCGCTGCAAACCCATGCGCTGGTCTTTGGCGGGCCACAGATCGGGCGCGGCGGCTATGGCTGAGGCGCGCGGGGTTGATTGACCTCTGCCCATGCCGTGATACTAGGCTCAGGACCGATCCCGAGGATACCAAGATGACCCTGTTTGCCGATATACATGCCACGGTTCTGGCTGCGCTGGCCGCGATGGAGGCCGAAGCTGTGCTGCCTGCGGGCCTCGATACGCGCGCCGTCGCGGTCGAACCGCCGCGCGATGCGGCCCATGGCGACATGGCGACCAATGCGGCCATGGTGCTGGCCAAGGCCGCGGGCATGAACCCGCGCGACATCGCCACGGCGCTGGCCGTCAAGCTTGCGCAAGACCCCCGTATTGCCAGCGCCGATGTGGCGGGGCCGGGGTTCTTGAACCTGCGCCTGACGCCTGCGGCATGGCGCGGCGTGGTTGCGGCCATTCTGGATCAGGCGGGCGGCTATGGCCGGTCCGCCATGGGGCAGGGGCGGCGCGTGAATGTCGAATATGTCTCGGCCAACCCCACGGGCCCCTTGCATGTGGGCCACACACGCGGCGCGGTCTTTGGCGATGCGCTGGCCAGTCTTCTGGATTTCACCGGCCATGATGTGACGCGGGAATACTACATCAACGACGGCGGCGCACAGGTCGATGTTCTGGCCCGCTCGGTCTATCTGCGGTATCTTGAGGCGCATGGGCAAGAGGTTGCCTTTGCCGATGGCACCTATCCCGGCGATTACCTGATCGAGGTGGGGCAGGCGCTCAAGGACAAGGTCGGCGACAAGTTCGTCGATACCGGTGAACAGTTCTGGCTGGCCGAGGTGCGCGATTTCGCCACCGACAAGATGATGGGGCTGATCCGCGCGGATCTGGCCGCGCTCGGTGTCAAGATGGACATGTTCTATTCCGAGAAATCGCTTTACGGCACTGGCCGGATCGAGGCAGCGCTGGCCGATCTGCGCGGCAAGGGCCTGATCTACGAAGGCGTGCTGGAACCGCCCAAGGGCAAGACCCCCGAAGATTGGGAACCGCGCAGCCAGACCTTGTTCAGATCGACCGCCTTTGGTGATGATGTCGACCGCCCGGTGATGAAATCGGATGGCGCATGGACCTATTTCGCGCCCGATATCGCCTATCATTACGACAAGATCAGCCGTGGCTTTGACGAGCTGATCGATATCTTCGGCGCCGATCACGGCGGCTATGTGAAACGGATGAAGGCCGCCGTGGCCGCACTTTCGGACAATCGCGTGCCGCTCGACATCAAGCTGACGCAGCTGGTCAAGCTCAAGCGCGGCGATGAAGAGCTCAAGATGTCGAAACGGGCGGGCACCTTTGTGACCTTGCGCGATGTGGTCGACATGGTGGGCGCGGATGTGACGCGTTTTGTCATGCTGACCCGCAAGAATGACGCGCCTTTGGATTTCGACGTGGAAAAAGTGCGCGAGCAATCCAAGGACAATCCGGTCTTTTACGTTCAATACGCGCATGCGCGCATCCAGTCGGTTCTCAGAAAAGGGGCCGAAATCGGGCTGGTGCCGGGCGGGGTGGATGATCTGGGTGCCATCCAGGATCCTGCCGAATTGACGTTGGTGGCGAAATTGGCGCATTGGCCGCGGCTGGTCGAAAGCGCCGCCGAGGCGCATGAACCCCATCGCATCGCCTTTTATCTCTATGAATTGGCCAGTGATTTCCACGCGCTGTGGAACAAGGGCAATGCCGACGCGGCGTTGCGCTTCTTGCAAGAGGACGACCCGGCCGTCACGCGTGGGAAATTGGCGATGATACGGGCCGTGGCGATTGTCATTTCCAATGGTCTTGGTATCTTGGGTGTCAGTCCTGCCGAAAAGATGTGAGGCAAAAGACCTCTGCCCGGCTGGATGAGACAGGCAAACCCCGCCGCCTCCGGGCGCTCTGGCGGGGCAAGAGAGCAGGCGTGGCAGGTTATGGAACCCAAATGGTCTCAACAGGGGGATCGCGCTGGTCTGGCGCGTGTTCCCGCTGACATGAAAATGCCGCGAACCCTGCGGGCCGGCCGGGCCGTGAGATGGGTCGGGGTCTGTGTGTCGCTTGGGCTGGTGGTTGGCGCGGCGGTCTGGGCGGTTCAACTGGTGGTGCGCGATGTGTCGGGCGTGCCGGTGATCCGCGCGATCGAAGGACCGATGCGCAGTACGCCCACGGATCCGGGCGGGGTACAGGCCGCCCATATGGGCTTGGCGGTCAACCTTTTGGCCGAAGGGGCCGAGGCAGGACAGGTTCCCGATGTCTTGGTCCTGGCGCCGTCGCCCTTGGCGCTGACCGCGCTGGAGCAGGCATCTGCATCCCGGTCGGGCGACCCAGACGCGGCTCTGGCCGATGCGCCGATCCCCGAACCGGCCAGCCCCCAGACCCATGAATTGATCGCGCGCCTGATTGCGCGCAATGGGCTGGCCGATGGCGCCGCCGCAGACACGCCCACCGCAGACATTGCCGATACCGAGGGCGCCGCGTCGCAAGATACGCCGCCTGCCCGGATGCAAGTGATACCGGCCTCCATCGCGGGGGTGTCGCAATCGATCCGGCCGATGCTCAAACCCGTCGCCCTGATCGCTGCATCCGCCCCCGCGGTGATGCAGGCCAGCGCCAGCCAGTTGGCCGAGATCGACGCCGCCGGTCTGGCCGAAGGCACGCGGCTGGTGCAGCTTGGCGCATTTGACAGCGCCGCGCTGGCGCGGGCGGAATGGGCGCGTTTGACCAGCAGGTTCCCCGATTATTTCACCGGCCGTGCGCCGGTGATCCAGCAAGCAAGCTCGGGCGGGTCCGCCTTTTTCCGCCTGCGCGCGCATGGGTTCGAGGATCTTGCGGCCTCGCGGCGGTTTTGTGCCGCGCTGACGGCGCAGAACGCGCCCTGCATTCCCGTGACGGTGCGTTAGGGTGGCGGGGCTTTCGGCCACCATCCTTGGATGCGAAGGACAGCGGCTGTCCCCGCCCGAGGCACGGTTTTTTGCTCAGGCGCAGCCTTGGGGCTTCATCTTGTTTGCGCGCAACATCCAAGACCCTGCCCAGCTTTCGGCGCTGACGTCGGATTTGCGGGCGGCGGTGGGGCGCGATGCGCCGATCCTGATCGATCAGGAAGGCGGCCGGGTGCAACGCATGCGCGCCCCCCATTGGCGGCAATGGCACCCCGCGCTGGAACAGATGGCGCAAGCGGGCCCTGCGCGCGCTGCGCGGTCCATGTATTTGCGCAGCCGTCTGATCGCGCATGAATTGCGGGCCGTTGGCATTGACGTCAATTGCATGCCGCTGGCCGATGTGGCGCGCGACACCACCCATCCGGTGTTGCGCAACCGGCTTTATGGCTCTGATCGTGATAGCGTGGTCGGTGCGGGCCGCGCGGTGGCCCAAGGGTTGCTTGCAGGCGGCGTCTTGCCGGTGCTCAAGCATTTGCCCGGCTATGGGTTGGGTGCCGTCGACAGCCATCTGACCCTGCCGCGGGTCGCGGCCCCGTTGGCGGAATTGAACGCTGTCGATTTCGCGGCTTTCACGCCCTTGGCCGATCTGCCCTTGGGCATGACCGCCCATATCGTCTATGAGGCGATTGATGGCGATCTTCCCGCGACCTTTTCGCCGGGGTTGATCGGGCTGATCCGTGATCAGATCGGCTTTGGCGGCGCGCTGATGACCGATGATCTGTCGATGGGGGCGCTGCCCGGCCCGCTTGGACAGCGCGCGGCGCGCGCGCGCGCGGCAGGCTGTGATCTGATCTTGCATTGCAACGGCGCGCGCGCCGAGATGGAGGCCGTTTTGGCCGATGCGGGCACCCTTGATGGGCTGTCGCTGGCACGGACCGATCGCGCGCTTGCCGCCCGCCGCCAGCCCGAACCGCTTGACATCGCAGCCGCCGAGGCCGAGCTTGCCGGTCTTGTGGACGGAGAGGTTTATGGCTGACAGGCCCGTGGCCGCCAATGATGCAGACACCGAATGGGACGCGGTGGCCACGCGCCGCGCGGCCGAGGCGCTGATCGTCGATGTGGACGGGTTCGAGGGGCCACTCGATCTGCTCTTGAGCCTGTCGCGCACGCAGCGGGTCGATCTGCGCAAGATCTCGATCCTGAAGCTGACCGAACAATATCTTGCCTTCATCGAACAGGCGCGCGCGCTCAGGATCGAATTGGCCGCCGATTATCTTGTGATGGCGGCGTGGCTTGCGTTCCTGAAATCGCGCTTGCTGTTGCCACCCGACCCGACCGAAGAGGGGCCGTCGGGCGAAGACATGGCCGCATATCTGGCGTTTCAGTTGGAGCGGCTGGCCGCGATGCGCGATTGCGCGGCCAAGCTGATGACGCGCGACCGTCTGGGGCAGGACCGTTTCGCGCGCGGTGAAGAACACGACGTGTCGACCGCGCGGCGCATCACCTATACCGCCGGGCTTCTGGATCTGATGCAAGCCTATGCCCGCATCCGCACCCGTGATGAATTCCGCCCCTTTGTCATGGATCGCGACCATGTCTTGACCATGGAACAGGCGCTGGATCGAATGCGGGGGCTGATCGGCTATGCGGGCGAATGGACGGATCTGTCGAGCTATCTGCCAGCCGAGTGGCGCAGCGATCCCAAGCGCCGCCGCTCGGCCACGGCGGCCAGCTTTGCGGCGGCGCTGGAATTGGCCAAATCCGGCAAGGTGCTGATCCGACAGTCCGAGACCTTTGCGCCCATCGAATTGCGCCGCCGGGATGACTAGATGACCCAAGCCAACACACCACCCCGCGAGACCCTGTTTCAAGCCCCCCCCTTGGGCGAACAGGAACGCATGGTCGAGGCGATGCTGTTTGCGGCCGCGCGCCCGCTGACGCTGGCCGAGATGGCGGCGCGCATGCCCCATGGCTGCGATCCCGCCGAGGCGCTGCAACTCTTGCGAAAGCGCTACGAGGGGCGGGGGGTGACACTGACGCGCGTGGGCGATGCCTGGGCGATGCGCACGGCGGCCGATCTGGGTTTCTTGATGGCGCGCGAAACGCTCGAGATGCGCAAGCTCAGCCGTGCGGCCATCGAAACCCTGGCGATCATCGCCTATCACCAGCCGGTCACCCGCGCCGAGATCGAGGAAATTCGTGGCGTTTCGGCCTCCAAGGGCACGGTCGATCAGTTGATCGAACTGGATTGGGTGCGCTTTGGCCGTCGCCGCATGACCCCGGGTCGCCCGGTTACCTATGTGGTGACGCAGGGCTTTCTGGATCATTTCGGGCTTGAATCGGCGCGCGATCTGCCCGGTCTCAAGGAGCTGCGCGAGGCGGGATTGCTGGACAGCCGCCCACCCGAGGGGGCCGAGCCCGAATTGCCGCGCGACGGCGCGATGGACGACATGTTCGACCATGACGCCGAGGCGGCCCTGCCTGATGATGAGGATGCGCGCTGACGCCAGCACCCGCCCCGCCCCAAGGGCTGGTGTGGTCTTGCCGTGTGACACCGGATCGACGCCAAGCCGCCCAAACGAAAAACGGGCGCCGCGTGGCGCCCGTTTCCCTTGTCTCACCGCGTGCGATCAGCAGCTGTAATACATCTTGTATTCGATCGGGTGCGGGGTGTGTTCGAAGGCATAGACCTCCTGCCACTTGAGCGCGATATAGGCTTCGATCTGATCCTTGTCGAACACGCCGCCCTTGATCAGGAAATCATGGTCCGCTTCAAGGCATTCCAGCGCTTCACGCAGCGATGCGCAAACGGTGGGGATGCCGGCCAGCTCTTCGGGCGGCAGGTCGTAAAGATCCTTGTCGGACGGCTCGCCGGGGTGGATCTTGTTCAAAATGCCATCCAGACCCGCCATCAGCAGGGCCGCGAAGGCCAGATAGGGGTTGGCCGACGGATCGGGGAAACGGGCTTCGACGCGCTTGGCCTTGGGGCTTTCCGTCCACGGAATACGGATGCAGCCCGAGCGGTTGCGGGCCGAATAGGCGCGCAGCACGGGCGCTTCGAACCCCGGGATCAGGCGCTTGTAGCTGTTGGTGGACGGGTTGGTAAAGGCGTTCAGCGATTTGGCATGCTTGAGCAGGCCGCCGATGAAATACAGCGCCTCATTCGACAGATCGGCGTATTTGTCGCCGGCAAACAGCGGCTTGCCGTCTTTCCAGATCGACATGTTCACATGCATGCCGGTGCCGTTGTCGCCGGCCATGGGCTTGGGCATGAAGGTGGCCGATTTGCCATAGGCATGGGCCACGTTGTGGATGACATATTTGTATTTCTGGATGTCATCGGCTTGCTTGGTCAGCGTGCCGAAAATCAGCCCAAGCTCATGCTGGTTCGATGCCACCTCATGGTGGTGCTTGTCGACCTTCATGCCGATGCGCTTCATCGTCGACAGCATTTCCGAGCGCAGATCCTGTGCCGGATCGATCGGGTTGACCGGGAAATAGCCGCCCTTGATGCCGGGGCGGTGGCCGGTGTTGCCCATCTCATACTCGGTATCGCTGTTCCATGCGCCATCGACCGCGTCGACTTCGAAGGACACCTTGTTCATGCTGACGGCATAGCGCACATCGTCGAACACGAAGAATTCGGCTTCGGGGCCGAAATAGGCCGCATCGCCGACGCCAGAGGATTTCAGATAGGCTTCGGCTTTCAGCGCGATGCCGCGCGGGTCGCGATTATAGGCCTCGCCGGTGTCGGGCTCAACCACGTTGCAATGCACGCAGATGGTCTTTTCCGCGTAGAACGGGTCGACATAGGCGCTTTCGGTGTCGAGCATCAGCTTCATGTCGGAGGCTTCGATGCCCTTCCATCCGGCGATCGAAGATCCGTCGAACATGAAGCCTTCTTCGATGAAATCCTCGTCCACGAGGTCGGACATGACCGTGACGTGCTGCAGCTTGCCGCGCGGATCGGTGAAGCGGATGTCGACATATTCCGCCCCTTCGTCCTTGATCATCTTCAAGAGGTGTTCTTTGCTCATCGTGACCTTCCCTTAACGTAGTGGTCGTGTTGTGTGCATCGCCTGACCGCGCGGGTGCGCGGCGGGTTCTGCGGATCAAATCGCGTCGTCGCCGGTTTCGCCGGTGCGGATACGGATCGCTTGCGCGATATCGTAGACAAAAATCTTGCCATCGCCGATCTTGTCGGTCTTGGCGGCGTCGATGATGGCCTCGATGGCGGCATCGAGCAGATCGTCGGTCAAGACAACCTCGATTTTCACCTTGGGCAGGAAATCAACGACATACTCGGCACCGCGGTAAAGCTCCGTATGGCCCTTTTGGCGGCCAAAGCCCTTTACCTCGGTCACGCTCAGGCCCTGGATGCCGATCTCCTGCAACGCTTCCTTCACCTCATCGAGTTTGAAGGGCTTGATGATTGCTTCGATCTTTTTCATCGGATTTGGGCCTCCTTGCAACTGCGCGGGTTCCTGACAGCATTTTGCGATGGGGGAATCCATGCGCTACGGTGACGGTCGCGGATGATCTTTTGGATTCCCCACATGAATGATTAAAAATTAGGCGAAACGAGCGAAAAATGGGCAAACCAGAAATCTCCTCTTCCGGCCAGATCATCACCGCCGCACAGATGCGCGCGGTGGAACACGAGGCGATGCGCGGCGGCGGTATAACCGGGCGCGATCTGATGGAGACAGCCGGGCGCGCCGTGGTCGCCGCGCTGTTGGCGCAGTGGCCCGATTTGGCGGCGCGCGCGGGGCGGGCATGGGTGCTGTGCGGTCCGGGCAACAACGGCGGCGACGGTTTTGTCATCGCCCGCTGTCTGGCCGAAGCGGGCTGGAGGGTCGATGTGGCTTTCCTCGGGTCGGTCGATCGCTTGCCCCGGGATGCGCGCGCCAATCACGATCGCTGGGCGGCCATGGGCGCGGTCAGCGGCTTGGAGGGGGTCGATCTTGGCGGGGCCGATGTGATCGTGGATGCGCTTTTTGGGATCGGGCTGACCCGTCCCTTGCCCGAGATCGCCCAGCAAGCGCTGCGGCGCGCGGATGGGCCGCGGGACGCGCAACCGCATTGCGCGCAACCGCATTGCGCGCAACCGC
>NZ_CALAHQ010000063.1 GCF_937892565.1 uncultured Roseicyclus sp. | reverse complement strand
GATTTCTACGACCGGCTGAAATCGGTGACCAAGGGCTATGCCAGCTTTGACTATCAGATGACCGGTTACCGCGAGGATCATCTGGTCAAGATGCAGGTGCTTGTGAATGACGAACCGGTGGACGCGCTGTCGATGATGGTGCACCGCGACCGCGCCGAGGGGCGGGGCCGCCAGCTTGTCGAAAAGCTCAAGGAGCTGATCCCGCGCCACATGTTCAAGATCCCGATCCAGGCGGCCATCGGCGGCCGCGTCATCGCGCGCGAGACGCTTTCGGCCATGCGCAAGGACGTGACCGCGAAATGCTACGGCGGCGACGCCACGCGCAAGCGCAAGCTGCTGGACAAGCAAAAGGCCGGCAAGAAGAAGATGCGCCAGTTCGGCAAGGTCGAGATCCCGCAATCGGCCTTTATCAACGCCTTGAAGATGGACAGCTGAGGCGGGGATGTGTTGCACCATCCGCCGCGCGCGGATGGGCACACCCCGCGCGCGCGCGCGCGCGCCCCGCGCCCTCAATCGGGCGGTGCGCCCCTGACCGCCTCGGGATGGGCGGCCAGATACCCGCGCAACAGCGCGAAAAGCCGTCGTGCCTCGGGCAGATCGTCGGCATGCAGCGCCGCGCGGATGTCTTGGCACAACATCAGGTTCAGCTTTTGCGGCCCGCCATGCTGATGCATCAGCCGCTCGATCTCGGCCACGGCGGCCTCTTCGGTCACATGTTCATGGGCGGCCACCTGGGCGATTTCGGCCCGGGTCAGGCTGCACATATCCTCCATATCCTCGAGCGAGATCATGGGCCGTCTCCTTTGGGTCGATCCGGACAACCTTGCCTCTCACAAGCGACAGGCAGGTGGATTGACCGAGCGCAACCTTGGACCGGCCTGCGGAGCATAGGCTGCATGCACGGCGGGCCCTGTGCATGGGGCAGGTGATGTTTGGGCTGTAAAACCGGCCCGAACCCGCACAAGATGGGCCATCAGCACCCAAAGTAAGGAGACCCGGATCATGACACCCCCCCAAGGTTACAGCCGCACCCAGATCACCTTGCACTGGGTGGTCATGGTGTTGGTCGCGCTGCAGTTTCTGCTCCATGACGGCATCGCCGATGCCTATGATGTCGCCGAGGAAACCGGGCAATACGCCATGTCCGTGCCGGTGATCGGCCATATCGCGGGCGGCGGGCTGATCTTGCTGTTGGCCTGTTGGCGGCTGATCTTGCGCCATGATCGCGGCACCCCACCCCCGCCCGAGGGTGAACCGGCCGCGTTTCGCAAGGCCGGGCATCTGGCCCATCTTGCGTTCTATGCGCTGCTGATCGCCTTGCCGGTGACCGGGGCCCTGGCCTGGGGCGGGCGGCAGGACGCGGCGGCCGAGGCGCATGAGGTGCTGAAAACCCTGCTGCTTTTGCTCATCCTTGCCCATATCGGCGCGGTCGCGATGCACCAGCTGGTGTGGAAGACCGGCATCCTCGGGCGGATGATGCGCGCGCAGGATTAGGCGTTGAAAAACGCCGTGATGGCGGCTTCGAATTCGCGCGGTCGGTCGGCATGCAGCCAATGGCCCGCACCGGGGATCTTGGCAAAGCGGGCATTGGGAAACAGCGCCTTGATGGCCGGGCGATGCGCGGGCGTGACGTAATCCGACAGCGCGCCCGACAAGAACAGGCTTGGCCCGTCATAGTGGCCCGCCAGATCCGGCCAGCCCAGAATCGCGGGCATGAAGCGTTCCAGCACGTCAAGGTTCAGCCGCCAGCGCCGCGTCTTGAGATCGAGCGATTGCAGCAAGAAGGCGCGCACCCCCTCGGCGGTGACGCTCTGGGCCAGTTGCAGATCGGCATCGCGCCGCGTCTGGGTGGCCGAAAGATCCACCGCGCGCATCGCGTCGATCAGATGCTGCTGGGTGTGGCCATAGCCCACCGGAGCGATGTCGGCCACGATCAGGCGGCGCACCAGATCCGGATGGATCAGCGCCAGTGCCATTGCCGCCTTGCCCCCCATCGAATGACCCAGCACATCCGCCTGACCGCCATGGGCCGCGATCACCTGCGCCAGATCATGGGCCAGATCGGGGTAGCTGTGGCTGTCCTGCCAAGGGCTGTCACCATGGTTGCGCATGTCGACCGTGATCACCCGGCGCCCCTGATCGGACAGGCGGCGGGCGATCACACCCCAGTTGCGCGCAGAGCCAAAGAGCCCATGAGCGATGAGGATCGGAGGGCGGGCGCTGTCATCGCCCGATATGACGGTCTGCAACATGGGCACAAGGATAGGCGGTCACAGGGGCAAAAGGCCAGCCCCGCCGCAACGCTTGCGCGCAAGAGCGCAACGCTTGCATCTTTCCTGCTAGTGTTGGCCCGGGAGGGTGATTCCATGGCCAGAAAACCCCTGCAAGCCGTGCAAGAGGAATTGCGCCGGATGATGGCGACGCGCCTGAATGTGCGCGCGCCAAGCTTTCAGGCCGCCGTCAAGCGTGCTGGCCGGCTCTTGCCCGCCCATGCACGACGCGCAGCCGCCGAAATCGGGATGCTTGAGGCCCGCATGGCCCATCCACGGCTGGCCGCGCGCACCGACCCCGCCCTGATCGAACAGGCGGCACATCGCTTTCGCCGCAGCCTGGCGGCCTACAGGCCCGGCGCGCAGATCGCGCGCCAGCGCGCCCTGCTGATGGCCGAGATTGCCTTTCGGCTGGCTGTGGTGATCGGGCTGGTGCTGGCCTTTGTCTATTGGTGGACGCGGGCCTGAACCGTTTCAATGCGCGGGTTTGATGAAGGTGCCGTTGCGCAGATCGCGCATGGCCTGCTGCAATTCCGCTTGCGTGTTCATCACGATCGGCCCGTGCCATGCGACGGGTTCCTCGATGGGGGCGCCCGAGATCAACAAAAAGCGCACGCCCTTTGGCCCGGCCTGAACCGTCACCTCATCGCCGGTGCCAAAGCGGATCAGCGTGCGGTCGCCCGACAGGTCGCGAATGTTGACCTCCTGGCCCATCACTTCCTTTTCCAAAAGCACGCCTTGTGGCCGCGACGCATCCGCGAATGCCGCCGCCCCTTCGAAGACATAGGCGAAAGCCCGGCGATAGGTGTCGATCCTGAACGTCTTCCTGACGCCGGCGGGCACGGTGATGTCGAGATATTGCGGATCGGCGGCAATGCCATCGACGGGGCCGCGCTTGCCCCAGAATTCGCCTGTAATGACCCGCACATGGGTGCCGTCGTCATCGGTGACCTCGGGGATCTCGGCGCCCTGAATATCCTGATAGCGCGGCGCGGTCATCTTTTGCGCCGAGGGCAGATTGCCCCAAAGCTGAAACCCATGCATCTGGCCGCGCGCGTTTCCAAGTGGCATTTCCTGATGCAAGATGCCCGATCCGGCGGTCATCCATTGCACCGACCCCGGCCCAAGACGCCCACGATTGCCCAGACTGTCGGAATGTTCGACCGTGCCCGCCAGCACATAGGTGATGGTCTCGATCCCGCGATGGGGATGCCACGGGAACCCGTCGCGGTAGAAATGCGGATCATCATTGCGGAAATCGTCGAACAAAAGGAACGGGTCCAGTTCGGTGGGGTCCTGAAAACCAAAGGCGCGGTGCAGATGCACGCCCGCCCCCTCCATCGTGGGCTTGGCGCGGCGGGTTTCCAGAACGGGGCGGATCGACATGATGCGGGTCTCCTCTAAACGTGTTGTCCATGATCTAGTCGCCCGGGCGGTTTGGGCAAAGGGCCACATGCACACGCCGCCTGTGCGCCGATGCGCAAGCCTCGCCAAGGGCGGGCGAACAGGGTAAGCACAACCATCCCAACCCCGCGAGACACCATGCCCAAACGCAAAGACCCCGATCCCGATCCCGATGAGGTGCTGGCCACCATTGACCCGCATCCGATCCGGCGCGTGTTCACCACGGGCGTCGTGGGCATGCTGGGGCTCATCTTGGTCTATGTGGCTGCCGCCACCCCCCCCGCCGATCTGGAATGGCTGGCCTTTCTGGTGATCCTTGGGCTGGGGTCGCTCTATTTGTCATGGCGCGTCTGGGGGGCCACGGCGGTCACGCTGGAATTGACACGGACCGAATTGCGCGAGGCGGGGGGCCGGGTTCTGTTTGCACTCGATGAGGTCGACAGCGTCGACCGCTCGATCTTTGCCTTCAAGCCCGCAGGCGGGTTTCTGGTGCGGCTGAAATCGCCCACGACCCGCGGCCGCGTCTATGCCCCCGCGCTGTGGTGGCGCTGGCACAAGCGCGTGGCGGTGGGTGGCGCCACGGCAGCAAGCCAGGCCAAGCCGGTGGCCGACCTGATCCGCATCATCGTGGCCGAGATGAAGGGCGAGATGCCCGCCCGCCCAAGCTAGGGGCTATCGCAGGTCGCGGCGCGGGGAATTTGGCCAGGCCAGCCGCACCCAAAGCGATGTGCCGATCATCGCCACCAAGGAGCTGCCGATCATGCCGTAAAGCATGGCCCCGTCACCGCGGATGGACATTGTGATCACAAAGGGGAAAGCCGCCATCGACAGAAACTCTCCCAGCAAGAGCACCCGCCGCCCGAGCGGGGTGGCTGCGGTGCGCGGAAACCGCCACGGGAAGGTAAAATTCACATATATTCCGAGCAGGACGAACGCCAGCCAAAATGCCTGCGCCGGGGTGGCACCGGAGAGATGACCGAGTTGAAACCCGGTGATGAAGATCACACCCGCCAAAAGAACCGGCCCGCGCAGCATCTTGCGCAGGGCGGAGGGGCGCTTCCTGAGCCGGCGCCAGAAGCCCAAGGCGTGATGGCCGAAAAGAACCACGATCACACCGCCGAAAACCGCCCACCCCCACAGCGCCTGTGCAAGGCTGGCGTCATCGGGCGGGCGTTGCAGCACCATCAGAAGCGCAAGCAACCCGGCCATCTCCCGGCCCCGGCGACGCACCGCATGCACGCCATGGGCCACCACCGGGCGACGCGTCTGCCACAGCGCCATTGGGATGATCCAGACCCAGCCGACCGCGACCACAAGCGCGGCCTCCTGCGGATCGATCGCCTCACCCGTCGCGGCACCGATGGCAAAAAGCGCAAGCAACAGCAGGGCAGGAAACCCCGCCAGCAGCCCAAGCGCCCACCATGCGTCACGGTCGGTTTTCATGG
>NZ_CALAHQ010000062.1 GCF_937892565.1 uncultured Roseicyclus sp. | reverse complement strand
TCGATCAGCCGCACGGCCATCATGGCGAGATAGGCCATCATGTCATTTTCGCCCAGAAAGCCGCGCATCGCGCTCAGCATCTGGGCGGCGGCGGCGTTGGGGCTGCGGCGCACCGCTTGAAAGGCATCTTCGGCCGCGTCGCCCCAATGCCATGTGTCGTTGAACGCCTCGATCTGGGCGGTGCTGCCTGACCCGTCGGGGGCTTTGAACAGCTGGTTGTAGCCCGCATTGGAATTGAAGGGCGGATCAAGATAGATCAGATCCACATGATCACCGGGCAGATCGCGCAGAACATTGAGATTGTCGCCATAATACAGGTGGTTCATCGCGCCACACCCCCACTCGTTACCCATGCGCGCCCTGCCCCGAAGCGGGGGCGCGCGCGATACCAGTTACACAGGCCAAGGTTAACCAGAGCTTGCCCCGCGGGCCAAGACGCAACTTGCCCCCGGCCCGCGCGGTTGCGCGCGACTTGGGCTTTCCCTGCCCTGCCCTTTGGGCTACCGATCGGGCCATGACATTGCGCGTTGTCGATCTTGCCTGTGCCCGTGGGCCGGCCCAGATTCTGGCGGGGGTGACCTTTGCGGTCGCGCCGGGCCAAGCGCTGATCCTGCGCGGGCCGAACGGGGCGGGGAAAACCACGCTTTTGCGCACGCTGGCGGGGTTGACGCCGCCCCTTGCAGGCCGGATCGAGGCCGACCCCGATGCCATCGCCTATGCCGCCCATGCCGACGGGCTGAAGGCGCAGCTGAGCGTGCGCGAAAACCTCGTGTTCTGGGCCGGCGTCTTTGGCACGCGCGACATCACGGCGGCGGTCGCGGCCTTTCACCTCGGCCCGCTTCTGGACCGGCGGGCGGGCGAGATGTCGGCGGGGCAAAAGCGGCGGCTGTCGCTGGCGCGGCTTCTGGTGACGGGGCGGCCGATCTGGTGTCTGGACGAGCCGACCGTGTCGCTTGATGCGGAAAACGTCGCCCGTTTCGCGAGCGCCGTGACCGCGCATCTGGGCCGGGGCGGTGCGGCCATCATCGCCACCCATATCGATCTGGGCCTGCCCACGGCACAAACCCTTGACATCACGCCCTTTGTGGCCAAGCGCATCCGCGCCGACGATCCCTTTGCCGAGGCTGTGGCATGATCGCGCTGCTGTCGCGCGACCTGGCACTGGCCATCCGCGCGGGCGGCGGATTTGGGTTGTCGCTTGCGTTTTTCCTGATCTTCACCACGATGGTGCCCTTTGGCGTGGGGCCGGAAACCGGCGTTCTGGCGGTGATCGCGCCGGGCATCTTGTGGCTGGGGGCGCTGTTGGCCTGCCTCCTGTCGCTCGACCGCATCTTTCAGCTCGATTGGGAGGACGGGACGCTCGACCTGATCGCCACCAGCCCCGTGCCGCTGGAAGGGTTGGCCGCGATCAAGGCGCTGGCGCATTGGATCACCACGGGGCTGCCGCTTGTTCTGGCAGCACCAGTGCTGGGGGTTTTGCTGAACCTGCCCGCATCGGGCCATGGTTGGCTGATGGCATCCCTGGCCCTGGGCACGCCGGCGCTGTCGGCGATCGGCACCTTTGGCGCGGCCTTGACGGTGGGGATCAAGCGGGGCGGGCTGCTCTTGTCCTTGCTGGTCTTGCCGCTTTACATGCCGACGCTGATCTTTGCCGCACTTTGCGTGACGCGCGGCGCGGCGGGGCAAGAGGCGCTGACGCCGCTTTTGCTGGTGGGCGGGATCACGCTGGGGTGTCTGGCCGTTTTGCCCTTTGCCGCCGCTGCCGCCCTCCGCGTCAATCTGCGCTAGGGGCGCGCGCGTCTGTCCCATTGTGAGCGCGAACATCCGCTTTTAAGTTTGCCCCATGGCTTCGATCTGGGAATACGCGAACCCGCGCAAATTCATGGCGACCTCCGCCTTTGTGCTGCCTTGGATTGCAGGGCTGGCAGGCGTTTGTCTTGTCGTGGGGCTGGTTTGGGGGTTTTTCTTCACGCCCGATGATTTCCGGCAGGGATCGACGGTCAAGATCATCTATATCCATGTGCCCTCGGCCATCATGGCGGTGAATGCGTGGCTGATGATGTTGGTGGCCTCGCTCATCTGGGTGATCCGGCGCCATCACGTCAGCGCGCTGGCAGCCAAGGCGGCAGCACCCGTCGGCATGGTGTTTACGCTGATCGCGCTGGCCACGGGTGCGATCTGGGGCCAACCGATGTGGGGCACATGGTGGGAATGGGATCCACGGCTGACATCGTTTCTGATCCTGTTTTTGTTCTATCTGGGTTACATGGCCTTGTGGGAGGCGATCGAGAACCCCGACAGCGCCGCCGATCTGACATCGGTGCTGTGCCTTGTGGGGTCGGTGTTCGCCGTGATCTCGCGCTATGCGCTGTTGTTCTGGAACCAGGGGCTGCATCAGGGGGCCACCCTGTCGCTTGATCGGGAGCAGAATATTTCCAACGTTTTCTGGTATCCGCTGGTGATCAGTCTGGCTGGCTTCGGGTTCCTGTTTCTGGCGCTGGTGCTGTATCGCACGCAGACCGAAATTCGCGCCCGCCGCCTCAAGGCGTTGATCGCGCAGGAAAGGATGGGCTGAAGATGCCCGATCTGGGTCAATATGCGGTCTATGTGCTGGCGTCTTACGCGGTGTCGCTGGGGCTGTTGGCGGTGATCATCCTTGCCTCGATCTTTCAGGCGCGCCGCATCCGCGCGCGTCTGGAAGAGGTGGAAAGCCGCAAAGACCGCGCGGCATGAAGATCAATTGGCTTATGCTTGCACCGCTGGTGGTGACGGCGGGGTTTTTCGGGATCGCTGGCTATCAGCTGATGAACACGCAAAACGCCCTGCAGCAAGGCGTTGACACGCAAGCCCTGCCCTCGGCGCAGCAAGGGCGGGTGGCCCCTGATCTGGCTTTGCAGCCTTTGGGGCAGACCCCGCTGTTGACGCGCGCGGATCTGGCGGGAAACGGGTTGGTCATGGTGAATTTCTTCGCCAGCTGGTGCCCGCCCTGCCGGGCCGAACACCCGGTTCTGACCGCGCTGGCCGATGCGGGGGCGCCGCTTTACGGGGTGAATTACCGCGACAGGCTTGAACAGGCGGTGGCGTTTCTGGATGAGCTGGGCAATCCCTATGACAGGATCGGCCGCGACGAACAGGCCCGCAACGGGCGCGATTGGGGCGTGGTGGCCATGCCCGAAACCTTTTTCATCGACAACGACGGCGTCGTGGTGCTGCATTTTCGCGGGCCCGTGACCGAGCGCGCCCTGCGGGGCCAGATCCGCCCGGCGCTGGAGGCTGCGGGCCATAGCCTGCCGTTGTTGCCCGGTGAAACGCCTGCGACCAATTGAACGGGCCACACGCCGCCCGAACAGGCGTCAATAGATGTATCGGATCTGATCGGACCAATAGCGTTCGATGCGCTTGAGCGAATGGCTGACGCGGTCGAGCGCATCGATATTGAGAACGCCGTTCTTTTCCAAGCCTTCGGCATGCCGGACAAAAAGCTCTGACACGATTTCGCGCACATGGCGACCCTTTGAGGTCAGCCGCACCCGGACCGATCTGCGGTCGATCTCACAGCGCTGGTGGTGCATATACCCCATCTCGACCAGCTTCTTGAGATTGTAGGACACGTTGGAGCCTTGATAATAGCCGCGCGTCTTCAGTTCGCCGGCCGTGACCTCATGCTCGCCGATGTTGAACAGCAACAATGCCTGAACCGCATTGATGTCGAGGATCCCCAGCCGCTCGAATTCATCCTTGATCACATCCAGCAGCAATCGGTGCAACCGCTCCACCATGGACAAGGACTCCAGATACCCGATCAGGAATCCGGATCGGGTGGAGGTCGCGAGGGGCGATTGCATGCTCATCATGGGCTCCGCAGCTTGTGCTTCGCATCCGACATGCACCGGGATTCGCCAAAATTCAGTTAACGGATCGCCGATAGCCGATCAGGGCCGTCGATCTCGGCGGCAAGTGCCGACAGGAAGGGGCGCAACAGCGCGGGCGGCTCGGCCTGTCCGGTCAGCCAGGCGTAAAGATCCTGATCCGCCTCGGCCATCACCGCCTCAAAGGCCTCGAGCGTGGCATCATCGGCGCGATCAAGATTGCGCGCGGCCCAGCCGCCAAGGATCAGGTCCATTTCCTTGATGCCCCGATGGCCGGCCCGCATCTTCAACCGTTTCAACCTGATGTCGCGTGGTTCCATCGCCCCTATCCCCTTTGGCTCAATGCAAGGCGCAACCGCTTGTCCAGCCGCCCCATCCGGTCGGCCATGCGCGCCTGATCCAGCCGCATCTGCCGCAACTCGGCCAGAAGCGCCAGCAGATCATCGGGCAGCGGGGCATTTTGCGCGGGGCTGTCCAGCCCGTCACCCTTGCCGGTCAAAAGCCACATGATCGACACGCCCAAAAGACCCGCCAGCATCTGAAGCTTGTTGGCGCGCGGGTCTGCCTGATCGTCTTCCCATGCGCGGATGGTGGCCAGCCTGACACCCAAGCGCCGGGCCAGTTCGGTCTGGCTCAATCCCGCCGCCTCGCGCGCGCCGGTGATCCGGTCGCCCAGCGTGGCTGTGTCGGCATCATACCATCCCGGCCCCAAGGTCACATCCCCTGTCATCTCTCTCCCCTTCTCGGCTTGATCGCGACGAAGTGGCACCCTAATGCTTTGGCGACGAAATTGCCACCCGTTGCCCGATCGCAGGGCACGGCCCAACCCGGAGCATCCCATGCCCTTCCTGTCCAGCACGCTTGCGCGCGTGAAACCTTCGCCCACCATCGCCGTCACCAACCTTGCGGCGGAACTCAAGGCCAAGGGGCAAGATGTGATCGGCCTTGGCGCGGGCGAGCCTGATTTCGACACGCCGCAAAACATCAAGGATGGCGCCATCGCGGCCATTGTCGCGGGCAAGACGAAATACACCGCCGTTGACGGCATCCCCGAGTTGAAACAGGCGGTCTGTGCCAAGTTCAAGCGCGACAACGGGCTGAATTACACACCCGCGCAGGTCAGCGTCGCAAGCGGTGGCAAACAGATCCTTTACAATGCGCTGATGGCGACCCTGAACCCCGGCGACGAGGTGATCATCCCCGCCCCCTACTGGGTCAGCTATCCCGATATGGTGCTTTTGGCCGGTGGCACGCCCGTCTTTGTCGAAGGGCCGAGCCAGAACGCCTACAAGATCACCCCTGCCGATCTTGAGGCCGCGATCACGCCCAAGACCAAATGGTTCATCTTCAACTCGCCCTCGAACCCGACCGGCGCGGGCTATACGGCGGCCGAACTCAAGGCGTTGACCGATGTTCTGATGCGCCATCCCCATGTCTGGGTGATGACCGACGACATGTATGAGCATCTGGCCTATGATGATTTCAAATTCGCCACCCCCGCACAGGTCGAGCCCGGCCTTTATGATCGCACGCTGACCTGCAACGGCGTGTCCAAGGCCCATGCCATGACCGGCTGGCGCATCGGCTATGCGGCGGGCCCCGTCGAGCTGATCAAGGCGATGGGCAAGGTGCAGTCGCAATCCACCTCCAACCCCTGCACCATCTCGCAATGGGCGGCGGTCGAGGCGCTGAACGGCCCGCAAGACTACATCGCCACCAACAACGCCATCTTCAAACGCCGCCGCGATCTGGTGGTGGCGATGCTGAACGAGGCACCCGGCGTCACCTGCCCCGTGCCCGAGGGGGCGTTTTACGTCTATCCCTCGATCACGGGCTGCATGGGCAAAACCACGCCCGCAGGCACGGTGATCGACACGGACGAGATCTTTGCCAAGGCGCTGTTGGAGGAAAAGGGCGTGGCGGTCGTGTTCGGCGGGGCCTTCGGCCTTAGCCCCTGCTTCCGCGTCAGCTATGCCACGGCGGACGAAACCCTGCGCGAGGCCTGCACGCGGATCCAGGATTTCTGCGCGGCCCTGCGCTAACCGGCGCGGGGGCGGGTCTTTGATCCGCCCCGGCCCGCATCGGGTGGCGTTGACGCGCGTCAAGGCCACCCAGACCCCGGCACGCTAGGCTTTTGGTCAGTTGCCCCTTGCGCGCGATCGGTCCGACCGACGGCGCACAGACCGGACCCGACCAAGCATGAAGACGACCCTTTTCCTGATGGCGCTGGCGGGCATGCTGGCATTGGCCGCCTGCAACCAAGCGCCCCCCGGGTGCTATCCGATTTCGGGCCAGCCCTGTTCGCCCGATGATCCGGTGCACGACCTGCGCCCCGGGTGGATGATGCCGGTCTGACCGGGCACGACGGCCGCGCTTACAGCCCCAGCTTGGCGCTGACCAATTGGTTGACCACGGCTGGATTGGCCTTGCCGCCCGTGGCCTTCATCACCTGCCCCACGAACCAGCCCGCCAGCTTGGGATTGGCCTTGGCCTTTTCCACCTGATCGGGGTTGGCCGCGATGATCTCATCGACGGCGGTCTCGATCGCGCCGGTATCGGTCACCTGTTTCAACCCGCGCGCCGCGACGATCTGGACCGGGTCGCCGCCTTCGGCAAAGACGATCTCGAACACATCCTTGGCGATCTTGCCCGAGATGTCGCCCGATTTGATCAGGCGGATGATACCCCCCAATTGCGCCGGGCTGACCGGGCTTTGGGTGATGTCTTGCTCTTGCTTTTTCAGGCGGCCGAACAATTCGTTGATCACCCAGTTGGCGGCCAGCTTGCCATCGCCGCTTTTCGTTTGCGCGCCCTCCGGCGCGACCTCTGCCACAACGGCCTCAAAGAAATGCGCGGCATCCAGATCGGCGGTCAGCACGCTCGCGTCATAATCCGACAACCCATAAACGCCGATGAAGCGCGCCTTTTTCGCATCGGGCAATTCGGGCAGCGCAGCGGCCAGATCATCCACCCAAGCCTGCTCGATTTCCAGCGGCAAAAGGTCCGGATCGGGGAAGTAGCGGTAATCATGCGCCTCTTCCTTGGATCGCATCGACCGCGTTTCACCCTTGTCGGGATCATAAAGCCGGGTTTCCTGATCGACCTTGCCCCCCGCCTCAAGGATCGCGATCTGGCGGCGTGCCTCGTAGTCGATTGCGGCCTGGATGAAGCGCAGCGAGTTCATGTTCTTGATCTCGCACCGCGTGCCCAGATGGCCGAAATCCTGTGTCGCCTGATAGCGCTCATAGGCACCGGGACGGCAGACCGACACATTCACATCGGCGCGCAGATTGCCGTTTTGCATGTTGCCGTCACAGGTGCCCAGATACAGCATGATCTGGCGCAACTTGGCGACATAGGCGGCCGCTTCCTCGGGGCCGCGGATATCGGGGCGCGACACGATCTCCATCAGGGCCACACCCGTGCGGTTGAGATCGACAAAGGACAAGGCCGGGTCCATGTCATGGATCGACTTGCCCGCGTCTTGTTCCAGATGGATGCGCTCGATGCGCACCAGACGCGCGGTGGGTTTTTCGCCTGCGGACCCCGCCCCCATTTCCACCAGCACCTCGCCCTCGCCCACGAGCGGCGCGTAAAGCTGGCTGATCTGATAGCCCTGCGGCAGATCGGGGTAGAAGTAATTCTTGCGGTCAAAGGCCGAGCGCAGATGGATTTGCGCCTTGAGGCCCAAGCCCGTGCGCACCGCTTGCGCCACGCAGGCCTCGTTGATCACGGGCAACATGCCGGGCATGCCGGCATCGACGAAGGCGACATTGGAATTGGGCTCGGCCCCGAACCGGGTCGAGGCGCCCGAAAACAGCTTTGACCGGGTTGCGACCTGAGCATGCACCTCCATGCCGATCACCAGTTCCCAATCATGCCTGGCACCCGCGATCACCTTGGGCTTGGGGGATTGATAGGTCAGGTCGAGCATGGTCTGCCTCCGTGCGGGACGGGTTGCGCTGTTGGCTTGCGTTTAGGTCAGCCAACGGGGCGGGGCAAGGGGCCGGGATCGGCGAGAAGTCGCCGAAATCGGCAATCGCGGACCAAAGCGGTTGTCGATCAGCCGCGATTGCGGGCACCAAACACTGCCTGAAGCAACAAAAGAGCCGCCCCAGTGAGAATTTCGCTCAAAGTCGCCGGTCTGGCCGTGCTCTGCTTGGCAAGCCTTTCGGGCTGCGTGCCCTCTGCGACCTACTCCAGCCGGGGTGGGGCGGATGATGCGTTTCCGATGCGCTGGGATCACGTGCCCGCCGCCACCCAATGGGAGACGGCCGGCCTTGCAGCCCTCGACAGCCATGCCGCGATCTTGCCCGATCTGGTGCCCGCCGACATCGACACATGGTGCCCCGCCTATGAACAGGCCCGCGAACCCCAGCGCGAGGCCTTTTGGCTGGGCCTGATGTCGGCGCTGGCCCACCACGAAAGCACCTGGAACCAAGCGGCCGTGGGCGGCGGCGGGCGCTGGTTCGGTCTGGTGCAGATCAGCCCGTCTACCGCGCGGCTTCATGGCTGTGAGGCCACAAGCGGACAGGCTTTGCTGGACGGTGCTGCCAATGTCAGCTGCGCCTTGCGGATCTGGGCCAAGACCGTGCCGCGCGACGGGGTGGTGGCAGAAGGTCGGCGCGGCATTGCCGCCGATTGGGGCCCGATGCATCCCAGCCAAGCGCGCAAGCGCGAAGACATCCGCGCATGGATGCAAGACCAACCCTATTGTCAGGGCTGACCGCCGCGCCGAACGCGCACCATGGGCAAGCCCGGCGCGCCTTGCTAGCCTGTGGGCATGACCCAGCCTGCCACCCCATCCCCACCGCCCATCCGCCCGAGCGCGCGAATAGACGCGCTCGATCTGGCGCGGGCGGCGGCTTTGGGCGCGATGGTGCTGTTTCATGTCGTCTTTGATCTGGAACTCTTTGGCCTTGTCAGCCCCGGCATGACGATGCAGCCCGGCTGGCGCTGGCTGGCCTATCTGACGGCGGGCAGCTTTCTGTTTCTGGCCGGGGCAAGCCTGTGGCTGGCGCATGGCGCAGGGATCGGCTGGCGCGGGTTCTGGCGGCGGCTGGCGATGATCGGGGCGGCGGCGCTGGCCATCACGGCGGGCACCGCCATCGCGATGCCGGATCGGTTCATCTTTTTTGGCATCCTGCACGCCATCGCGGCCGCGAGCCTTCTGGGGCTGCTGTGGCTGCGCCTGCCCGTTCTTGTGCTGGTGATCGGTGGCATCGCCGTGCTGACCCTGCCGCAGCTTGCGCGCTTTGCCGCGCTCGATGCGCCATGGTTCTGGTGGACCGGGCTACAGGCCACGGGTCTGCGGTCGGTCGATTACGTGCCGCTCTTTCCGTGGTTCGCGCCCTTTCTCTTCGGGCTGGCCGCAGCAAAGCTGATGGCGCGCGCCGGGATTTGGGCGCGGCTGGCCCGCTGGAAAGCACCGCGCGCGCTGGCCCCTTTGATCCGGGCGGGGCAGCACAGCCTGATCCTCTATCTGGTCCACCAGCCGGTGCTGATCGCGCTGATCTGGATCATGCTTCAGCTTCGCGCCTGATCGCGTCATCTTTCCCCAAATACGCAAGCGCGGCCGCCCACCCCACGCCTGGCCGGTCAAGGGCCGTGCACCGGCCGTGGGCTCAGCCCGCCAGCATCCGACCCACCATCTCGGACAGATCGCGGCTCAACCCGGGCTGTGCGGCGCATCGCGCCAATTCGGCCCGCATCATCGCCTGCCTGTCGGCATCATAGCGGGCCCATGTCTCAAAGGCCGTCGACATGCGCGCGGCGGTCTGTGGGTTCTTGGCATCAAGCCGCATCAGCCAATCCGCCACAAACCGATATCCCGCCCCCGAGGGGTCATGAAACCCTGCCGGATTGCCCGAGGTCAGACCGGCAAGAACTGCGCGAAAGCGGTTGGGATTGGTCCAGTCGAACAGCGGATGGGTGCTCAGCCGCGCGGCCGTGGCGACCGCCGCCTTGGGTTCGGCATGCGCGATCTGGACCATGAACCATTTGTCCATCACCAGCCGATCATCTTTCCACCGCTCGAAGAAGCGCGCCGCGATCTGCGTGTCGCCCGCCTCGATCAGCGCGACAAAGCCCGCCATCTCGTCGGTCATGTTGCTGGCGGCTTCGTGGTGCGCGCGCGCCCGCGCAGGCCCTTCGATCTGCGTCAACAGCATCAGGCAGGCGTTGCGCAACGCGCGCCTTGCGGCCTGATCGGCAGCGGGGCTGTAGCTGGGCCCAGGGTCCATCGCGGCATAAAGCGCCGCCAGAACCGGCGCCAACGCCCCGGCCATGGCCGCTTGCAGCGCGCGCCGCGTGGCATGGATCACCGTGGGGTCGGGCACCAGCCCGGCGTCATGGGCGGCCTGCGCCATGTCATCCTCGGACGGAAGGGCCAGGGCCAAGGCGCGAAAGGCCGGATCAAGCCCGTCGTCGCCCAAAAGCCGCCCCAGCGCCGCGAACAGCGCCGGATCGGGTGCGCCCCCCGCCAGCATGCCCAGAAGCGTTTCGCGCATCAGGCTGCGCCCGGCCTCCCAGCGGGTGAAGGGATCGGTGTCATGGGCCAACAAGACCAGCCGATCATCGCGCGTGAGCGGCGCATCAAGAATAACCGGCGCCGAAAACCCCCGCAACAGCGACGGGACCACCCGATCAGGCACCCCCACCCCCGCCTGTGCGGCCAAGGCTGCCAGATCGAAATCGACCACCCTCTCGGGGCGGTCCAGAACCACCATGGTCTGGGGCAAAAGCGCGGTCCCGTCGGGCGCGAGCACCCCCAGCACGACCGGGATCACCATGGGGTCCTTGTGCGGTTGGCCGGGTGTGGGCGGGACATCCTGGCGCAGCCTCAGCCGCAGCGCATGGCCCGTGATCTGCCAATCCGCGCGCAGGCGGGGCGTGCCCGCCTGAGTGTACCAGCGCTTGAACTGTGACAGGTCGCGGCCCGTCACATCCTCGAACACCGCCAGCCAATCCTCGATGGTGCAGGCCTGCCCGTCATGGCGGCGGAAATATTCGTCGAGCGCGGCGCGATAGGCTTGCGCGCCCACCAGATGGCGCAGCATGCCGATCACCTCGGCGCCCTTTTCATAGACGGTCGCGGTGTAGAAATTGTTGATCTCGGCATAGGATTCGGGGCGGACATTATGCGCAAGCGGCCCCGCATCCTCGCGGAACTGGCGCGCGCGCAGTTGCAGCACCTCTTCGATGCGCTGCACGGGCGCGCTGCGCTGATCGGCGCTGAATTGCTGATCGCGAAACACGGTCAGCCCTTCCTTGAGGCAAAGCTGGAACCAATCGCGACAGGTGATGCGGTTGCCCGTCCAGTTGTGGAAATATTCATGCGCCACGATGCTTTCGATGAATTCGAAATCGCGGTCGGTGGCGGTCTTTGGGCTGGCCAGAACATATTTGGAATTGAAGATGTTGAGGCCCTTGTTCTCCATCGCGCCCATGTTGAAATCATCGACTGCCACGATGTTGAACACCGCCAGATCATAGGCGCGGCCATAGACCGCCTCGTCCCAGGCCATCGACCGCTTGAGCGCATCCATCGCATAGGCGCATTTGCCCTCATCGCCGGGCCTGACCCAGATGTTGAGCGCAACATCCCGCCCCTCCATCGTGGTGAAACGGTCGCCATGAGCGACCAGATCACCCGCCACCAGTGCAAAAAGATAGGCGGGTTTGGGCCATGGATCATGCCATTCGGCCCAACCGGGGCCTTGGGCGACCGGGTTGCCGTTGGACAGGAGCACCGGCAGATCGGCCTCGATGCGCACGTCAAAGGGCGCCATCACATCGGGGCGGTCGGGGTAATAGGTGATCTTGCGAAACCCTTCGGCCTCGCATTGGGTGCAGAACATCCCCCCCGAGATATACAGCCCTTCGAGCGCGGTATTGGCCTTGGGGTCGATCTCGACCTCGGCCTGCCAGACAAAGGATGCGCCGGGCAAGCGGTCCGCCGCGACCCGCAACCCGGTGGGCGTGAGCACATGATCCCCAACGCCAAGGGCCACCCCATCAATCGCCGCGTCGATCAGGCGCAGCCCTTCACCGTCCAGCCACAGATCGCCCCCCGCCCCATCGGGGTTGCGCCGAAACCGGATCGACGCGGCGACCCGCGTGTGCTCGGGCGCCAGCCGAAAGGTCAACGCCACATGATCCACCAGATAGGCAGGCGGGCGGTAATCGGCCAGATGGATGTCTTGGGGGGCGGTCTGGGTCATCACGGCTCCTGCGGTGTGGCTTGGGCCGACAGGCTAGGCGCGCGCGGCGCGCGCTGCAAGCCGGGCCCTTTGACAGCCGCCGCATGGCTGCTATCTGACCGGCCATGGGTCAGGATGTTCTTGTTTGGTTCAAGCGCGATCTGCGGGTAAACGATAATCCCGTGCTGGCCCAAGCGGCGGCACGGGGCGGCCGGGTCTTGCCCCTGTTCATCGCCGACCCCGAGGCTTGGGCACAGCCCGACGCCGCCGCCCGCCACTGGGCCTTCGTGGCCGAAACCCTGACGGAATTGCGCGGCCATCTTGCGGGCTTGGGCGCGCCGCTGGTGGTGCGCACGGGCCCCACTCGGGCGGTGCTGGACAGGCTTTGCCAGATCACCGGCATCCGTCACATCATGAGCCTTGAGGAAACCGGCAATGGCTGGAGCTATGCGCGCGACCGCGCCATCGCGGCTTGGGCGCGCGATGCGGGCATCTTGTGGCAAGAAGTCCCGCAGCCGGGCGTCGTGCGCCGCCTGCACAGCCGCGATGGCTGGGCCGGGCGGCGCGAACGCGCTGTGCGCGCCGCGCTGATCCCCGCGCCCACAGCGCTGCACGGCTTCGCGCTCGATCCGGGCAAGATCCCCGATGCGCGCGATCTGGGGCTGCCCGCCGATCCCTGCCCGGGGCGCCAGACAGGCGGGCGCGGTGCCGGTCTGGCGCTGCTTGACAGCTTTCTTGACCTCCGGGGGCGCGATTACCGGCGCGCCATGTCCTCGCCGCTGTCGGGCGCCGACGCGTGTTCGCGCCTGTCTCCGCATCTGGCCTGGGGCACGCTCAGCCCGCGCGAAGCCGCTCAGGCCGCAACCCGGCGCAAGCTGCAAGCCCCCCCTGCGCGCGACGGCTGGGCGGGTGCGCTCAAAAGCTTCGAGGCCCGCCTCGCCTGGCGCGATCATTTCATGCAAAAGCTCGAAGATGCCCCCAGCCTCGAGACGCGCTGCCTGCATTCCGCCTATGAGGGGCTGCGCCCGCGTGAACCCGATGGGGCGCGGCGGATCGCCTGGGAACAGGGCGAAACCGGCATTCCCTTTGTCGATGCCTGCATGCGGTCGCTGATCGCCACGGGATGGCTGAATTTCCGCATGCGCGCGATGCTGGTCTCGGTGGCCAGCTATCACCTCTGGCTTGACTGGCGCGCAACGGGGCCGCATCTGGCGCGGCTGTTCACCGATTACGAGCCGGGCATCCACTGGCCACAGATGCAGATGCAATCGGGCACCACGGGCATGAACACGCTGCGCATCTACAACCCCGTGAAACAGGGGCAAGATCAAGATCCGACCGGGGCCTTTACCCGCCGATGGTGCCCGGAATTGCGCGACCTGCCCGATGCGTATCTGCAATCGCCCTGGCTTTGGGCGGGCGCCGCAGGGGTGCTGGACAAGACCTATCCCGCCCCGATCATCGACATCGCCACGGCCGCCCGCACGGCCCGTGACGCGGTCTGGGCGGTGCGACGCGGCGCGCAGTTCCATGGCGAAGCCGCAGCGCTGGTCGACAAACACGCCAGCCGCAAGGATCGCGGAGCCGGGCGCCATTTCGTCAATGACCGCAGCCCGAAACGCCGCCCCACCCCCATGGCCCAAGACCAACTCAGCTTTGATCTCTAG
>NZ_CALAHQ010000061.1 GCF_937892565.1 uncultured Roseicyclus sp. | reverse complement strand
TGACCATCCGCCTGACCCAGATCAAGGATATCCTCGCGCAGGCGGTCCATCACCGCGCTGGTGCCGATCAGCTTGCGCATCAAGACCGTGCCATCGGACAATTCGCGCCTGAGCGCACGATTGTCGAGCGTCAGCCGCCGCTGTTGGCCGGCCCGCTTGGCCAGTTCGGTCATCCGTTCGGGGTTGAAGGGCTTTTCCAGAAAATCATAGGCGCCGATTCGCATCGCTTCGACCGCCATGGGCACATCGCCATGTCCGGTGATCATGATCACCGGCAGGCCACTATCCACCCCCATCAACCGCTTGAGCAGCGCCATGCCATCCATGCCGGGCATGCGCACATCGCTGACAACCACCCCCGGCCAATCCGCGCCCACGACCTTGAGCGCCTCTTCGGCGGAGGCAAAGGTTTCGGTCTCGAACCCCGACAGCGCCAGCCATTGGCTGATCGATTGGCGCATGTCCTGTTCGTCATCTACAATCGCGATCTTCATCTGCGCCGTCCTTTCGTATCACTGAGCCGCCCTGACGCCGCTGCCCGACAGCAGTGGCAAGCGGATTTCGAACACTGCGCCGCCGGTCTCGCCATTGCGCGCGGTCAACCGCCCGCCAAAATCGGTGATGATACCCGATGAAATGGCCAAGCCCAGCCCCACCCCCTCGCCGGGTTTCTTGGTGGTGTAGAAAGGTTCGAACAGCGCATCGAGATCCTCGATCCCCTTGCCATTGTCGCGCACACTCAGCACCGCCTCTTCGCCCTCGGCGATCAACAGGTCCATCTCGCGCCGATCGACATCGCGCAGCGCATCCATCGCGTTGCGCAACAGGTTGATGATCACCTGCTCAAGCCGGAGCCGGTCGGCCATGACCATGACGCGCCGGCGTGGAAGATTCTGGCTGATCTCGACGCGTGTGGTGCGCAATTGCGGCTCCATCATCGTCAGCGCGCCCTTCAGCGCATCGCGCAAATCGACAGGTTCCAGCGCCTCGCTGCCCTTGCGGGCATAGGATTTGAGCTGCCGCGTGATCGCGGCCATCCGGTCGATCAGATCGTCGATCCGCTGGAAGCTCGACGCGGCCTCTTCCACGCGCTTGCGCTGCAAAAGCAGTTTGGCCCCCGCAAGATAGGTCTTCATCGCCGCCAGCGGTTGGTTCAATTCATGGCTGACGGCGGCCGACATTTCGCCCAGAACCGCCAATTTCTGGCTTTGCGCCAAGCTTTGCTCTGCCTCTTCCAATGTCCGCTCGACCCTTTGGCGTTCCGCGATCTCGCGCTGCAGGCGCGCATTCAACCGGCGCAATTCCGCCGATTCCCGCAGCAACCGTGCCGATTGCACCCGCTCGCGGCGGCCCAAGACATAGAAGCCCCCCGCCAGCAGCAGCGCAAAGCCCATGATCTGCAGCGACAAGACCGCATTCACGCGTTCGCGCACCGAGGTGTAGGCCGTGTAGCTGACGATGCGCCACCCGCGAAACGGGATCCGTGCCTCGAGCCGGATCATGTCGGCATCGAAAAAGGCCGGGCGCATTTCGCCAAAGGCAAAATCCCCCGTGGCTTGCCACGCCCGCTGGATGGCCGTCTGCACCGGTTGCAGCGCCAGCGCCTCGTCTTCGCTGCGGCCACGCCAGCGCGGTTCGGTCGACAAGATGATTGCGCCTTCGCTGTTGGTCAAAAAGATCGCCTCTGACACACCGCGCCAGCGATCGATCAGGCGGGCCAGATCGACCTCGACCACGATGACGCCCAACAGGCGGTTGTCTTGCGCCCGGATCGCGCGCGAAAACGTGAAATCAAAGCGCCCGGTTTCTGGTTCGTTGGACGTGAAAACCGTTTCCGCCGACCGCACCGCCTCGACGAAGAACGGGTCCGTGCGCCGTCCTTGACCCAATCTTTCGCGGTCGGTGGCCGCCACCACCCGCCCGCCACGATCCAGCAACATCAGCGAGGCCGCGCCGATTTCCTCGACATAGGAAATCAGCCGTGCGCTGGTTTCAAGATAGCCCGATGTCTCCAGCGACCGGATCAGAACCGGATCGCGCGCCAAAAGAAGCGGCACCACCGAATGGCGCTGCAGTTCCGATTGCAGATTGCCGGAATAGATGGCCAGGCGGATTTCGGCACGGTTGCGCGTCGTTTCGGTGTAGCGCTGCGTCAGGTAAGAGTTCGACACCGATATCGTCATCGCTGCCAATGCAAGAAACAGCACGACCAGCCCGCGCAACGCCCAGGTCCGGCGGCGCTGATGATGCTCTGGTGCGGCTTGCGTGTCGATGATGCCCATGACCGGCAGCTTAGGGTGCCGCGGGTCCGCGCTCAAGCGGCGCGCGCGCTCATGCCGCGACCAGCGCCTCGGCCAAGCCGCGCAACAAGACCGCCCCATCGCTGCCGCCCTGTGCCGGCTCCATCGCCCGCTCGGGATGGGGCATCAAGCCCAGAACCCGGCGATTGGCGCTCAGAATGCCCGCAATATCGGCCATCGCGCCATTGGGATTGTCGATGTAGCGAAACGCGATCCGGTCCTCACCCTGAAGCCGGGCCAGCGTTTCGGCGTCGGCGGCATAATTGCCATCGTGATGGGCGATCGGCACCGTGATGCGCTGGCCGGGCGTATAGGCCGCGGTAAAGGCGCTGTCGGTCGTGGCCACCACCAGCCCTTGCTGGCGGCACATGAATTTCAGCCCGGCATTGCGCATCAAGACACCGGGCAAAAGCCGGGTTTCACACAAGACCTGAAAGCCGTTGCAAACGCCCAAGACATAACCGCCGCGCGCCGCATGCACGCCCACCGCCCGCATGATCGGCGCTTGCGCCGCGATGGCGCCGCAGCGCAGATAATCGCCAAAAGAAAAGCCCCCCGGTACACCCACGACATCGATGCCCTCGGGCAGCGCGCTGTCCTTGTGCCAGACCATATGGGTCTCAAAGCCCGCGGCACGAAACGCCACAGCCAGATCGCGGTCGCAATTGGAGCCGGGGAAAACAAGAACGGCGGCGCGCATGGGGTATCCTTTCAGGCGTCAGCGGGTGAAATCGGTGATCACGGCCACGCCGGGCGGCGCGGCACCGTCAAACAGGGCCAGCTCGGCGCTGGTGTCCGACAGGGCCACACGGCGCGCGATCATCGGGCTCAGATCGAGCCGGGTCGCCTCCAGAAAGGCCAGAAGCGACGGGTAGCGATGCGCGGGCATGCCGCGCGTGCCGAAAATGGCCAGTTGCCCGGAATAGACCCGGTCCCAGGGCAAGGAAAAGCGCGTATGATCGCCCGCAGGCATGCCCACCTGTACCATGCGGCCCATCTTGCGCAGCGACCGGAGCGCGTTTTCGGCGGTCTCGGCGATGCCCAAGGCCTCGATGGCCACATGAACGCCGCCGCCCGTTGCCATGCGCATGGCCTCGGCCGGGTCAGCGCTGCGCGCATCGATGGTCACCTCGGCGCCGAGCGCGCGCGCGTTGTCCAGCTTTTCGGCCACCACATCGGCCACAGCCACCCGCGCGCCCATCGCGCGCGCCAGCATCAGGGCCGCCATGCCAACGCCGCCGCCCCCCCAGATGCCCAGCCATTCCCCGGGCCGGAGTGCGGCACGCCCCGTCAGCGCGTGCCACGCGGTCGTGACCCGGCAGCCCAGCGCCGCGGCAAGTGCGGGGTCCATCCCGTCGGGCAGTGCGACCAGATTGGCATCGGCATGCGCCACGGCGATCCGTTCGGCAAAGGCCCCGTCACAGGTAAAGCCTGGCACGACCTGCGTGGCGCAGATCGTCTGATGGCCCTGCTGACAATCGCGGCACCGCCCGCAGGCCAGAATGAAGGGGGCAATCACCCGATCCCCCTTGCGCCAGCGCGCCACGCCGGGCCCGGCCTGCACGATCACGCCGCAAAACTCGTGACCGGGCACATGGGGCAACTGCACATCGGGGTCGGCGCCGCTCCAGGCATGCCAATCGGACCGGCAGATGCCGCAGGCCAGCACCTCTAGCACCACCCCATCCTCGGGGCAGCGCGGTTCGGCAAGATCGGCGATCTCCAGCTTGCGCCAGCCTGTCAGCCGCGCGGCCAACATCACGCCATCTCCACCCGGTAGCTTTCGATCACCGTATTGGCGAGCAGCTTTTCGCACATCGCCGTCACATCGGCCTGCGTCGTGCCGGGCGCCAGATCAAGCTCGATCACCTTGCCCTGCCGCACGCCCTGAACGCCCGCAAAGCCCATCGCACCCAGCGCTGCCTTCACCGCCTCACCCTGCGGATCAAGAACACCCGATTTCAACATCACGGTCACGGTGGCCTTCATGCACCCGCCCCTTCATCTTTCCAGAAATACGCATGCGGCGCCCGCAACCGGGCGCCCGGCTTCAGTTGATCAGCGTGGGCTTGGTCACGGGGGGCTCACGCTGCGGCATCACGCCCAGACGCCGCGCCACCTCGGTATAGGCATCGGCCAGATTGCCCAGATCGCGGCGGAACACGTCCTTGTCCAGCTTCTGGCCGGTTTCGATATCCCACAAGCGGCACGAATCGGGGCTGATCTCATCGGCGATGATCAGGCGCATGTAATCATTGTCCCAGACGCGGCCGATCTCGATCTTGAAATCCACCAGCTTGATGCCGACCCCCAGCATCAGCCCCGACAGGAAATCATTGACCCTCAGCGCAAGGCTGATCATGTCGTCCATATCCTGCTGGCTGGCCCAGCCAAAGGCGATGATATGCTCTTCGCTGACCATGGGGTCGCCCAGTTCGTCGTTCTTGAAATAGAACTCAACGATCGGGCGCGGCAGCGGCGTGCCCTCATCGATGCCAAGCCGCTTGGAGATCGAGCCTGCCGCAACATTGCGCACCACCACCTCAAGCGGAATGATCTCGACCGCGCGGATCAATTGCTCGCGCATGTTCAGCCGGCGGATGAAATGCGTGGGCACCCCGACCGAATTCAACCCGGTCATGAAGAATTCCGACAGGCGGTTGTTCAACACACCCTTGCCCTCGACCGTCGCACGCTTCTCGGCGTTGAAGGCGGTGGCGTCATCCTTGAAATACTGCACCAGGGTGCCTGGCTCGGGGCCTTCATAGAGGATCTTGGCCTTGCCTTCGTAGACCTTCTTGCGCCGTGCCATGCTGTCTCCGGGGTCGGTGGGTGGGGGGGCGGGGGTCGCACCCTCCGTCTTTGAAGCGGGCTATAGGGCAAAGCGCGCTGTGTCGCAAGCAAAGCGCGGGATCGGCGCTTGCAAGGGCGCAAGATGGCCCCCAAATACAACTTTCGATAGCACTCATGCAGCACGGAGAGGCCAATGACGACCTTTGAAGATCGCGAAAACGCGTTCGAAAACAAGTTCGCCCATGATCAGGAGATGCAGTTTCGCGCCGAGGCCCGGCGCAACAAGCTGATGGGCCTTTGGGTCGCCGACATCTTGGGCAAATCCGGCGAAGACGCCGAAGCCTATGCCAAGGACGTGGTGAAGGCCGATTTCGAGGAAGCCGGCCACGAAGATGTCATGCGCAAGCTGATCGCCGATCTGGGCGGGCGTGTGCCCGAGGCGGATCTGCGCCGCAAATACGACGCGTTTCTGGCCGAAGCCAAGGCACAGCTCATGGATGGGCGCTGAACCACCCCACCCATGGATCACGCAGAACGGCCCTGCCTGTTGGCGGGGCCGTTTTACATTTTTTTCATGAATGATTTTCATAAAGGTCATGCAGATTTTGCACCTTGTTCATAACGCGCCGCACGTCCATGTGAGCGTCGCGCGATGACCCCGTGACGGAGACCCAAGATGACCAACCCGCTGACCCAGCTTCTGGCAACCCGCGACTGGCTGATGGCCGATGGCGCGACAGGCACGACGCTGTTCAACATGGGCCTGTCTTCGGGCGATGCGCCGGAACTGTGGAACGAAGACCACCCCGACCGCATCGCCGCCCTCTACAAGGGCGCCGTCGATGCGGGGTCTGATATCTTTCTGACCAATTCCTTTGGCGGCACCCGGTCGCGGCTCAAGCTGCACAATGCGCAAGATCGCTGCTACAGCCTCAACAAGCTGGCCGCCGAAATCGGCCGCGAGGTGGCCGATGCATCGGGGCGGCGCGTGATCGTGGCGGGCTCGATGGGCCCCACGGGCGAGATCATGGCACCGATGGGCACGCTCACCCATGCCGCCGCCGTCGAGATGTTCCATGAACAGGCCGAAGGACTGCGCGATGGCGGGGCCGATGTGGCGTGGGTCGAAACCATCAGCGCGCCCGAGGAATACGCCGCCGCCGCCGAAGGCTGCGCGCGCGCGGGCATGGCGTGGTGCGGCACGATGAGCTTTGACACCGCCGGGCGCACGATGATGGGCCTGACCTCGGCAGGCATGGCCGAGATGGTCGAAAAGCTGGCCCATGCCCCCTTGGCCTTTGGCGCCAATTGTGGCGTCGGTGCCTCCGATCTGTTGCGCACGGTCTTGGGCTTTCGCGCCTGTGGGTCCGAACGCCCGGTGATCGCCAAGGGCAATGCCGGCATCCCGAAATACCATGATGGCCATATCCATTACGACGGCACGCCCGAATTGATGGCGCGCTATGCGGTGCTGGCGCGCGATAGTGGCGCCACGATCATCGGTGGCTGCTGCGGCACCACGCCCGAGCATCTGCGCGCGATGCGCGCAGCGCTGGAAAACACCCCGCGCAGCGAGGCCCCGACCCTCGAGCAGATCACCGCGGAACTGGGTGGGTTTTCCTCGGGTTCGGACGGCACAGACGGCAACGCCCCGACCCGCGAGCGCAGCAGCCGGCGACGCGGACGCGACTGACGGGCAGGCCGCCATCATGTTGACCAAAGCCATAAAATCGCGCGCGCCCCTGCCCCGCGTCGCAGCGCGCTTTGGTCATGTCGCAATTCGACATTTTGAAATCCGCAATTGCACTACGACAAGCCCTTGACGCGCCTTGCGCGGGGCCAGAGCGACAGGAGACGTGCCCATGTCCGATACCGGTGACGACATCATCCTTTCCGAGCTCGACGATGACGAGCTGGTCGGCCAGATGTATGATGATCTCTATGATGGTCTGAAGGAAGAGATCGAGGAATCGGTTCATATCCTTCTGGACCGTGGCTGGACGCCCTATGACGTCCTGACCAAGGCCCTGGTCGGCGGCATGACGATCGTGGGCAATGATTTCCGTGACGGCATCTTGTTTGTTCCCGAAGTGCTGATGGCCGCCAACGCGATGAAGGGCGGCATGGCGATCCTGAAACCGCTCCTCGTGGAAACCGGCGCGCCGCGCATCGGAAAAATGGTGATCGGCACCGTCAAGGGCGACATCCACGACATCGGCAAGAACCTTGTCGGCATGATGATGGAGGGCGCAGGCTTTGAGGTCGTCGATCTCGGCATCAACAATGCTGTGGAAAACTATCTCGGCGCGCTCGAGCGCGAAGGGGCCGATATCCTTGGCATGTCGGCGCTTTTGACCACCACCATGCCCTACATGAAGGTCGTGATCGACACGATGAAGGACAAGGGCATCCGCGACGATTACATCATCCTGGTCGGTGGTGCGCCGCTGAACGAGGAATTTGGCCGCGCGATCGGCGCCGACGCCTATTGCCGCGATGCCGCCGTGGCGGTGGAAACGGCCAAGGAATTCGTCCTGCGCCGCCACAACCAGATGGCCGCCCGCGCCTGATCATGGGCGCACAACCCAAACAGACACAAGGCCCGGTCCATGCGACCGGGCCTTGTCGTTTTTCCCGATCCGCGCGCCCCGTTGCGCCTTGCCGGGGGGCGGCGTTTTCTCAGCCCATGATGCCCCCATCCACAGCCCGCCAACCCGGCAGCCCAAACTGATGCCGCCGCGTGACATTGCGCTTGTGATGGTGGTGATCCTGGCCTGGGGATCGAATTTCACCGGCATGAAGCTGGGCTTGGAAGAACTGCCGCCGCTCTTGTTCGTGGGGCTGCGCTTTGCGATCTTGATCCCGCTGTTGTTCCTTTTTCCCCGTCCGGCCAGCTGGCCCGCGATCATCGCGGTGGGCGCGCTGATCAATATGGGGCAATTCGCCTTTTTGTTCAGCGGGCTGACCGCTGGCACCAGCGCGGGGCTGGCGTCGCTGATCATCCAGAGCCAGGTGCCGATGACGATCGTGATGGCGTGGATCTTCTTTGGCGAACGGGTGGCGCTGGTTCAGGGCTTGGGCATCGCGCTGGCCGTGCTGGGCCTTGCGGGGTTTGGATTGATGTCGGGGGGCAACATCACGCTTTCGGGTCTGGGCCTGATCTTGTGCGGGGCGTTGTGCTGGGCAGTGGGCAATCTGGTGCTGCGCCGTTTGCCCGGCGTCGATATGCTGGCGCTGTTTCTTTGGGCTTGTCTGGTGCCGCCCCTGCCGATGGTGGGGCTGTCGATGCTCATCGAAACCGATGCGCCGCTTGCGGAGATCGCGGCACTCAGCCTCAAGGGATGGCTGGCGGTGATTTATGTGGCGCTGATTTCCACCGTGGTGGGCTATTCGATCTGGGGCACGCTGATGTCGCGGCACCGCGCTGCCATGGTCACACCCTTTGCGCTGATGATCCCGCTGGTCGGCATGGCCACGGCAGCCCTCGTGCTGGGTGAGCGTATCACCGGCCCCGAGGCCATGGCGGGCGCCGTGGTCTTGTCGGGTCTGGCGCTGGCTGTTCTGGGACCACGGCTTTTTGCGCGGGGGGCTATGCGCCGCCGCCCACCCGCGCCATGATGGACAGATGACCATGCTCGATGATCAATCCCTGCTCGAAACCGGCCTTGCCGCCCAAGGGGGCGGGCGCGTCTTGTTGATCGGTTGCGGCGCCTTGGCGCGCGAGGTGCTCGATCTCAAGGCCGCGAATGGCTGGGATCATCTGGATCTTCAGTGCCTGCCGGCAATCTTGCACAACCACCCCGAACGCATCCCCGACGCGGTCGAGGCCGCCGTGACCGCACGGGGCAAGGATTATGCGCAGGTGTTCGTGCTCTACGCCGATTGCGGCACCGGTGGGCTGCTTCAGGCCACTTGCGACCGATTGGGCGTAGGCCTGTTGGAAGGACCCCATTGCTACAGCTTTTTCGAAGGCAACGCGGCTTTCGCCGCGCAAGGCGAGATGACGGCTTTTTACCTGACCGATTTTCTGGTGCGCCAATTCGATGCCTTCGTCACCCGCCCGCTGGGCTTGGACCGCTTTCCGCAACTGCGCGACATGTATTTCGGCAATTACACCAAGCTGGTCTATCAGGCCCAGACGGATGATCCGGAACTTACCGAAAAAGCAAAGGCTTGCGCATCGTTCCTGAAGCTGGATTTCGAGCGACGCTTCACCGGGTATGGGGATCTGGAACGGGCGATGCGCGCGCTTTGATCGGAGCGGTGGCAAGAGCCTTGCAAGGCTCTTGACCCACGTCCTTGCAAGGACGTGGCACCGGCCCTTGCAAGGGCCGGCCAGCCTTTTGCAAAAGGCTGGCGCCACTCAGGCCGACAGCTTTTCAGCAGCCAAGGATCGGATCCGCTCGATCATCGCGCGCACGCCGTTCGAGCGTTGCGCCGAAAGGTGATCGTTCAGCCCCAAGCGCGCCAATTCGCCCGCCGCATCCACGCGCACTACGTCGGCCAAGCTCAGCCCGTCGTACAGCGCATGCAGCACCGCGATCAGCCCGCGCACGATCATCGCATCGCTTTCGCCCTGAAACCGGAACACCGCCTGCGGCCCCTGCCCGTCGATCTGCGGCAAGATCCACACCTGGCTGGCGCAGCCATCGACCTTGGTGGCAGGCACCTTGAAAGCGTCATCCAGCGGGGCCATCGATTTGCCCAAATCGATCACATGGCGATAGCGCTCTTCCCAATCCTCGAGGAATTCAAAGGTTTCCGCGATCTCTTCAAAAGCGGCGCTGGCCATTTGGGCAGTCTCCGGGCGGGGTGTTGCTGTCGCCCCTGTCCTAGGCCCCAGGCGGCCCAAGGTCCAGAGGCGGCTTTTCTTTGCATCCTGCCTAGGCTAGCACAGAGAGGCTATCGAGACACGGAGGCCCCGATGCTGCGCGCGATCCTAGCCCTCGCCCTGATGACAAGCCTTGCGGGCTGCGGCACCCGGCTCAATCCGTTCAACTGGTTCGGTGCGGATCGTGAGACGCGTGTGAGCAGCGACATCATACAAACCGCCCCCACCGACCCGCGCCCCTTGGTGGCCGAGGTCGTCGATCTTGCCATCGCGCCCACGGCTCAGGGCGCCATCTTGCGCGTCATGGGGCGCCCGCCCGCTCAAGGCTATTGGGAGGCCAGTCTGGTCGAGGTGCAACGCAGCGGCGACACACTGGTCTATGAATTGCGCGCCTTTCCGCCTGGAACCGCCACCGCGGCGGGCACGCCACAGTCGCGCGAAGTGATCACGGGGCTTGCGCTGTCGACCCTTGAGCTTGTCGGGATCCGCACCATCACGGTGATCGGCGCAGAAAACCGCCGCAGCGTCAGCCGTCGTTAGGGGCGGGGCGCTCGGGGCGCGCGCGGTCAGACCGGAACGATCCGCACCCTGTCACCTTTGGCCGACAGGGCAATCTCGCCCCTGAGCAGGCGCAAGGCGTCATTGCCAAACACGTCGCGCCGCCAGCCCGTGGCCCAGATGCCGTCATGTTCGCCGCAGGCGATATCATCAAGATCCGAGGAGGAGGCGATCAACTTGGCTGCCACGCCCGCCTCTTCTGCCTTGGCCTTGAGCAGCACCCGCAACAGATCGGCCAACGCGCTGTTGAGGTTGGAACGATCGCGTCCTTCGGGCAATTCGGGGGCCTTGTCGGCGGGCTGGTCCAGACCCCGACACACGGCCGCCACCAGACCTTCGGCAATCTCGCCCTTGCGGGCATCCCGCAGCAACAGGCGCGATTTCGACAGATCCGCCAAAGTGCGCGGCTTGGTCGATGCCAGTTCGATCAGCGCGTCATCCTTGATCACGCGCGAGCGGGGAATGTTCTTGTCTTGCGCATAGCGTTCGCGGAAGGCGGCCAATTCACGCGCGATCGCCAGCGTCCGGCCAGACCCGCTGCGCAGCTTCAGACGCTGCCATGCCTCATCGGGATCCACGACATAGCTTGACGCATCGGTCAGTTGGGCCAGCTCTTCTTCCAGCCATTGCCTGCGCCCCGTGCGCGCCAGTTCGGCAGTCAGATATTCGTAGATCTGCCGCAGATGGGTCACATCGGCCAAGGCATAGGTTTTCTGGGCCTCGGTCAGCGGGCGACGCGACCAATCGGTAAAGCGCGACGATTTATCCAGATTGGCGCGCGCGATCTTGCGCACCAAGGTCTCATAGCCGACCTGATCGCCAAAACCACAGACCATGGCAGCGACTTGCGTGTCAAACAGAGGGCTTGGAACCACGCCGCCTTCGACATGAAAAATCTCGAGATCTTGCCGCGCGGCATGAAACACCTTGACCACAGCGGGATCACGAAACAACGCATAGAGCGGCTCAAGGCTGAGCCCCTCGACCATGGGGTCAACCAGAACCGCGCCGCCATCCCCCTGTCCGGGCAAGGCCAGTTGCACAAGGCAAAGCTGAGCGAAATAGGTCCGCTCGCGCAGGAATTCGGTATCGACAGTGACGTAAGGGCCTGCAGCGGCCTTGGCGCAGAATGCTGCGAGCGCTTCGGTTGTGGTCAAGATCTCGGTCAATGCAGTGGTCTTTTTCACCGCCCGCCATGGCGCGGGACGGCCCCGCATAGGCGAGACGCGCAAGAAAGAAAAGGGGGCCCATGCCGACAAGGCCCCGCGCCGGGAAACAAGCCCGCCCCGACGCATCGCCCGATGCGCCCCTCAATCGTCAAAAAGTGCCTGCACATCGCGCGTCAGGCAACCGCGCACCTGTGCCATCTCGCCTTCGGATACCCGCGCATCAAGCACGTCAAAAACCGATCCGATGGCCGCCTCGATGTCTTCGGGGGGTTCCGGGCCGAAAATGGCCAGCACGCGGGCCAGGAAATCCGCCTTGCTGCGGATGGCGGCCGGGGTGCGCGACGGGTCGTAGCCTTCGTAGAAGATGCCGCGCACGAAGATCGGCAACTGGGCGGAAAGCTGCGCGGCCTCGTCAGGGGAAAGCTGGTCGCGCAGGGCCTGAAGCACCGCCCGAAGCAGACGATAGGCGCGTTGCTTGTTCACCAGCCCGACGCGGTAATCCACCTCGTTGATCCAGATATTCGCCTGTTGAACGGATTCGTCGATGATCTTGAGCCCAAGCGCGCTCATGGCTGTCGCTCCTTCTGATCGTGGCGGGCCACCGCCCCCTTGCGCCCACCCAAGCACGGCCCGCGCCGTCGCGCCTTGATCAATGTCACTGAACAAACACCGGGCGCAGGCGGCGCCTTGTTAGAGCAAAGCGGCGATGGTGCCGCTAACGGTTACGCTAACATCCCAAAAGGGCGCGCTTTTTCCTTGGCCCGCATGGCATGCTTCGGTATGCGAAGGGTCAGTACACACGCGGACCGGCACGAGGATTCCCATGACCATCACCCTTGGCATCAATGGTTTCGGACGCATCGGGCGCTGCACGCTGGCCCATATCACCGAAGCAGGCCGCAACGATGTTCAGGTGGTCAAGATCAACGCCACCGGCCCCATCGAGACAAATGCCCATCTGCTGCGCTACGACAGCGTGCATGGCCGCTTTCCCGGCGAGGTGCGCGTGCAGGGCGACACGATGGATCTGGGTCGCGGGCCGATGAAGGTGTTTTCCACCTATGATCCGGCGGAACTGGATTGGGATGGCTGTGATGTCGTTCTGGAATGCACGGGCAATTTCAACAACCGCGCTGCGGCCGCTGTTCATCTGACGCGCGGCGCCAAGCGCGTGCTGATCTCGGCACCGGCCAAACATGTCGACAAGACCATCGTCTATGGCGTGAACCACCGCGAACTGCTGGCCGATCATCATGTCGTCTCGAACGGGTCTTGCACCACCAACTGTCTGGCACCTCTGGCCAAGGTGCTCAACGACGCCATCGGCATCGAACGCGGGATCATGACCACGATCCACAGCTACACGGGCGACCAGCCCACGCTCGACCGCCGCCACAAGGATCTTTACCGCGCGCGTGCCGCCGCCATGGCGATGATCCCCACCTCGACAGGTGCCGCCAAGGCCTTGAAAGAGGTGCTGCCGGAACTGGACGGCCGGCTGGACGGCACCGCCCTGCGGGTACCAACGCCCAATGTGTCTTGCGTCGATCTGACCTTCGAGGCCGGGCGCAGCGTAAGCGTGCACGATGTCAACGAGATCGTCCGCGAAGCCGCCGAAGGCCATATGCGTTCGATCCTGTCCTATGATCCCGAACCCAAGGTCTCGATCGATTTCAATCATACCACCTATTCGTCGATCTTTGCGCCGGACCAGACCAAGGTGGTGGGTGGGCGTACTGTGCGGGTGCTGGCATGGTATGACAATGAGTGGGGATTTTCCGCGCGCATGGCCGATGTTTCGGCCGCGATGGGTCGGTTGCTGCACTGAGCATCGCGCATCTGTGAGACCGCCCGCACCCGCGCACGGCCCAGACAGGGCGCGCGCGGGTGTGTTTTTCCCGCCCTTGTGGCAGTGCGTGGCGCGCATATTCCTCTTTGCCGCGTGCCGCGCGCATGGCAGGCTTGCCGCGTAACGGACGAGGGCGGCAATGACCAACGGCTTGGCAGTCTTTCTGGCGGTCTGCATCGCGGGGTTCTTGGCCTTGGATGCTGCGCTGTGGGATTGGCAGGTGTCGCTGTTTCTGGCGCGCCGATTTGCCGATTTGCTGAACTGGCTCGCCTTTTGGCGCTGACCCCTTTCATTTCCGGATGGTCCCGGCTAGAAGCATCCATGTTAGCGGTAACATGACCGGCGGGGCGCTGCGGCGGCAAGCCAGCGCCACCCCCGGTTTCCGAAACAATGGAAAGGGCGTGACATGGCCATTAAGGTCGCCATCAACGGGTTCGGACGGATTGGGCGCAATGTGTTGCGCGCCATCGTGGAAGCGGATCGCCACGATATCGAGGTGATCGCAATCAATGATCTGGGCCCGGTCGAGACCAACGCCCATTTGTTGCGTTTTGACAGCGTGCATGGCCGCTTTCCCGCCACCGTCACCACCACCGCGCACAGCATCGATGTGGGCCGCGGCCCGATTGCGGTGACGGCGATCCGCAACCCGGCCGAGCTGCCGTGGGGGGATGTCGATATCGTGCTCGAATGCACCGGCATCTTCACCGATCGCGACAAGGCGGCGGTGCATCTGCAAAACGGGGCCAGGCGGGTGCTGGTCTCGGCCCCCTCAAAGGGCGCGGACAAGACCATCGTCTATGGCGTGAACCACAAGACGCTGACGCGCGATGACGTGATCGTGTCGAACGCATCTTGCACCACCAATTGCCTGGCCCCCGTGGCCCATGTGCTGCATCGGGCCATCGGAATTACGCGCGGCTTCATGACGACGATCCACAGCTACACGGGCGACCAGCCCACGCTCGACACGATGCATGCCGATCTTTACCGCGCGCGTGCCGCTGCCCTCAGCATGATCCCCACCTCGACCGGGGCGGCCAAGGCGGTCGGTCTGGTGCTGCCCGAACTGGATGGCAAGCTTGACGGGGTGGCGATCCGGGTGCCCACGCCCAATGTTTCGGTGGTCGACCTGACCTTTGAGGCGGCGCGCGCCACCACCGCCGACGAGATCAACACGGCAATCCGCACCGCCGCCGGCAGCGGCGCGCTCAAGGGCATTCTGGGTGTCACCGATGACAAGCTGGTGAGCCAGGATTTCAACCACGATCCCCATTCGTCGGTCTTTGCCACCGACCAGACCAAGGTGATGGATGGCAATCTGTGCCGTGTGCTGAGCTGGTATGACAATGAATGGGGCTTTTCGAACCGCATGGCGGACACGGCGGTCGAGATGGGCAAGCACCTGTGAGGGATGGCACCTGTGGGATGTGCGTATTTCTGGAAAGATGAAGGGCAATTTGATTAAAATTGTTCGCTGTCGCCCGCAGCCCTGATCTTTACCGTTCGAAAAATACGCCCGCCGGGGGCATCGAAGTCTCTGGCACGTCACATCGCACATGTTAAGACCACCGCGCTGGTGGTGCGACGGAGGCCGTTATGAGCTGGAAAACCCTCGATGACATGGATCTGCGCGGCAAGGTCGTGCTGGTGCGGGTGGACATCAACGTGCCCGTGCAGGAGGGCCGCGTCACCGACGACACGCGCATCCAACGCATCGTGCCCACCATCCGCGATATTCTGGCCAAGGGCGGCAAGCCCGTGCTTCTGGCCCATTTCGACCGCCCCAAGGGCAAGGTCGTGCCCGAGATGTCGCTGGCCGTGACATTGCCCGCGCTGGAGGCGGCGCTGGGGCAAAAGGTGCTGTTTGCTGCGGGCGACCGGGCTGCGGCGGTGGCCGCGATGGGGCCGGGCGATGTGGTGCTTTTGGAAAACATCCGCTTTCACCCCGGTGAGGAACAAAATGATCCTGCGCTGGCGCAAGAGCTGGCCAGCTTGGGCGATGTCTATTGCAACGATGCCTTTTCCGCCGCCCATCGCGCGCATGCTTCGACCGAAGGGGTGGCGCGGCTCATGCCGTCTTGCGCGGGGCGGCTGATGGCGGCGGAACTTGCCGCGCTCGACGCCGCGCTTGGCAAGCCGTTGCGCCCGTTGGTGGCGGTGGTGGGCGGCGCCAAGATTTCCACCAAGCTTGATCTGTTGTCGAATCTGACGCGCAAGGTCGACGCCCTGATCATCGGCGGCGGAATGGCCAATACCTTTCTGGCGGCACTTGGCCATGATGTGGGCCGGTCGCTGTGCGAGCATGATCTGGCCCAGACCGCGCGCAAGATCATGGATGGCGCGCAAGCGACAGGGTGCAAGATCATCTTGCCCCTGGATGTGGTGGTCGCCAAGGCTTTTGCCGCAGGCGCGCCCCATCGCATCCTGGGGATCGACGATGTTTCCGGCGATGATATGATCCTCGATGCGGGCCCCCAGACGGTCGCGCGCATCATTGATGTGTTGGAGGGGGCAAAGACCCTGATCTGGAACGGCCCGCTTGGTGCCTTTGAGATCGCGCCCTTTGATGCGGGCACCAATGCGGCAGCGCGGGCTGCGGCGCGGCTGACCGATGGCGGCTGGCTGGTGTCGGTCGCGGGCGGCGGCGATACCGTGGCCGCCCTCAATCATGCCGGTGTGGGCGGCGCGTTCAGCTATGTTTCCACCGCGGGCGGTGCCTTTCTGGAATGGATGGAGGGCAAGACCCTTCCCGGTGTCGCGGCGTTGCACGACGCAAGCTGAGCGGTTGTTTGCGCCACCATGATGGACAGGCGCACATGCCTTTGGCATGGAGGGTCGAAACCTGTTGCCCCAAAGGAGTATGCCGATGTCCCGAGATGCCATGACCCGCCAGATGCAGAATGCACCGGGCTTTATCGCGGCACTCGACCAATCGGGCGGATCCACCCCCAAGGCGCTGCGGCTCTATGGTGTGGCTGACACGGACTATGCCACCGAGGCCGAGATGTTCGACCTGATGCATGCCATGCGCGCGCGCATCGCGACGGCGCCCGCCTTTCGCGGCGACAAGGTGATCGGCGCGATCTTGTTCGAAATGACCATGGACCGCATGATCGAGGGCAAGCCCTCGGCCCGCTATCTGTGGGAAGACAAGCGCGTGGTGCCGTTCCTCAAGATCGACAAGGGTCTTGAGACAGCGGCCAATGGCGTGCAGATGCTCAAGGACATCGCGGGTCTGGATGCGCTCCTGGATCGGGCGGTTGCGCATGGCATCTTTGGAACCAAGCAGCGCTCGGTGATCCTTGGCGCCAATGCGGGGGGCATTGCCGATATCGTGGCCCAGCAGATCGATCTGGGCTTGACCGTGCTGGCCAAGGGGCTTGTCCCGATCCTTGAGCCCGAGGTTGATATCAACGCCCCCGACAAGGCCGAGGCCGAGGCGATCCTTTTGGCCGAGCTTCTCAAAGGGCTTGACGCGATCCCCGAGGGCCAGATGGTCATGCTGAAGCTGACCATTCCCACCAAGCCGGGCCTTTATGCGCCGCTGATCGCCCACCCGCGGGTCTTGCGTGTCGTGGCGCTGTCGGGGGGCTACAGCCGTCAAGACGCCTGTGCCCGGCTTTCCGCCAATCCGGGCATGATCGCTAGCTTTTCGCGCGCCTTGACCGAAGGCTTGTCAACGACACAGACCGATGCCGAATTCAACGCCGCGCTCGCCCTTGCGATCGACGCGATCCACGCTGCATCGATCTGCTGAACGTCAGGCCCGCTTGGGTGCCAAGAAAGTGGGATTTCCTCTCGAAAGAGGGATTCCCTTTTAGGAATCAATGTGCGACGATTCTGCAAATGCCCCGCAAGAGGGCTGTAGCACATATGGGCAAGGGCAGTTTCGGCATGACGCACAGCAGAACACTCGGCGGATTGATCCTGCCTGTGGCCTTGCTGTTCATCGGGGCGCATTTCACCTTTACCGCTGTTCAGGGTCAGTACGGCCTGTTCCAGCGCATCCAGATCGAGGCCGAAGCCGCCCGTCTGGACAGCCAGCGCGCCGAAATCGCGGCCGAGGTCGCCCGGATGGAGCATCTGACCCGCCGCCTGTCGGATGAATTCCTTGACATCGACCTGCTCGACCAGCAGCTGCGCGATGTTCTGGGCTATGCCCGCGCCGACGAGATCATCCTGCCCTGACCATGGCTGATGCAACCGCGACTGACGCGGGCGCTGCACCTTCATCTTTCCCGACAAACGCATCCCGGACCCCGCCACCCGGCGCGAACGGCAGCTTTGCGCC
>NZ_CALAHQ010000060.1 GCF_937892565.1 uncultured Roseicyclus sp. | reverse complement strand
GCCAATGCCGCCGATCCATCGCAGCGGATGGGCAAACCCGGCGGCAAACCCTTTGGCGGCAAACCCGCAGGCAAACCCGGCGGAGCCGGACCGCGCCCGGCCGGCGGCAAACCCTTTGGCGGCAAGCCCTTTGGTGGCAAGCCCTTTGGCGGCAAGGGCGGCACACCGCCCCGGCGCAAGGATTGACGGAAAAACCGGATCACAAGGCGGGATTGCACAGCATCCCGCCTTGCGCGCGGGCCGCATGAAAGGATATTTTCATGACCATGGCGCCCTCACCCAAGATGTCCTTTGTATCGCGCATCCGCGAGGCGACGCCCGGTTTTCACCCCAGTGAATTGCGGCTGGCCGAGGCGATCTTGCATTTTCCGGGTCAGATCGCGAGCTACACCGCCACCGAGCTGGCGCAAATGGCGGGCGTGTCGAATGCCACCGTGACGCGGTTTGTCCGCAAGATCGGCTACACCTCGTTTGAGGCGGCACGCCAGGCGGTGCGCGCCGAGCAAATGGCGGGAACCGCGCTGTTGCGGGTGAACCGCGACGGCGCCTCTGGCGATGGGCATTCGGCCCGCCATCTGGCACAGGCCCATGACAATCTTGACCTGAGCCTTGCCGGGCTGGATGCACAAGAGATCGCCAGCCTTGTGGCGGACATGGCATCGGCCAAGCGGCTTTGGGTGCTGGGCTTTCGCGCGGGCCAGGCCTTTGCCCGCTATCTGGCATGGCAGGTGCTTCAGGTCCGTTCCGATGTGATCACCCTGCCGCGCGATGGCGAAACACTGGCCGAAAGTCTGGCCGCGATCGGACCGGGGGATTGCGTCATTGTTTTCGCCCTGCGCCGACCGCCCCGCATGTTGGGCCATGTGGTCGCGGAATTGGCGCGCAGCGGCGGCGCAACCGCCTTGATCGGGGATATTGCGGGATTGGATGGCTTGCCCGCGCGCTGGCATCTGCCTTGCAGCACGACGGGCGCGGGCGCGCTGTTCGATCATGCAGGCGTGATGGCGATCTGCGGGTTGCTGGCATCCCTGACGATGGAACAGGCTGGTGCAGCCGGCCGGGCACGGCTTGGCGTGATCGAACGCATCCACGATTCGCTCGACGAGATCTGAGCGCGGCGCATCGGCGCCACGCAACATCACTGCCCATCCGCGCAGATTTCATGCCCATTTTGTGGGCGTTGAGAAAACCCGTGCTGGATTTTCGTGTGAAAATCATTTTTCATGTGACGGCATCAAAGAAAAAATCCTTGCTCAAGCCGATGTCCTCATCGCCCCCACCATTGGAAAGGATCATGACATGACCGTGCTGAGAAAGTCGCTTTTCGTGGCCGTGGCCAGCCTTGCGCTGCCCGGTGCCGCCGTTGCCCAGAGCGTGCTGCAAATCAACTCATCCCTGCCGGAAGGCTCTTTTGCGCATGTGTTCTTGCAGGAATATGAATCGCGGCTGGAAGCGGCCAGCAACGGCGCGATCGATGTGGAAATCTTCATGTCGAACACGCTCGGGTCCGAAGAAGACGTGTTGCAGGGGCTTGGCCTTGGCACGCATCACGCCTCGCTGTCGGCATCGGCCATTGCACAGATCAACCCGCGCACGGCAATCTTCGATCTGCCCTATCTGTTCGAAGACCGCGCCGCCGTGCAGACATTCGCCACCAGCCCCGCGGGCGCGATGATGGCGGATGGCTTTCAGGGCACCGGCATGGTGCTGGCCGCGATGTGGGACAATGGCTTTCGCCAGATCACCAACAAGGTTCGCCCCATCGTGGTGCCCGCCGATCTGGTCGGTCTGAAGATCCGCACCCCCACCAGCCGCCAGCGCGTCGAAATGTTCAACACGCTGGGCGCCAATGCCACCCCGCTGTCCTTTGGCGAGGTCTATTCCGCGCTGGATCAGGGCGTGATCGACGGTCAGGAAAACCCCGCCCAGATCGTCGACAGCGCGCGCCTTTACGAGGTGCAATCCTATCTGTCCTTGTCCAACCACGTCTATCTGCCGACATTCCTGGTCTTTGGCGAACCCTATCTGGCCACGCTGAGCGCAGAGTTGCGCGAAACCGTGATGGCGGTGGCCGCCGATGTGGCGCCATGGTCCTTTGTCTGGGGTGAGACGACCGATACCGAGGTGCTGGCATCGCTGGCCGACCGCATCGCGATCAACGAGATCGATTTCGCCGCCTTTCAGGCCGCCGCTGCACCGCTCTATGAAAGCCCGACCTTCGTGGATGTGATCGGCGCCGACATGATCGCGGCGACACTGGCCGCGCTTGGCATCGAGTGATGAAACAGGAGCATCCCGGCATGGCCCCGATCCCCGCCTTGATTGCGCGTCTCGACCTGTGGTTGACGCGCGTGCTGGATGCGGCGGTGGTGGGCATGGCCGGGTTGCTCTTTGTGCTTTTGAACGTGGCGGTGTTTACCCGCTTTGCGCTGAACAACTCGGTCTCCTGGTCCGAGGAATTGCCCGCCCATGTTCTGGCCGCGCTGACCTTTATCGGTGCGGCCTATCTCACGCGCACCTCCGAGCATTTGGGTTTTGACGCCGTGGTGCGGATCATGCGGCCGGGCCTCAAGCGCGCGGTGATGGCTGCGAACCTGATCCTGATGGCAGGGTTCGGCGCCATGCTGGCGTGGTATGGCGGCATCGCCGCCGCCAGCTTTGGCACGCGCATGCTGATTTCCGTCGATCTGCCGATGGGGCTGTTTCGCTGGGCCATGCCCGTGGGCGGCGCGCTGATCGCGCTGATCAGCGTCACACGGCTGGCCGGTCTGCTGAGCGGTCAGGTCGATCCCGATGATCTTTTGCCCGAAAGCGATGCATGATGTTTCTTGATCCCGGCTGGATCATCCTGATCCTTCTTGTCGTGCTGCTGGTCATGGGCTTGCCCATCGCCTTTGTGCTGGGCGTGACGGCCGCCGCGATGATCGTGCTTGATCCCGCTGTGGTGCCCCAGATCATCGGGCTGATCCCGTTTGGGGGGGCCAACAATTATCTGCTGGTGGCGGCGCTCTTGTTCATGATCGCGGGCGAGGTGATGAACCAGGGCCGGATCGCGGAAAAGCTCATCGCCTTTGCCTCCAGCCTCGTGGGGCATGTCCGGGGCGGGCTTGCGCATGTCAACATTCTGACGTCGCTTTTCTTTTCCGAGATTTCGGGCACGGCCACCTCGGATGCGGCGGCGATCGGATCGGTGATGATCCCGCAGATGAAGAAACGCGGCTACCCGGCCGCCTTTGCGGCCGCCGTCACCTCGACCTCGGCCACGATGGCGATCATCGTGCCGCCATCGCTGAACCTGATCTTGTATGCCTATGTCGCCAATGCCTCGATCGCCGAGCTGTTTGCAGCCGGCATCGTGCCGGGCTTTCTGGTCTGCGGGCTGTTGATGGCCACGGCCTATGTCATCTCGGTCAAGCGCGGCTATCCGACCGAGGGGGCCTTCAGCCTTGGGCGCGTCTGGGATACGGGCAAGGATGCCGCCATTCCCCTGACGCTGCCGATCCTGATCCTTGTGGGCATTCTGGGGGGCATCTTTACCGCGACCGAAGCGGGCGCCATTGCGGCCTTCTGGTCGATCATTCTGGCGGTGTTTCTCTATCGCACCATCCGTCTGGGCAATCTGATCGACACCTTCCGCGTTGCAGGCAAGCGCAGCGCCATGTTGATGTTCATCGTCGCCACCTCGACGCTGCTGGGCTGGTATCTGACCAACCAGCGCATCCCGCAAGACATCGCACAGGCGATCCTGGGCATTTCGGACAATTACTGGGTGGTGCTGGCGGCGATCAACATCTTCTTCCTGCTGGCGGGCACGATCATCCATGGCACGCCTGCCATCTTGATGCTGGTGCCGATCTTCCTGCCGCTGGCCGACCAGCTTGGCATCGACCGGGTGCATTTCGGGCTGATCCTGACGATCAACCTTGGCATCGGGCAACAGACGCCGCCCGTCGCCTCGGTGGTGCTGATCACCTGTGCCATCGCCAAGATCTCCATCGCCAGGATCATCCCCTCGCTGATGTGGTTCTTGCTGGCGATGCTGGTGGCGCTGATCCTGGTCAACATCTTTCCCGCGCTTGTGCTGTGGCTGCCCTCGGTGATCTTGTGATGCGGCTGTTGATCGTGAACCCCAACACATCGGCCGGGGTGACGGCGCGCATCGATGCGGCCGCACAGGCCGTGGCAGGCCCCGGGGATCGCTTTGTCACGGTTTCGGCGCTGTCGGGTCCGCCGCTGATCGTGACCGAGGCCGATACGCAAGCCGCCATCGCGGGCGTGCTGGGGGCTGTCGCGCAGCATCAAGATACCGTCGATGGGATCGTTCTGGCCTCGTTCGGGGATACGGGCGCGGCCGAGGTGCGCGCGGCCTATCCGCATCTGCCGGTTCTGGGCATCGCCGAGGCCGCCTTTGCCGAGGTGCGCAAGATGGGCGGCGCCTTTGCCATCGTGACCTTCGCCCCCGAGGTGGCCGGGCCGCTGTTGGCCATGGCTGCACGCCATGGGGTGGGTGAGCGGTTGCTCAAGGTGGCGCATCTGCCCGACAGGCTGCGCCATCGGCCAGACGAGATCGCCGATGCCCTGTTCGAACCGCTGGCAGAATTGTGCCGCGACTGCGCGGCCCAAGGCGCGCAAAGCATCGTTCTGGGCGGTGGGCCCTTGGCCGGTCTGGCGGCGCGGATCGCGCCGGGGTGCCGCGTTCGCGTCATCGACGGCACTCAGGCCGCCATCGCCGCGCTGCGCAGCCATGTCAGGGGGCCCGTTCGTCGCAGGGCCGCTTGGGCACCGTCGGGCCATTAGGCCAAAAGACCAGACCCGGCCCCCACATCGCCCGGCGCCACCGAGACCGATTTCACAATGGCATGAACCGCCACCCCGGGCACAAGACCCAGCGCCCCGGCCGAGCGGCGGGTGATGCGCGCCAACACGCGCCCCGCCGGCGTGTCGACCGACACGATGGCACCGGGCCCTGCGCCCGTGCGCAGGTCCCGAACCACGCCGGGCAGGATATTGAGCGCCGAAAGCCCTTCGGGGCGGTTGCGCGACAAGATCACGTCATGGGCCGCGATGCGCACCCGCAAGACGGTGCCGGGGGCTTGCACCAGTTTGGGCAGAAACAGGGGAATGCCGGTTGCGTCCAATTCGGTCAGGCCGTCGTCATGGTGGCCGACCACCCGCGCCGTGATCAGCGCGCCCGCCTCGCGCGCGCCCAAGGGCAAGACGGCGGGATCGCCCAGCACCTCGGCGGCGGGGCCTTGCGCGATGACGCGCCCGGCCTCGATGGCGATGACGGTGGTGGCCAGTCGCGCCACCTCGGCTGCGGAATGGCTGACATAGAGGATGGGGATCTTCACCTCGTCGCGCAGCCGTTCCAGATAGGGCAGGATTTCGGCCTTGCGGGCGTCATCCAATGCCGCCAGCGGCTCATCGGCCAAGATCAGGCGCGGCGCCGACAACAGCGCCCGCCCGATGGCCACGCGTTGTTTTTCGCCCCCCGACAGCGCACCGGGCCGCCGATCAAGCAGCGCGCCCAACCCCAGCAGATCGACGATGCGCCCCATATCCTCGCGCGGGGCATCCTTGGGCGCGAACCATGCGCCATAGCGCAGGTTCTGGCCCACGCTCAGATGGGGAAACAGCCGCCCTTCCTGAAAGATATAGCCCAGACGGCGGCGGTGCGGTTTGAGCGCAATGGAATGCCGCGTGTCAAGCAACACCCAATCCTCGACCGCGATACGCCCCTGATCGGGCCCAAGCAGCCCCGCCACCGCATGGACAAGGCTGGTCTTGCCCGACCCCGACCGCCCGAACAGCACCGTCACACCGGGGGGGGCGCAAAATTGCGCGTCCAGCGTGAAGCTGCCAAAGTCATGGGTGATCGCCACCTCCAGCATCACGCCCCCCCGACGCGCGCCGCAACGCGCCGCGCCAAGATTTCCGACAGCACCAACGCCCCCATCGCCACCACGACCGACACGATGACCAGCGCCATCGCCGAACCCTCGCCGCCGGGCACCTGCAAGAACGCATAGATCGCGGACGGGATCGTGCGGGTTTCACCGGGGATGTTGGACACAAAGGTGATGGTCGCGCCAAATTCCCCCATCGCCTTGGCAAAGGCCAGGATCGTGCCCGCCACGATCCCCGGCAGCGCCATGGGCAAGGTGACGGTCACAAACACCCAAAACGGCGCAGCCCCCAAGGTGGCGGCGGCCTGTTCCAGCCTGGGGTCCACCGCCTCGATCGACAGCCGGATCGCGCGCACCATCAGCGGAAAGGCCATGATCGCGGCAGCCAGCGCCGCCCCCGTCCAGCGAAAGGCCAAGACGATCCCCCAATCGGCCAGCACGCCACCGATCGGCCCGCGCGTGCCAAAGCCCAGCAACAGCAGATACCCCGTGACGACAGGCGGCAAGATCAAGGGCAGATGCACCAGACCATTCACCAGCTGTTTGCCCGGAAAGGACCAGCGCGCCAAGGCATAGGCCACAAGGATGCCCATGGGCAGGCTGAAGAGCGTGGCCCAGAATGACACGCGCAACGACAGCGCCACGGCACGCCATTCCTCGGGGCCTAGCCAATCGGTCATGATCTAGGGCTGCAAGGCGACAAACCCCTGCCGCTCAAGGATCGTGCGGGCCGCATCGCTGCGCAGATAGGCCACAAAGGCATCCACGCCCGCCCCGCCCCGCCCCGCCAAGACCGCAACAGGATAGGTGATGGGCGGGTGGCTGTCGGGTGGAAAGGTTGCGATGATGGTGACATTGTCCTGGGCATTGGCATCGGTGGCATAGACGATACCATAGGGGGCCTCGCCCAAAGCCACCAGCGCCAAGGCCGCGCGCACATTGTCGGTTTGCGCCACGCGCGGCGCAAGCGCGGGCCAGACCCCCAGATGCGTCAGCGCGGCTTTGCCATAGATGCCCGCCGGCACCGCATCGACCAGCGCCATGGCCAGCCGCCCCTCGCCCAGATGCGCGGCCAGATCAAGGCCCGGCCCGATCGCAACCCGGGCCGCATCGCGGCCATGGGCGATCAGCACAAGGCGATTGCCCAAAAGATCAAACCGCCCCCCCGGCGCAATCAGCCCATCGGCGGCAAGCGCATCCATCCAGTCGGTGCTGGCCGAGATGAAGAGATCGGCGGGCGCACCCTGGCGGATTTGCTGGGCCAGCGCCGATGACCCGCCCAGCGAAACGACCAGATCATGGCCCGTCGCGGCCTCGAAGCCGGTCTCGATCTGGGTCAGCGCGGTGGTCAGGCTGGCGGCGGCAAAGACCACCACCTGATCGGCCGCCGCGATCACGGGGGACCACGCGCCAAGCGCGACGCCAAGGGCAAGACGGCACGACAACGTCCAAGGGAGCATCGCCAGTAGCACCTCAAGGGATATGTTCATCAGAACACATCCCATTCCGCCTGGGCCATGGCAAGCGTTATTTTCTGCCGGACATATCCCCCAGCATCGCGCGCAGCGCCTCGATCCGGTCTGCCCCGGCTTCGGCCATGATCACCTCAAGGCTGCGGTAATGGGCCAGAACCTCGTGGCCGGTTTGGGTCAGACCCGCACCGCCCCCCTTGGCGCCGCCGCGTGCCGCGTCGACCAGCGGGGCGCGAAACGCGCTGTTCAACGCTTCGACCAGCATCCAGGCGCGCTTGTAGCTCATGCCCATCGATCGCCCCGCCGCTGCAATCGATCCGGTGTCGCGGATCGCCTCGAGCAGATCGGCCTTGCCCGGCCCCAGCATCGCAGCATCGCCAAAAACGATGCGGATGCGCAGGCGGGCGGTCTGGCTTGCGTGTTGGATGCGGCGGGTCATCCCCCGCTTCATGCCAAAGCCGCACCGCCCGATGCAAGCCATATCCCGCAAGGATCAGGCCGCAATGACGCTGTGGATTGATCTGGGTCAAGGAAAGACGCGGCAATCAGTTGCAGTTTCAGGGGGCATAACGAGTGCCGCGTGTATGTGTGCCCCATGACGAGTATCCGCGCCCCGGTCTGGCCATGATGGCTTGAATTCCGATCCCAAGGCTGTGCCGGGGCCTGTTCTTGGCTTCAACGTGCCGCAATGCGGCCCTGCAAGTACCTAAGGATGATCCATGTATTGGCAACCCATCACAAAAGCAGTTCCGGTCAACGATGTCGCGACATTCATGGTCTGGGGCAATGGCTGGCGCCACCCCGAGATTGCGGCATTCGACCCTGACACAGGGGAATTCTTCGATCCCACCTCCTGCGCGACCCATGTCGATCCGACGCATTGGATGAGCTTGCCCGATCCGCCGGAGCGCATCGCGCAAGCGTGACGGCGCGCGTCACGCGTCACGCGTTACGGCGTCTGGGCAAACGGTGGTCCGGCCAGAATGCATGCCGCCATGCCGGTTGCGGTCGCATGCAGCACGGGCACGCCGGTCTTGCAGGCAGGCATGACCTGTGGGCAACGCGGGTGAAACGCACAGCCCGCAGGGGGCGAGATGGGGTTCGGGATCTCACCGCTGACCTGTTTGCGGCGGCGGCCGGAAAGGGCCAGATCGGGCACGGCATCCAGCAGCATCCTTGTATAGGGGTGCTGGGGTTCGTGAAACAGGCGCTTGGCATCCGCCACCTCGACCAGACGGCCCAGATACAGCACGCCGATGCGCTTGGACATGTGCCGCACCACCGACAGATCATGCGAAATCAACAGATAGGTCAGACCGAATTCATCTTGCAGATCGCGCATCAGGTTCAGGATCTGCGCCTGAACCGACACATCCAGCGCCGAGGTCGGTTCGTCGCAGACGATGAAATCCGGGCGCGACGACAGCGCGCGGGCAATCGCGATGCGCTGTCGCTGACCGCCCGAGAACTCATGCGGGAACTTGTCGGCATCTTTCGCCGACAGGCCGACCAGACCCAACAGCCGTGCCACCTCGGGTGCGATATCACTGCCTGACATCAGGCCCAGCGTGCGGATCGGCTCGGCGATGATGTCGCCCACCCGCCAGCGCGGGTTGAGGCTGGCGAAGGGGTCTTGAAAGATCATCTGCATCCGGCGGCGCAGCACGCGCATGGTGGCGGGATCATTCGGGTCGATCGCCTGCCCCTCGATGGCGATGCGTCCGGCGCTGGGGGTCAAAAGGCCCACGATCATCTTGGCGATGGTCGATTTGCCCGAACCCGATTCCCCCACCAGAGCAAAGGTTTCGCCCTTTTCGATGGCAAAGCTGACATCGGCGGCGGCGGTCAGAAACTGCCGGTCTTCACGCTCCAGCACGCGATTGAGCCATGGTTTTGAGACATCAAAGCGCCGGGTCAGGCCGCTGACGGTCAAAAAGGGTTCAGCCATGGGCGGGCTCCGCATCATCGGCCAGCCAACAGGCGGCGGCGTGGTTCGGGGCAACAGGGCGCAGCGCGGGCCGTTCCACGCGACAGCGCGCGATGGCTTGCGTGCAGCGCGGGTTGAAGGCGCAGCCCTGCGGGATCGCATCCAGACGCGGCATCGCACCGGGGATCTGCACCAGCCGGTCGGCGGCATGATCCAGCGTCGGGATCGACCCCATCAGACCGCGCGTATAGGGGTGATGGGCGTGCAAGATCACATCGCGCACCGGCCCCAGTTCGGCCATGCGCCCCGCATAAAGCACCGCCACCCGGTCCGCCGTTTCCGCGATCACGCCCATGTCATGGGTGATCAGCATCACCGCCGCGCCCCGTTCGGCGCAGATTTCCTTGAGCAGATCGATGATCTGTGCCTGCACCGACACATCAAGTGCTGTCGTCGGCTCATCGGCGATCACCAGTTCGGGTTCGGCGGCAAGCGCCAGCGCAATCACCACCCGCTGGCGCATGCCGCCCGAAAAATGATGCGGGTAATCATCGATCCGGCGCGCCGCCGCCGGAATGCCCACCCGGTCCAAAAGTGCCACGGCACGCAGGCGGGCGTCTTTCTCGGACAGATCCAGATGCGTGCGGATCGTTTCGGTCAGTTGCCGGGCGATGGTGTAGAGCGGATTGAGGCTGGTCAGCGGATCTTGAAACACCATGCCGATGCGTTTGCCCCTGACCCGGCGCATCGCCTCGGGGGCAAGGGTGTCGATGCGCGTGCCATCCAGCCAGACCTCGCCGCCCGCGATGCGGCCGGGCGGTTCGATCAGGCCGATGATGGCGGCCCCGGTGATGGATTTGCCAGCGCCGGATTCGCCCACCATCCCCAGAACCTCGCCGGGCGCGATGTCGAAGGACACGCCATCAAGCGCGCGCAGCGTGCCCCGCCGGCTTGGAAATTCGACAACCAGATCACGGACCGAAAGCAAAGGCGTGGTCATCAGCGCAACCTCGGGTTCAGCGCATCGCGCAACCAGTCACCCAGCATGTTCACCGACAAGGCCAGCGCCAGAAGCGTCAGGGCGGGAAACAGCAAGATCCACCACTCGCCCGAAAACAGGAATTGCTGACCGATCCGGATCAGCGTGCCAAGGCTGGGCTGCGTTGGCGGCACGCCCACGCCCAGAAAGGACAGCGTTGCCTCGGCGATGATCGCCAGCGCCACGCTGATCGTGGCGATGACCAGCACCGGGCCCATCACATTGGGCAGGATATGCCGGATCAGGATGCGCAACGGGCTGACGCCGATGACACGGGCGGCCTGCACATATTCCTTGCCCTTTTCCACCATGGTGGCACCCCGCACGACACGGGCGAATTGCACCCAGTCGCTCAAGCCTATGGCCACGATCAGGACCCAGATCGCCATCGCCTCGCGCTGGGTGGGCGGGATGATGCCGCGCGCCACCCCAAAGATCAAAAGCGCGATCAGGATCGAGGGAAAGGATAGCTGCACATCCGCCACCCGCATCAAGACCGCATCCACCCAGCCGCCCCGGTACCCCGCCACAAGCCCCGCGCTGATGCCCAGGGCCATCGCCAGAAGCACCGCAGACACACCCACAAACAGCGAAATCCGCGCGCCATAAAGGATGGTCGAAAACACATCGCGCCCCTGATTGTCGGTGCCCATCAGATAGGTGTTGCCGGTAAAGGCGTTGGGCTCCATCGGCGGGGTGAAGCCATCCATCAGGTTCAGGCTGGACGGATCATAGGGGTTGGTCGGCGCGATCCAGGGTGCCAGCAGCGCCGCCAGCACGATCACCAGCGCCACCACCCCCGAGACGATCGCCACGGGCGACCGGCGAAAGGAGGCCGCAACATCGCTGTCCCAGATGCGAAAGAAAACGCGCCTTTGCGGTTTGGTGTCAGCCATGCCGGACCCTCAGTGCCGCACGCCGCCGCGCTCGATGCGCAAGCGGGGATCAACGGCATAATAAAGCAGATCGACGATCAGATTGATGATGACAAAGATCAGCGCGATCAGCACCAGATAGGCCGACATCACCGGCACATCGACGGCGCGGACGGAATTGATGAACAAGGCGCCCACGCCGGGCCATTGAAACACGGTTTCGGTGATGATCGCGAAGGCGATGATCGACCCAAGCTGAAGCCCGGTGATGGTGATCACCGGCACCATGGTGTTCTTCAACGCATGCCCGAAATGCACCGCACGATTGCTCAAGCCCCGGGCCCGGGCAAATTTGATGTAATCGGTGCGCAGCACCTCCAGCATTTCGGCACGCACCAGCCGCATGATCAGCGTCATCTGGTAAAGCCCCAACGTGATCGCAGGCAAGATCAGAGACATTTGGCCCGATGGCGTCAAAAACCCGGTTTCCCAGCCCCAGGGCAAAACCACCGTCTCGCCCCGGCCAAAGGACGGCAGCCACTGCAATTCGACCGCGAAAAGCCAGATCAGCAGAACCCCGATCAAAAAGGTGGGCAGCGACACACCGATCAGCGAGACGGTCATGATCGCGGTCGAGATCGCACCGCGCCGCCTGAGCGCGGTATAGACGCCAGCCGCCACCCCGAACACGAAAGCCACCACCCCGGACACCAGCGCCAATTCCAGCGTGGCGGGCAGCCGCGACAAGATCAGCTCCATCACCGGCTGTTGCAACCGGTAGGAAATGCCGAATTCGCCCTGCACGGCGTTGCCGACAAAGCGGATGAATTGAACCACGAAGGGGTCGTTGAGCCCCAGCGCATCGCGCAGCGCCGCGCGATCTTCTAGCGATGTCTCCTGGCCGACCATCGCATAGATCGGATCGCCCACATAGCGAAACAGCGCAAAGGCCACGAGGGCCACGGCCAGCATCACAAGGACCGATTGCACGACCCGGCGGATGATATAGGCAAGCATCGCGCGCCCCTGTGGTGACCTCTGGGATGAAAACGGCCCGCACGGGATGATCCCATGCGGGCCGCAAGACACATCTGAAATCAGTTGTTGAAGGTCACATCAGCCATGGACGGCTGATTTTCGGGATGCACGGGCAGATTGATGCCATCGCGCACCGCATAGGCCAGCAACTGATTGTGCACGTTCAGGAACACGCGGTCTTCCATCACCTTGTCCCAGATCTGGGCGATCAGGGCGTTGCGCGCCTCAAGGTCGGTCATGGTGGCCAGCGACTCGATCTGGGCATCCAGCTCGGCGTTGGCGTAGCGCGCCCCGTTGAAGCTGCCGTACCCTTCTTCGCGCGTATGGACGAGGAAATTGAACACATAGGCGCTGTCAAAGGTCGGAACACCCCAGCCCAGCAGGTAGAAGTCGGTTTCCCAACGCTCGATCAGCGGGAAATGCAACGACCGGCTCTGCGAAATGAGATTGGCGGTGATGCCGATGCGGCCCAGCATGCCGACAAAGGCCTGACAGATGGCTTCGTCGTTCAGGTAGCGGTCATTGGGGCAATGCAGATCGACCGAGAACCCATCGGGGTAAATGCCCCGCACAAGAGCGTTGGCGCGGTCATAATCAGGCGCCCCATAGGCGTTGAGGTCTTCGCGCCAGCCATTGACAAAGGGCGGCAGCGGGGCGGCCGATGGTTGCGACTGGCCGCGCATCACGACCTGCTGGATCGCGTCGCGGTCCAGCGCCAGCGCCATCGCTTCGCGGATCTCGGGGTGCGAAAACGGGTTGTCCTCGACATTGGCGCTGGCCAGCTTTGGCGACACCTGATCGTAGCTGAAAAAGATGTTGCGGTTTTCCGGGCCGGTGGCAACCGTGATGCCGTCGGTCTGTTGCAGACGTGCGATATCTTGCACCGGCACGTCCTGAACCACATCCACCTCGCCCGACAGCAACGCGGCCACACGGGTCGCGGCCTCGGCGATGGGGGTATAGATGATCTCGGTCACGGGCGGGGTCTGTGCCCAATGGCCATCAAAGGCTGCAAGCACGGTGCGCACTTCGGGGTCGCGCGACACAAGCTTGTAAGAGCCGGTGCCGTTTGTGTTGCGCACGGCAAAGTTTTCTTCACCGGCGGCAAAGTTCTGCGGCACCAGCACGTCATTGGCGGCGGCCCATCCGCTGTCCATGATGAAAAAATTGGTCAGGTTCTGCACATAAAGCGGCGATGGCCCGGCCATCTGGATATGCACGGTGTAATCATCGATGGCGGTGGCGCCGGTCACGGCCGAATGCAGCGCGCGGAAGCCCGAGCTTTCGTGGCGCACGCGATCCAACGAGAACACCACATCTTCGGCGGTGAAGGCGCTGCCGTCATGGAAGGTGACGCCTTCGCGCAGCTTGAGCACCCAGATGGTCGGATCATCGGCATGGATCGCCCATTCGGTGGCCAGACGGGGCTTGAGCGACCCGTCGATGTCGCGGCGCACCAGGGTTTCATAGATGTGGTGCAGAAGCGTCGAGGTCGGACCTTCGTTCTGGCTGTGCGGATCGAGCGTCAGCGCATCGGCCACCCGCGCCCAGCGCAGCGTTTCGGCCTGTGCGGCGCCCGCAAACAGCGACAGCGCAAGCGCCGACACCATCATGCGGCGCGGCGCGGATTTCATCAATGACGTCATTTGTGATCTCCCTGTGATTTGGCCCGCTTTCCCACACGCCCCCCGTGCCAAGTTAACGGTGGGGACAGCGCGGCAGAACCTTGTGAACTCAACTGTTGGTAAAAGACGCAATGCCTTGGGTCAATCATCTATCCCGACAGCCGCGTGAAAGACGCCCTGACCCCCCGGCGCGGTGCCGCGCGCCGGGCGATCAACCGCCCCGCGCGCCCCGGATGGTGCGGCAGGGCGACGGGCCGGGTTGGGATGGCCGGATTTGCGGCAGCTTGACCAAAGGGGCCAAAACGCTGTTGGACAGTGCCGTCGGGATTTGCCAGCCTCCGGCCGGCGGGCAAGGCGCGCCCGATGCAAGGCCCGATAAAAGGCCCGATAAAAGGGGGGGACCAGCCATGAGACTGGCAATCACCGGCGCTGCCGGCTTCATCGGACAGATGGTGGTCAAGGCGCTGGATGCGGCCGATACCGTTGTGCTGGATGGGGTGGAACGGCGCGTTTCGGCCATCTTGGCGGTGGATATCGCGGGCGGGCCCTTGGCCGCCCTGGCCGCAAGCTGTCGTCATGTGCACGCGCTGCAAGGCGGGCTGGATGATGCGGGGGTTCTGACCCGCATCGCCAGCGACGCGCCCGATCTGGTGATCCATCTGGCCGCCGTGGTCTCGGGACAGGCAGAGGCGGATTGGGATCTGGGCTGGGCGGTAAACCTGCGGGGCACGCAGGCGCTGATCGAAGCATGCCGTCGCATGCCCCGCCCGCCGGTGGTCGTCTTTGCATCTTCGGTGGCGGTGTTTTCTTGCGCGCAGAACGACACCATCACCGAAGACACCTTGCCCGCGCCGCGATCATCCTATGGCACGCAAAAGCTGATGGGCGAGTTGCTCGTGGCCGATGCAACACGGCGCGGTATCATCCGGGGGCGCAGCCTGCGCTTTCCGACCATTTCGATCCGGCCCGGTGCGCCCAATCGCGCGGCGTCGGGCTTTGCCAGCGGCATCTTGCGCGAACCGCTTGCGGGTCTGCCTGCCAGCCTGCCTGTGGGGCGCGATCTGCGTCTGCATCTGGCCTCGCCCGACAAGGCACTGGACTACACGCTGATGGCCTGTGGCCTGGATCAAGGGCGTTTGGCCGGCAATCCCACCGTGACGTTGCCGGGCATCACGGTCAGCGTGGGCGAGATGATCGATACCCTGGCGCGCCTGGCCGGCCCGGATGTGGCCGCGCGCATCACCCCGGCACCTGATCCGGCGATTGAGGCCATCGTGGCTTGCTGGCCCGGCGAAATCTTGTGCCCGCGCGCCCGTGCGCTGGGGTTCACGCCCAACAGCGGCATTGCAGAGCTGATCACCGAGCATCAGGCGCGCATGGCCAGAGGCAGCATGGCCCTGATCGCGGGCGATTGACCCGCTGTCTGGTCCGGCGGCCGTCCAAGAGCCAGACAGCGCCGCCCCCCCAACCCCCGACCGGGATGATGAATGCCCAAACAGACAGGCGGCGCTGGTTTCATGGGAAATCCGACCGGCTGGCCACGCGTCGGGCACCGGGTGGCGCCATCCGCAACGGCGCAACCCGGATTATGACCGCGCCCGGGGCCAAAGCTGTCTTGCAATTCGACCCGATAACAAGAACGCGCGTGCCACCCAAGCGGTGTGGGCTGGATCTTGTTGGATGCGGCCCGCCGCCTGCGCCGTCATGGCGAAATCCAGGGCGACCAGACGGCTGGCGCTGTTGCCGCGCGACGCCAAGGCGGGCATGCTGAACGCGCAACAGAAGCCTGCCACCGTCACTGGCCGTAGCATGGAGAGACAGGGATGACCCGGTTTTCCGCCAATCTGGGGTTCCTATGGACCGAATTGTCCCTGCCGGATGCCATCCGGGCGGCACAGGCCGCGGGGTTTGAGGCCGTAGAATGTCATTGGCCCTATGACACGCCCCCAGAGGATGTCGCGGCGGCGCTGGCCGACACCGGATTGCCCATGCTGGGGCTGAACACACGGCGCGGCGATCTGAGGGCAGGCGAAACCGGGCTGGCCGCGCTGGTCGGCCGAACCGACGCGGCGCGCGCCGCGATAGACGAGGCGCTGGCCTATGCCGCGGCCATCGGGGCGGGCGCGGTCCATGTGATGGCGGGCAAGGCCCAAGGCGCGGCGGCGCGGGCGGTATTTGCCGACAATCTGCGCCATGCCTGTGCGCAGGCTTCGGATACGGGCCGCATGATCCTGATCGAGCCGCTCAACGCCCATGATGCGCCGGGCTATTTCCTGAACAACACGGCTCAGGCCGCTGATCTGATTGCCGAAATCGGTGCGCCAAACCTGCGGCTGATGTTCGATTGCTATCATGTGGGCCGGACCGAGGGCGATGTCATCGCGCAGCTCAGAACGCTATGGCCGCTGATTGGCCACATCCAGTTCGCCGCCGTTCCCGACCGAGGGCCACCCGATCATGGTCAGGTCGATTACGCCGTGGTTTTTGCCGAATTGGCCCGCTTGGGGTGGAACAGGCCGCTGGGCGCGGAATATCGGCCCATGGGCACGACCGAAGCAAGCCTTGGATGGATGGGGCACCTGAGGTGACACACTGGCAGCACCGCCCGCCGAACCGGGGGTCATGTGATGAAACATTTGGCTTTTGCACATGCATCATGCCCGGTGGCCGCCCGGCCTAAGCACCCGGCAAGGGGTCTTGCGCCATGACCCAATCCCAAAACTCGCTCACCCCTTTGCGGGTGCGCCCCTGCGCGCGCAAGACGTGGTATCCGGTGTCGTCCATGACGCTGACATCGGACAGTTGACACAGCCGACCCGCCTCCAGATCATCCTTGATCATCGCCCGGGGGCACAGCGCCACCCCCTGCCCTGCCAAAACGGCAGCGCGCAACAGGTTGAAATCCTGAAACAACGGCCCTGAAAAAGTGGGCGGTGCGCGCTGCCCCGTGCGCGCGAACCACAGCCGCCAGCCGGCTTCGTCGGTGTCGTGCAACAGCTGCATCTCGTCGAGCCGCCCCCCCGCAAGCGAGGCGCTGACCACAGGCACGGCCGCCCCCGGCAAGAACAGTTCGCCAATGGTCCCCGGAACAAGACCCAAGGGGCCCGCAGAATAGAGAAACGCCAGATCCACTTCGGAAAAATCGACCTCTTGCCCGTGAAAGGCGTAGATGATGCGCACCTCGATCTCGGGGTGGGCCGCGCGAAAGCCCGCCAATCGCGGAATGAGCCAGCACAAAGCCACCGACGGAATCGCCGCAATCACCAAAGGTCCATTCCGCGCCTCGACCCCCAGCCGGGCACAGGCAGCGGCGATGCCGTCAAGCGAAAGCGCCGCGACCCGCGCCAGATCATGGGCCTCGGGCAACAAACGGGGTCTTGGGCCGCTGCGATCAAACAGCGGACGGCCCAGCCAGTCTTCAAGATGGCGCACCTGATGGCTGACCGCCGATTGCGTCACGCATAAAATTTGTGCAGCCCCTTTGAACGACCCGCTGCGCACCACAGCGTCAAAAGCCCGAAGCGCGTTCAACGGCACCTGCATGATCGCCCCTTGCATGAGAATTTCTAATCAGTTGATGAGAATCGCTCCTTTGACAAGAGCGCAGCGTCAGCCATGGTGTCGCGAACCATCTGGACAGAAAAAGGGTGCAAGATGCAGCGCGAACGGCTTCAGAATTATGTGGGCAACGGGGCGCCCGTGACGCCCACCTTTCCCGCCGCCGAGATGGAGCGCCGCATCACGGCAATCCGTCTGAGCATGGCCGAGGCCAAGATCGACGCCGCATTGTTCACCAGCTACCACAACATCAACTATTATAGTGATTTCCTGTATTGCTACTTTGGCCGTCGCTACGGGCTTGTGGTCGACCATCAGCAGATGACATCGATCAGCGCGGGCATCGATGGGGGCCAGCCGTGGCGCCGGACCTATGGCGGGCGCAACATCACCTATACCGATTGGCAAAAGGACAACTGGTTTCACGCCGTGCGACAGGTCATCGCGGGCGTAAAGCGGTTGGGCATCGAGTTCGACCATATTTCGCTCGATACCTTTGCGCTGTTGCGGCATGAATTCCCACAGGTCGAATTCGTCGATATCGCAGCCATCGCCATGCGTCAGCGGATGATCAAATCGGCCTCGGAAATCGCCCATATCGAACACATGACCCGCATCGCCGATATCGGTGGCGCGGCATGCGCCGAAGCCGCGACCGTTGGCACCCCCGAGCATGAGGTGGCGCTGCATTCCACGGCCACGATGGTGCGGGAAATCGCCAAGACATGGCCCGGCGGCGAATTGCTGGATACCTGGACGTGGTTTCAATCGGGCATCAACACGGATGGTGCCCATAATCCGGTCACCAGCCGGAAAATTGAGCGGGGCGACATCCTGTCGCTCAACTGCTTTCCGATGGTGGCAGGCTACTATGTGGCGCTTGAGCGGACATTGTTCGCGGGCACGCCCAGCGACGAACATCTGAGGCTGTGGGAATTCAACTGTCGCGTGCATGATCGGGGCAAGGCGCTGCTGGTGCCGGGCAACCGCTGTTCGGACATCGCGCGTGAGCTCAACGAAATGTATGCCGCCGAAAACCTGTTGCAATTCAGAAGCTTTGGCTATGGCCACAGCTTCGGGGTGCTGTGCCACTACTACGGGCGCGAGGCGGGGCTGGAATTGCGCGAAGATTGCGACACCGTGCTGGAACCGGGCATGGTCGTGTCGATGGAGCCGATGATCACCATCCCCGAAACCCTGCCGGGTGCGGGCGGATATCGCGAGCATGACATCCTTGTCGTGACCGAAGCGGGCAATCGCAACATTACAGGGTTCCCATATGGCCCTGAGCATCTTATCCTTCCGGGTTGATCCACGGCCCATGATCGATTGAGGCAATGGCACCTCGAGCAGACGCAATGCCGGGAACGGGGAGATCTGGATGGCGGAGACTGGCCCTTTGAAGTTGGCAGGCACCGACGACTTCGTGGTGTTTGACGGGGTTCAGAAAAGCTACGACGGCATCACGCTGGTCGTGAAGGATCTGAACCTGTCGGTTCCCAAGGGTGAATTTCTGACCATGCTCGGCCCTTCGGGGTCGGGCAAGACGACCTGTCTGATGATGCTGGCCGGGTTCGAAACCGCCACCAGCGGCGAAATCCGGCTCAAGGGGCGCAACATCAACACCGTGCCGCCGCACAAGCGCGGTATCGGCATGGTGTTTCAGAACTACGCCCTGTTCCCGCACATGTCCGTGGCCGAAAATCTGGCCTTTCCGCTGGAGGTCCGCAAGATCGGCAAATCCGAGCGCGAGGCCAAGGTTCAACGCGCGCTGGACATGGTGCAGATGGGCGAATTCGGCGGGCGCCGACCGGCACAGCTGTCGGGCGGCCAACAGCAGCGCATCGCGCTGGCGCGCGCCCTGGTGTTCGAACCCGAGCTGGTGTTGATGGATGAGCCGCTTGGCGCACTTGACAAGCAATTGCGCGAACAGATGCAGTTCGAAATCACCCGCATTGCCCATGATCTGGGCATCACCGTGGTCTATGTGACCCATGATCAGACCGAAGCGCTGACCATGTCGGACCGGGTGGCGGTGTTCAACGACGGGCGCATCCAGCAACTGGCGTCGCCCTCGGATCTGTACGAGCATCCCGCCAACAGCTTTGTCGCGCAGTTCATCGGTGAAAACAACCGTCTGATGGGGACCGTCACGCGCATCGATGGCGGCACCTGCATCGTGCGGTTGGATTCGGGCGACGAGATCGACGCCAAGCCGATCAATGTGTCCAAAGTGGGCGATCGCACGCAGATATCGATCCGGCCCGAGCGGGTGGAAACCAACAAGGACCGGTTCCGCCAAGGGGCGCACACGCTGCAAGCCGAAGTGCTCGAATTCATCTACATGGGTGATATCTTTCGCACCAGACTTCGGGTCGCGGGGCATGATGATTTTGTGATCAAGACACGCAACGCCCCCGACCAGATCCGTCACCAGCCCGGCACACGCATCGAAGTGGGCTGGTTGCCAGAAGACTGTCGCGCGCTTGACGCGCCTCAGGGAACATAACGACAAAAAAAAGACCGAAAACCCTCAACACGGAGTTTCAAGATGAAGATCAAGACACTGCTTGGTGCCACGGCACTTGCCACGCTGCCCCTGACGGGGGGCGTTGCCTTTGCACAAGAGCTTCCGGCTTGTGAAAGCTGCGCCGACAGCATGGTGCTGATGTCCTGGGGCGGTGCCTATCAGGCGTCGCAGGTCGCGGCCTATGCCGAACCCTATGCCGCGCTGACCGGCGTGACCATCACCTGGGACGAAGGTTCCAACGAAGCCGTGGCCAAGATGCGCGCGGCCTCCGAAGCGGGCAACATGACCTATGATCTGGTCGACGTGGAAGGGCCCGACAGCCAGCGCGCCTGTGACGAAGGTCTGGCCCTCGAGGTGGATTTCGACGCTGTTCTGGCCGCCGGGGACGATGGCAGCACGCCGACGGATGACTTTGGCACGTCGGGGTCGATCATCAACGAATGCTTCGTGCCGCAGATCGTGTTCTCGACCACCTTTGGCTATCGCACCGATGTCGCCGCATGGAACGGTGCCACCCCCGACAGCCTGTGCGCCGTGTTTGATCTTGAGACCTTCCCGGGGATGCGCGCGCTGGAAGGGCGGCCCAAGAAGAACCTCGAATGGGCGCTGCTCTGCGATGGCGTCGCAAAAGACGATATCTATGACGTCTTGTCGTCCGAAGGCGGCGTGGATCGCGCGCTGGCCAAGCTCGACACCATTCGCGACAGCGTCGTGTGGTGGTCGGCCGGTGCCGAAACACCGCAGCTTCTGGCAGATGGCGAAGTGGTGATCGGCTCGACCTATAACGGGCGTCTGTTCTCGGCGATCGTGGAACAGAACCAGCCGATCGGGATGCTGTGGGATTGGCAAGTGTTCGACTATGACGGCTGGGTCATTCCCGAAGGTCTGGATGACGCCCGCATGAACCGCGTCATGCACTTCCTGAACTTTGCGACCGATACGCAGCGTCTGGCCGATCAGGCCAAATACATCTCCTACGGCCCGGCACGCGGATCGTCGCAGCCGCTGGTGTCCACCCATGCCACACTTGGCATCGAGATGGCGCCGCATATGCCCACGAACCCGGACAACCAGAAGAACTTCCTTGTCAACAACATCGAATGGTGGGCCGACAACCAGGACGAGGTCGAGGCCGTCTTTCAGAACTGGCTGACCCGTTAAACATCATTGGGGCGGGGCGTTCGCGCCCTGCCCCTTTCCGTTCGGGGACGACCAGATGACCGATCACACCGCCAGCGCAGCGGCGCTCAGCGCCGATGGCATGCCGCTCAAGCGCAGCCTGAACCGCGCCTTGCGGCGTCAGAAACTGCGCGCTTTTGTGTTGATCGCTCCACTTCTGGTGTTTGTCCTGTTTACCTTTCTGGCCCCGATTGGCGACATGCTGTTTCGGTCGGTGGAAAACCAGATCGTGTCCGAAACATTGCCCCGCACCGTCAAAGCGCTGGCAGATTGGGATCCGGCCTCGGACGCGCCACCCGGCGAGGCCGCGTTTCGTGCGCTTGGTCATGATCTTGTGATCGCGGTGGAACGCAAGACGCACACGCGGCTTGGATCGCGGCTCAATTACGAAGCTTCGGGGATGTCGTCGCTGCTTCGCAGCACCGGCCGCGATGTGGAAGATATCGGCGAAGACGTCAGCGCAGCATTGGGCGCATTGGACCCCGCCTGGACCGAGGCCGCGACCTGGGTCGATCTGCTGGCAGACCCTGCATGGATCGCCGAACAAGCGGCCTGGTCGGCATCGGGCAACCGCAGCGGCGAGCCTGCGTTCCGGCTATCGGACACCGCATCAAGCGCGCTGCCCGACACCGCCGAAATCTACGGCAGCTTCGCCCGCATCACCCAACAGGAAAACGACCGCAGCCCGACCCGCCAGGATCCATGGCATCTGGTGGCCATCACCCTGGTCGAAGAGATCACCGCCACGCCATCGGCCGCACAAGCTTTCCAAGGCGATCATGCGCTGCGTCTTGCCGCCATCGCACAGGCGGATCTGCCCGCAACGGATTTCGTCGCAGCCTTTGGGGCCAGCAATGACCGCTGGGCGACACCGACCCCATGGGCGGTCATCGCCATGTATTCCGCCCCCTACACGCCGGGCTATTTCCTGAACGCCGTTGATCTGGGCAAGACCCCCGACGGCATCGCGCCCCGCCCCGTCGAGGAACAGGTCTACATCTTGTTGTTCCTGCGCACGATGTGGCTGTCGCTGACGATCACGGGCTTATGCCTTTTGCTGGGGTATCCGGTGGCGTGGCTTCTGGCCAACCTGCCATCGCGGCAGGCCAACCTGTTGATGATCCTGGTGCTGTTGCCCTTCTGGACATCGCTTCTGGTGCGCACATCGGCGTGGAAAGTGTTGCTTCAGCGGCAAGGGGTGATCAACGATGTCCTCGTGTGGATCGGACTGATCAGCGATGATGGTCGTCTGGTCATGATCAACAACCAGCTCGGCACCATCATCGCGATGACGCATATCTTGCTGCCCTTCATGATCTTGCCGCTCTATTCGGTGATGAAGACCATTCCGGGCACCTATATGCGGGCGGCCAAATCGCTGGGCGCAAATGACTGGAGCGCATTCTGGCGGGTCTATTTCCCGCAATCCGTGCCCGGCATTGCCGCGGGGTCGATCCTCGTGTTCATTCTGGCGATCGGCTACTACATCACCCCCGAGCTGATGGGGGGCGCGCGCGGCGTCTTCATCTCGAACCGCATCGCCTATCATATCGGCACTTCGCTGAACTGGGGTCTGGCCGCGGCGCTGGGCACGATCCTGTTGCTTGTGGTGCTGGTGCTTTACTGGGTGTACGACCGCTTTGTCGGGGTGAAAAATGTCAAATTCGGCTGATCATGCCTCACAGACCCGCCGGGCATGGTGTGCAACACCCCTGCGCGGCGCATCGGCCGACGGAGCATCGCAACCATGAGCTTGCCCGTCTACGCCACCCCCCTGCAACGGATCTGGCATGTCACATTCCGCGTGTTGTGCGGGCTGATCTTCTTTTTTCTTGTGGCCCCGATACTTGTGATCATTCCGCTGTCGTTCAACGCGCAGGATTTCTTTACCTTCACGCCCGAAATGCTGCGGCTTGATCCGGCGGGGTTTTCGCTCAAGCATTATGATGATTTTTTCAACAATCCCGACTGGCGTCTTCCGCTGATCAATTCGCTGTCAATCGCCCCTGTCGCCATGCTGATCGCCGTTGGTCTGGGCACGCTTGCCGCCATCGGCCTGTCGCAATCACATGTTCCCTTCAAGGGGGCGATCATGGCGATCTTGATCTCGCCCATGATCGTGCCCTTGGTGATCTCGGCGGCGGGGATGTATTTCTTTTACTCCCGCATCGGGCTGCAAGGCACCTATTGGGGCGTGGTGCTGGCCCATGCGGCGCTTGGCACGCCTTTTGTGATCATCACCGTGACCGCGACGCTTGTGGGCTTTGACCGCTCGCTGACGCGGGCGGCGGCCAGCCTTGGGGCGGGTCCGCTGCGCACCTTTTTCAAGGTGCAGATGCCGCTGATTTTGCCCGGCGTGGTCGCGGGCGGGCTTTTTGCCTTCATCACCTCGTTCGACGAGGTGGTGGTGGTGATCTTTCTGGGCGCACCGGGCGACAAGACCTTGCCATGGCAGATGTTCACCGGGCTTCGCGAACAGATCAGCCCCACGATCTTGGCTGCGGCCACGGTTCTGGTGACGGTGTCGATCTTGTTGCTGATCACGCTCGAATTGCTCAGACGGCGTTCGGAACGCTTGCGCGGGCTGACGCCCGCCTGATGCAAGCGCCCGTGCCTGGCTTTTGGCCCGTGGCGGTCACGCGGTTACGCTGTCATGCGCCGGGCCGCACCGCTCGGTCTGGCGTCCAGATCGTGGCGTTTGCCAGCGCCCCATGCGTGCAGCAAGGCCGCATCGCGTTGCAGACAGGGGCGCCCATGACCCTTGTGCGCGTTATCCGCGTGCCAGCAATGCCTCGATTTCAGCGCGTGACGGCATCGCAGGGGCTGTTCCCGGCCGGGTGACCGAAATGGCGGCCGTGGCACAGCCAAACCGCACAGCCGCGATCGGATCCATGCCTTCGGCAAGCGCCGTGGCCAAACCGCCGTTAAAGGCATCGCCCGCGCCCGTCGTTTCCACGACAGCGCCCGCGTTGAACGCGGCCACATGCACGGTCTGCGTGTGATCGTGATACAGCGCGCCGTTTTCACCCAAGGTCACGATGGCAGCCCCCGCGCCACGCGCCAGCAGCGCGGCGGCGGCCTGTCGCGCGGTCTCAAGATCGGTGACGGCGATGCCCGTGATGCCTTCGGCCTCGGTTTCGTTGGGCGTGACGATATCGCACAGCGCCAGCATCTCGTCGGAAATGGCGGCGGCAGGTGCCGGGTTCAGGATCGTCCGCACCCCGCCCCTGCGCGCGATGGCAAGCGCGCGATGGGCTGCCGCCATCGGCTGTTCCAACTGGGTGACAAAGACCGCAGCCCCCGAAATAAGCGCGGCCTGCGCATCCACATCATCGCATGAAATCCGCGCAGCCGCGCCCGGCGCGATGATGATGGCGTTGTTGCCGGTGCCGTCTTCGACAAAGATATAGGCCGCGCCGGTGTAGCTTTGGGGATCGAGCGTGATCTCGGGCGTCACGCCTGCGCGCGCCCATGTGTCGCGGGCCATGTCGGCAAAGGCATCGGCACCAAGCCGGGTGATGAAATGCACATCCCCCCCCGCCTGTGCCGCTGCAACCGATTGGTTCGAGCCCTTGCCGCCGGGTCCCAGAACAAAGCTTTGCCCAAGGATGGTTTCGCCCATCCGCGGCTGGCGTGCCGCGCGATACGCGGTATCGGCAACAAAAACGCCAAGGATCACGATCTTTCCAGCCATCTTTTCCGCCTTCTTGCCCACCCTGCCCGTGTCTTTACGCATCTGGGGCGATGACGCCCTTGCGCAAGATGAAACAGCCGTAAAACCGCCGCTCGCCTGTTTGGATGACGGCATAGGCCTGTTTGGCGCGGTCGTAGAAATCAAAGCGCTCGATCCCGATCATCGGGCGGCTTGCGCCCTCGGCGTGATCGATTTCGGCCTGAACCTCGGCTTGCACGGGTGGCACGGTGTCGGGGTCACCCACAATCTCCATCCGGCCCGCAAAATCATCGACAAAGGTGTCAAGCGGCATGACCGACAGCACCGCGTTCACGCATTGGGCGGCGGTCAGGTTGTCCATCCGCAGCAGATCGCCATAGACGGTTTCCCGCGCCACCGAATCAGAGGGGAAATTCACATCCGCGATCACCAGCGCATCGCCATGCCCCATCGCCCGCAGCACATACAGCACATCCGCGTTCAGGCGCGGATCCAACCCCTTGAGCATTCCATCCTCCCCCCATCTGGCCGGAAAACGCGGCCCGCTTTCGCCATTGCGCGCCAGATGGCGTGGCAAGGCAAGTGATTAATCCAGCAACCGCGCAAGTGCCGCGCCGATGGTGCGCCCAAGGACCGCATGCGCCTCGGGCTCGAAATGGATGCCATCTGTCGGCGACACGGTGATGTGCTGGCCTGCATCCACAAAGCTGATGCCCGTGCGCGAAGCCATCGCCGCCATCGCCGCGCCCAGCCGATGCGATCGCGCGGCACCCCCTTGGAACATCTCGGCCAGACAGCCGACCTCCTGGATCGGCGGCGGCGCCACGATCAAAAGCTTCGGGCACCCCAGATCGGGGCCTGCACCCGAGCCAATCACAACCATGGCCAGCCGCTCGACCGCGCGCGCCACATCCATCGCGGTCACCGGAAAGCGGGCCTTCATGTCGTTTGTTCCCAGCATCAAGACCACCGCCTCAAGGGGGCGGTGGGTTTCAAGAAGCGCGGGCAGAACCGTCAGCCCGTTCTTGTGCGCGCCTTCGATCGGATCGTCATGCAGCGTCGTGCGCCCGGGGTGGCCTTCTTCGATGATATGGACGTCCTTGGGCAAACAGGCGGCCGCGTGCCCTGTCCAACGGATTTCACGATCATAACGGCGGAGATCATGTGCGTGCCGCATCGGCACCGTGCCGTGCGTGTTGGAATCCCCATATGCCAATACGGACCGCACCCGCCTAACCGATCCGCATGCCCGTCTTTCGGTCGAAGACATGCGAAGCGCCCTGTACCACGCCAAGCCGGATGTCTTGCCCCGGGCGCACATCGCGGCGTTCGCGCAAGACGGCCGTCACCTCCCTCGCGCCCAAGCGGACAAACAGATAGGTTTCCGCACCTGTCGGTTCGACCACCGCGATCTGGCCCGATAGGCCCGTGTCACCGGGGGCAAGATGCTCGGGCCGAACGCCCAGAACGATCTCCTGCCCATCGGCAAGCCCGGGCTGGTCGAGCCGCACATGGGCACCCGCCACCTCGGCCACAACGGCGCCGTCGATATGGCGCACCACGGCATCAAGCATGTTCATCGCGGGCGATCCGATGAACCCCGCGACAAACAGATTGGCGGGTTTGTCATAGACCTCAAGCGGTGTGCCCATCTGTTCGATCCGCCCGCCCTGCATCACGACGATCTTGTCGGCCATGGTCATCGCTTCGATCTGGTCATGGGTGACGTAGACCGTCGTGGTTCCCAGCCGCTGGTGCAATTCGCGGATCTCGGTGCGCATCTGCACCCTGAGCTTGGCATCAAGGTTCGACAGCGGTTCGTCGAACAAGAACACCTGCGGGTCGCGGACGATGGCGCGGCCCATGGCGACGCGCTGGCGCTGACCACCCGACAGGGCGCGGGGATAGCGATGCAGGTATGGCGTCAGGCCCAGCACCTCGGCCGCGCGGTCCACCTTGGCCTTGATCTCGGCCTTGTCCATCTTTCGCATCCGCAGGGCGAAAGCCATGTTCGCCTCGACCGTCTTGTGCGGGTAAAGCGCATAGTTCTGGAACACCATGGCGATGTCGCGTTCGGCGGGCGGCAGGTTATTGACCAACCGCTCCCCGATGTGAATGGTGCCCGAGGTGATCCCCTCGAGCCCCGCGATCATGCGCAAAAGCGTGGACTTGCCGCAGCCCGATGGCCCGACCAGCACAACAAAGGCCCCATCAGGAATATCGACATCAAGGCCATGAATGACCCCAACATCGCCATAGGCCTTTCGAAGTTCCCTGACCTTGACCTCTGCCATTGCGCACCGCCCGTTTCACCGCGTTGTCCCAACGACTAGCCCAGCGGGCAGAGCCTGTCCACAACCTGACCATACTAACATGTTAGAAACTTGACAGGCCCCATTGCGACTGAAATGCTCCGATCTGTTGCACCACGGCAGGGACACTGGGATTTTTCCATGCAGGGGGTCGCACAAGATCTTGGCGCTGCCGCTAAGAGCATGCGCCAGTTATTCAGGGAGGAATTCTGGTGAAAATCGATCTCTACAAATACGCGGTCGCTGCTGGGTTGACCCGCCGCGGGCTGTTGAAGGGTGCCGCAAGTGTCGGCGCGCTGGCCGCACTTGGCGGGCTTGCGCCCGCAGGTCGCGCGCTGGCAGGCGGGCATGGCAATGTGCGTGCCGAAATCCTCAAGGTCCCCGGTGTGGGCATGGGATCGCCGACCGATGCCGATTGGCAGAAAGTGGGCGAAATGTGCCTTGGCCCGACAATGGAGCGGGTCGCCCAGGGCGAGTTTGCGGGTGTCGAGCTGACCTTTATGGGGCTCAACAACCAGAATCTGCACAACTTTTTGTTCCGCGGGTTTCTCAAGCCGTGGGAAGCCTATACCGGGGCCAAGATCAACTGGATCGATCTGGCGCAAGCTGACTACAACGCGCGCCTGCAGCAATCGATTGCGACAGGCACGGTCGATTTCGACATCCTCGAGATGGGCGCCCCCTTCGAAGGCGACACCGCAGGGCGCGGGCTTTTGGACGAAATGCCCGGCTGGGTGTCCGAGCAGATCGACGAAGGCGATCTGGTGGGCTATCTGCAGCCCCCCGTCGGCACATGGGACGGCAAGAAGTACCGCGTGACCATTGACGGCGACTGCCACACCTTTGCCTACCGCAAGGACTATTTCGGCGCAGGCGCGATCGGCGGCGAGACAGTGCCCTCCACCTGGCAGCAGGTGAATGCAGTATCCAAGGCACTGGCCGGCCAGACCGACCCGCTGACGGGCCTGCCCGCGCATGGCTATCTTGACCCGCTGAAGGGCTGGGGCGGCTTTGGCTTCTACTTCATCGCCAACCGCGCCACCGCCTATGTGAAACACCCCGACGATCCGGCATGGCTGTTCGATGCCGACACGATGAAGCCCAGGGTGAACAACCCCGGCTGGGTGCAGGCGATCCAGGACGTGATGGACCTGATCGCGACGCCGGGCGCCTATCCGGCCGACCAGATCAACGCCGACCCCGGCACGACCGCGTTCCAGCAGTTCCTTGCCGGCACCGGCTCCATGCTGATGTGGTGGGGCGACGTGGGGTCTTCGGCGCGCACCTCGGATACCTCGGTGGTTGGCGATGTCGTGGGCTTTGGCATCAACCCCGGTTCGGACCGCCGCTACAACGCGGCCGCCGGCGCCTGGGAAGATGTGGCAAACGAGGCACCGCAGATGGCCTATATCGGCTGGGGCATCTATGTCACGGCACGCGTGTCGGGCGATGAAGCGAAGCGCAAGGCCGCATGGTCGGCCGCGGCACATCTGGGCGGCAAGGATCTGTCGCTGTGGATGTCGGCCTATCCTTCGGGGTTCCAGCCCTATCGCAACTCGCACTTCAACTACGAAGAGTGGGAAGCCGCAGGCTATGACCGCGCTTTCGTCGAGGACTATCTTGGGTCCAATGCCGACAGCTACAACCACCCCAATGCCGCCGTCGAACCGCGCATCCCCGGCATTTTCCAATACTACTCGGTGGCCGAGGACGAACTGGCAAAGGGCTTTGCAGGCCAGTATGCCAGCGCGCAGGAAACGGCAGATGCCATCGCCGCAGCTTGGGAACGGATCACCGACCAGATCGGGCGCGACAGCCAGATCGCGCTCTACAAGGCGTCTTTGGGGATGTGATCCGCGCACGGCGCTGACAAGACAACACACAGGCCGGGCTGCAAGCCCGGCCTGTGACCAAAGGGGGGCAAGGAACCGCAATGGCATCGACCGAGGCCGATTATCTGCACATCGTGACGGCCGACAACATATCGGCCGCGCGCATCCGCTTCGGCAAAACGATCATCTGGGCCTCTGCGGCGCTGCTTTGTGTTGTGGGTCTGGTGCAATATCTCGACACTCAGGGCATCGTTTCGCTGGGCTTTGAAACCTGGCGGCCCACGCTTTACGCCTTTTTGATCTGGGCAAGCTGCCTGTGCTGGGGTCAGGTGCTGCTCTATGGCGAACGGGGCAAGCGGGCGCTGTTTGTGCTGCCGGCTGCGTTGTTTGTGGTGGCGATGGTGGTATTCCCGCTGATCTTTGCGCTGGGCATCGCCTTTTCCAATTGGAACCTGTCTTCGCCCACAGGGCGTCAGTTCAACGGGCTCGACAATGTCCGACAGATGTGGGCCGACCCGTTCTATTGGAATGCGCTGAAGAACATGGTCTGGTACACGCTGGCCATCGTGGTGGAATATGCCATCGCCTTTGGCTTGGCGCTGGCGCTGAATGCCCAGATCCGGGCGCGCAAGTTCTTTCGCGTGGCATTCCTGTTGCCGCTGATGCTGTCGCCGGTGGCGGTCAGCTGGATGATCGGCAAGTCGATGCTCGAAATTCGCTTTGGCCCTGTGGCGCGCCTGTTGCGCGAGCTGGGATTTGATCAGATCTCGTTCTTCGGGTCGCCCGAGATGGCGCGCTTCATGATCATGGCGATGGATGCGTGGACCTTTATCCCCTTCATGATGATCATGATCCTTGCCGGTCTGCAGGCCATCCCCAAGGAATTACGCGAAGCCGCCGAGGTCGATGGCGCATCGGGCTGGAGCCGGTTTTGGGAAATCACGTTTCCACTGATGCTGCCGGTGTCGATCACCGCCATCCTGATCCGGATCATCTTCAAGCTGAAGCTGGCCGATATCATCATCAACATCACCGCCGGTGGCCCGGGCGGGGCAACCGACAGCGTCACCAGCTTCATTTTCCGCGAATACCGCGACCGCTCGAACGTGGGCTATGGCACGCTGCTGGCCATTGTCTATCTGGTGCTGATCGTGATCGCGATGACGATCTTGATGAAGCTGGCCGACCGCTGGATGCGACCGAGGTACTGAGATGACGCAACAGATCTTTCGTGACAGCGACGCCGATCGCGCCTTTCGTCCCAGCTGGTTCCTTGGCCGGGCGGCGATCTATGCGGTCTTGCTGGTTTGGGCGTTCATCTGTCTGTTTCCGATCTATTGGACGCTGACGACCTCGTTCAAGGCGGCGCCCGATGTGATGCAGGGCAATCTGGTGCCTTGGGTGGATTTCGAACCCAAGATGCTGGGCCTGCGGTCGCTGGGCCTGTCGCCCGAAACGATCTTTGCCGAATCCACGGTTCGCGCGGAATTCCTGAAGCGGTTCTGGAATTCGGTCATCGTGGCGCTGTGTTCGTCGGCGCTGGCGCTGGTCTTGGGAAGCATGGCGGCCTATGGGCTGAGCCGGTTCAACTATCGCTTCGGCTTCATGAAGAACGCGGATATCTCGTTTTTCTTTCTCAGCCAGCTGATCTTGCCACCCGTCGTGCTCGCCCTGCCTTTCCTTGTGCTTTACAAGGAGCTGGCGCTGCTGGACACGCGCATCGGGCTGATCTTGCTTTACACGCTGACCGTGATGCCGATCGTCATCTGGATCATGCGCGATCAGTTCAGCTCTATCCCGACCGAGCTGGAGGAAGCCGCGCTGGTGGACGGGCTGTCGATCTGGGGCGCCTTTGTGACGATCATCTTGCCCATCGCCCTGCCCGGCATGGTCGCGGCCTTCATCTTGTCGCTGGTGCTGACGTGGAATGAATATTTCTTTGCCGCGCTGCTGACATCGACCAATGCCAACACCTTGCCCGTGATGGTCGCAAGCCAGACGGGCTCACAGGGCATTTCGTGGTGGTCGATGGCGGCGCTGTCGTCGGCCGCGATCTTGCCGCTGATCCTGGTGGCCATCTTGCTTGAGAAATACATCATCAAGGGCATGGCCGCCGGCGCGGTCAAATAAGGTCTCAGACCCCAAGCACCCGCCGCAGATGCGCAAGGATCGCGGCGACCCCGCGTTCGCCCAACTCTGCCGTGGCCTCGACGGCGCTGGCCGTGTACCAGGCGGTGTTGGCGGCCAGCCTGTCCATTTCGACCACATCGGGCGCCAGCGCCAACATCAGCGAGGTCTCCCCGACCCCGGCATGATCAAAGGGATAGATGGCGGTGATCTCGGGCGTCATCAGCGGATGCACACGCACCCAGTTGAACGGGTCACTGCCCGCAGACTGGCGGGCATAGTAGTCTTGCATGTCGTTTCGGCCCCACCACCCCTCGCCCCGTTCGCTTTCGAGACATTGGAAAACGGCCTGTCGCCCGGCAAACCGAAACGCCAGATCGGTTGGCATGCCGGCGGCAAAGTTTTCGGTCTGGTGATGGATCAGACCGTGGATATTGCGAAATCCGATGCGCAAAAGACCAAGAAACATATCTTGTGCCATCGGTGCAATGCGCCCGGCGTCCACATGCAGCGTGCCGCTGCCTTCGGGGGCGGCGACGGCATAGCTGGCCGCGCCATAGGCAAAGGGCGGCAAGATCACGATCTTGTCCGGCGCCTCGGCCTCGAGCCGGTCGAGAACACGGGTCACGGCCAGCAAATCCATGCCGACGCCCATGTGTTCCCCATGATATTCCATCACACCGATGGGCAAAACCACAGCCACATCGCGCGCGATGGCATCGCGGATCTGGTGGGGGCGCATAAGTTCGAACCGCATCGGATCACTCCAGATTTGTGTGCCGGGCGCGCATGGCCTCGGGCGTTGCGCCAAGCCGCTCGCGCAGCCGAAGCACCATGATTTCGAACAGCACGAACAGCGCCCCCTCATAGATCGAACCCATCGGCAAGACCGTGCTTGCGCCGGGCGCGGTATCGCGCGCCATGGTCTGGGCCGGGATGGTCAGAACCTGTGTCGCAAGCCGGGCTGTGGGCGTGGCGGGTTCCGCCGTCAAGAACAGCACATCCGCCCCGGCCCCGCGCGCCACCTGCATCAGGGCCGTGACGGTCGACAGCTCCCCGGGTCCGGCAGATGCGATGAACAGATCACCCGGCCCCACCGGCGGACAGGCCATGTCGCCCTGCATGGCCACGCGCAGCCCCAGATGATGCAGCCGCATGGCAAAGCCCCGCACCAAAAGCCCCTCGCGGCCACAGCCGTAAAGCACCAACTGCCCCGCATCGGCGATCAAGGCGCATGCCGCCGCCGTTTCGGCGGCGGTGATGCGCGCCGTCACATCACCAAGTTCAGCCAGAGCCGTCTGATAAAGCGCCCCGTCAGCCAAGCGCATGCGCAATGTCGCGTGTCTGGGTGTAAAGCTTTCGGAACAGGTCATAATGTCTGTCGTGATCCGGGCCACCGGCGGGATCGACGCGGCGCACCGCCGGGTTCCATCGGTCGATATCGGCCGGGTCGGCCAATCCGACGGCCACGGCCGCCAGAAACGCATTGCCATAGCTTGCGCCCAGGGTCTTGTCGCACAGGATTTGCGCCACCCCCCCGAAATCCGAGGTGGATTGCAGCCAGACGGCGTTCTTCGTGCCGCCCCCGACGGCCATGACCCGCCCCGGCGCCTGCCCGACGTCGCGGTAACAGTCGATGACATGGGCGCTACCCATCGCGATGCCTTCGAGCAGGGCGCGATACATGTCGCCCCGCCCATGTGTCAGGTTCAGCCCATAGAATGCGCCCTTGGCCAGCGGATCGTGCAGCGGTGTCCGCTCGCCCGAGAAATAGGGCAGCATCAGCAGGCCGTTGGCGCAGGCGGGCGAAGCGGCGGCCTCTTCGGCGAGGGTGGCGAAAGCCGTTTCCGGGGCAAGCTCGCGCGCCATCTGGTCGCGAAACCAATGGGTCAGCGTGCCGCTTGTGGCCAGCCCCGCCATCGAGGCATGGACCCCCGGAAACAGCCATGGCGCATACCACAGCCGCGCGTCGCGCACCCGTTCGGCGGTCAACTGGATCATGAAGATGGTCGAGCCATACATCATCATCATGTCGCCCGCATGCCGCACGCCCACGCTGATGGCCTCGGCGGCGGCATCGATGGTGCCGCAGGTGACGGGTGTGCCAGCCACAAGCCCGGTTTCGGCCGCCGCCACCTCGGTCACCCGGCCGGCGATCTGGGTCGACCACATCAGGCGCGGCAGCCTGTCGGCGCCGATGATGTCGTCGGCCAATGCCGTCGTCCAATCCTGGGTGGCCACATCATAGAGCGGGCTGAAATTGGCGGCGGTGTAATGATCGATCACATGGGCGCCGGTCAGACGGAAAACCACATGGCTGGTCGATGTCAGGATCTTGGCGGTCTTTGCAAAGATCTCGGGGTGGTGGCGTTTGAGCCACAAGATCTTTGGCCCGACCGATTGCGAGGTCAGCGCATTGCCGCAGCGATCAAGGATCGTGTCGGCACCGATGCGGCCCGTCAGTTCCGCGATCTCGGCGCTTGCGCGGGTGTCGACGCCATAGAGCACCCCATTCATCAGCGGGTCGCCCGCCGCATCGACGGGCAGCATGCAGGGCCCGATGGCGCTGGTGGCGATGCAGGCGATATCGCGCGCCGACACGCCCGGCGTGGCCAGAATGGCGCGCGTGATACGCACCACATCGCCCCACCAGTCTTCGTCGGCGCGATGTTCGGCCCAGCCGGGGCGTGGGACCAGCATCTTGTGGGGGTGGCGGGCCTCGGCAAGGATCCGGCCGTTCTGGTCCACAAGAACGCCCTTGGATTCGAAGGTACCGATGTCGATGCCAAGCGTGCAGGTCATGGCGTGCCCTCATCGCGTGACAGCGCAAAATCGGGACCGATGCCCGCAAGCGCGCATTCCAGCAGCCGCGCCAAGGCGACCAGATCATCAAGGTCGCACATCTCGAGCGCCGAGTGGGTGTAGCGACAGGGAAAGCCCAGATCGACCGACACCACCCCCTCGCCCACAAGCTGCACATAGGACAGGTCGGTCAGAACACCCACCTGTGCGCTGCGCTGAAGGGGGATTTCTTGGGCCTGTGCGGTCTGTTCGATCAGCCGGACGGCGGCGGGGTGCGGGATCACGCCGTTGAGCGTGCCGCGCCCGTGAAAGGAATAGAGCGACATCCCCGGCCCGCCGCCCATCCGCATGTCGCCCCGCGACGCCATGTCGGGCGTGTCACAGGCCAACATCAGATCGATCTGGATGGCGATGTCGGGCTTGAGGGTCTGGGCGGCGACCAGCGCACCGCGCAGGTTGAATTCCTCCTGCACCGAAAAGACCAGATGCACGGTCGGCCCGCCATGCCGGGTGACAAGGGCGCGGGCCAGCTCGATCAGCACGGCACAACCGGCACGGTCGTCGATGCTGGTGCCGGCGATCCGGTCGCCGGCCATCTCGATGACGTTCGGGCGATAGACCACGGGCGTGCCGATGCGAACACCCACAGCCTCGACCGCGGCGCGCGAGCCGTGGCCGGTGTCGATCAACAGATCAGGTGCCTTGATGACGTGATATTTCTCCTCCGGGGTGGTGGCGTGATGGCTCTTGTTGCAGATGATGCCGGGCACGTCACGGCCGGGGCCGACACACAGCAGCACCGCCTGTGCCGCCAACGCCCGTTCGGGCACGCCGCCCATGCGTTCGACCCGGATCAAGCCATCATCCTCGATCTTGCGCACAAAAAAGCCGAGCTGGTCCATATGGGTGAACACCATGACCGATGGCGCCTGCGGGTCGCCGGGAAGGGTCACGATCAGATTGCCCAGCCGGTCGGTGCGCGGCGGCTGCGGCAGGTTGGGCAGGCTGGCGGCGATATGCCGGCGCACGCGGTCCTCATGGCCGGAAAGGCCGGGGATCAACATCAGGGCGATCAGATCCTGTCGGATGCGGTCCTTCATGACGTGCCCCGCACGGCGCGCACCCGCGCCATGAAATCCGCCGCCCGCGCCGGATCGACCGGGTTCCATGTGTTGCCGTCAACCTTGAGCGCCGAACCCACCACGCAGCCATCGGCCACGCGCAGAACATCGGCCACCGTGTCATGCTTGACCCCGGTATTGGCCATCACCGGAACATGGGGCAGCACCGCCTTGACGGCTTCAAGGTCTGACAGCGCCGCCGCTTCTCCGGTGATCTGGCCCGAAACCAGAACGGCATCGGGGATCGATGAAAAGACCGCGCTGCGCGCCCGGTCGGGCAGCGGGCGGCGGTCAAGACTGTCGGCGAACTCGGCCGAGACATTGTAAAGCATCAGGCAATCACGCCGGCCCAGCCGGTCGCGGTAGCGCATCGCCCGGCCCGCATCCGGCATCCACGGCCCCATGTCAGAGGCATAGGTGCCGGTAAAGATTTCGCGCACAAAGGCCGCGCCGGTGGCGGCAGCAAGGGCGATGGTGGACATGGGGTCCCACAAGACGTTGACGCCAAAGGGCACGCGGATGTCGCCCCGCAGCCGCCCGATGATATGGGCCATCGTGGCGGTCGAGGCACGATCCACATCGAATTCATAGGGACGGTCATTTTCGTTGCCAAACATCACCGCGTCAAAGCCTGCCGCCTGAAGGGCCGCAAGATCGGCCCGGGCGTCAGCCACCAGCCGCTCGATCCCGCCGCCCGCGTCATAAAGCGGCGCGCCGGGCATTGCGCCCAGATGCACCATGCCGATCACCGGTCGCGCAGTGCCAAACACCTGCCTGAAACGTTCCATGCTCCCCCCTTCATGTCGGATCGCGTCTTGGGCGGCAGCCTAGCGTGGAATTCCTTGGCCCCCAAGGGTCATTCATACTAGCATGTCAGTCGGGAGGATCGCGCAGATGACACAACGCACACGGCATTGGGACAGGTTGGGCACCGGCGGCTTGCGCTTTACCGAACTGGGGTTCGGCACCGCGCCCTTGGGCAATCTTTATCGCGCGATATCGGATGCCGAGGCAGAGGCGATTCTGGATCAGGCATGGGCGGGAGGTGTGCGTTATTTCGATACCGCACCGCTTTATGGGCTGGGCCTGTCGGAAACGCGGCTGAACCGCTTCCTGCGCGGCAAGCCGCGCGACAGCTATGTTCTGTCGACCAAGGTGGGGCGGCTGTTGCGCGCCACGACACCCGACAAGCGCGACGGCTTTGGCAAATGGTTCGAGGTGCCCGCGCGCAACGAGGTTTATGATTATGGCTATGACGCGACGATGCGGTCGCTCGAATTCTCGCTGGAACGGCTGGGGCTTGATCGGGTCGATATCCTGTATGCCCATGATCTCGACCTCGCAAATCATGGCACGCAAGCGGCGCTGGATGCCCGACTGGCCGCCTTCATGGAGGGCGGATACCGCGCGCTGATGGATTTGCGCGCGCAAGGCGTGATCGCGGCCTTTGGGGCCGGGCTCAACGAATGGCAGCCCAGCCAGTGGCTGGCCGAACGGGGCGATTTCGACCTGTTTCTTCTGGCCGGGCGCTACACCTTGCTGGAGCAAGAGGCGCTGGACAGCTTTTTGCCGCTTTGTGCCGCGCGCGGCATCGGCGTGGTGATCGGCGGCCCCTACAATTCGGGGGTGCTTGCCACCGGGGCGCGTCCGGGCGCATTCTACAACTATGATCCCGCACCGCAGGCGATCCTTGACAGGGTCGCGGCGATCACGGCGGTCTGTGCCGCCCATGACGTGCGACTGGTGGATGCGGCGTTCCAGTTTCCGCTCTGCCACCCGGCGGTCGTGTCGGTCATCCCCGGCGGGCAGGGTCAGGCCGAGATGGCATCGAACCTGCAGGCCGCGACGGCGAGGATACCCCCTGCGCTCTGGCAGGACCTGAAAGACCAAGGATTGATGCGCGCCGACGCGCCGACGGAGTGACAGATGGTTCAGATCGACGCCCACCAGCATTACTGGCACCCCGCGCGCGGGGATTACGACTGGATGCCCATGGATGACGCCACGCTGGCGCGGGCCTATGGCCCGGCCGATCTGGCGCCCCAGATCGCGGCCCATGGCATCGGCCATACCGTTCTGGTTCAGGCCGCCGCCACGGTGCAGGAAACCGAATACATGCTGGGGCTGGCCGATGCGACACCATCGGTCGCGGCCGTGGTCGGCTGGATCGATTTTGAACGACCCGGCGATCTGGCCCATCTGAAGCGGTTGGCAGGCCACCCCAAATTCGTCGGCGTGCGGCCGATGATTCAGGACATTCCCGATGACAACTGGATGCTCCGCGACGATGTGCAATGGGGCTTTCGCGCGGTGGCCGATCTGGGGCTGACCTTTGACGCGCTGGGCTTTCCGCGGCATCTGGCGAATTTCCTGACGATCCTCAAGCGCTACCCGGACCTGCGCGTGGTGGTCGATCATTGCATGAAGCCGCAGATCCGCAACCATTCGGAGGCGAATTTCCGCTTCTGGGCCGATGGCATGGCGCGCATCGCCGATGAGACGGGCGCCTATTGCAAGTTTTCAGCCCTTGTGACCGAGGCGGATGCCGATTGGACGGTGGACGACCTGCGCCCCTATGTGGCGCATGTGTTCGACCGTTTCGGGGCGGATCGGGTGATGTGGGGGTCGGATTGGCCCGTGTGTCGGTTGCGCTGCGAATATGGCGACTGGCGCGCGGCGGCGGCGGAATTGACGGCGGGCCTGACCGAGCCCGAGCGGGCCCGCATCTATGGCGGCACCGCGTCCGAATTCTACCGGCTGGGCCTATAGGCTGGCACAAAAGGCGCGCACGGCATCAGGCGTGATCGCGGCACGCGCATCGGGGGGGGTGGCGACCGTCAGCGCCGCCATGCCTTGGGCAAAGGCCAGCGCATCGGGCAGCGCGGTGCCTTGCGTCAAGTCAGCCGCCAGTGCCCCGACAAAGGCGTCACCCGCCCCATGCGTCGAGATCACCCTGACCGCAGGCGCGCCTTGGGCGAGCGGCGCCTCGCCGGGGCGGGCGCAGATCAGACCGTCAGCGCCCAAGGTCACGATCACGGCACCGGGGCCCTGATCCAACAGGCGGCGCGCGGCCACATCGGGGTCAGCTGTGCCGGCAAGGGCGGCCGCCTCGCCACGGTTGACGATCAACACATCGATGCGCGCCATCAGGTCGGGGGCAATCGGCCGGGCGGGTGCCGCGTTCAGGATGATCCGGACAGCGGGCGCCGCACGTGCCGCGATGGCCCGGTTGACCGGGTCGGGCACCTCATTTTGCAACAAGATCGTGCGCAGCGCCGGCGACAGGCGCACAGCCGTGCCATCGAGCGCGCGATTGACGCCCGACACGATCACCGCGCCATAGTCGCCCGCCGCATCCACGATGGCCACGCTCATTCCAGATGCGCCCGGAACCGTCAGAACGCCGCTCCGGTCCACCCCGGCGCTATCCAGCGCAGCAAGGATCTGCTCGCCGAAGCGGTCGGGACCGACACAGCCAGCCATGGCGACACGTCCGCCCATGCGCGCCGCCGCCACGGCCTGATTGCCGCCCTTGCCGCCAAAGCGATAAGCCACGCCATGCCCCACCACGGTTTCATCGAGCGCGGGCAGATGCGGCGCATCGACCACCACATCAAGATGCAGCGCGCCCACCACAAGGATCGCGGGCTCAGGCACCGAACAGCGCCTCGGCCACGATGCGCTGGCTGAGTGCTGCATCCTGACGCGCAATGGCCTCGGTCAGGGCCCGATCCCCGGACAGACCCGCCGCCACCGCGCGCAAGCGTTCCACAAGCCGCACATTGGTGCGTGCCTCCTCGATCGGATCGAGGCCGGAATGATCGGGAAAGGTGTCAAAGTAGATCACGCCATCATAGCCGATGCGCTCAAGTTCCACGAACAGCGCAACGGTCTGCACCGGGTGGACGGTTCCCGCCATCAGCCCGTCGTCGCGCTTGCCATAGCCATCGTTCAGATGCACGCCCAGCAGGCGGGAATGCCGGTCGATCAGATAGGCGGTATGGGACGGCATCTCGTCGGCATAAAGCACATGCGCAAAGTCGAGCGTCACGCCGATGTTGCGCCGCCCTGCCTCCCGCACGGCCAGAAGCGTGGTGCCCACATCGGGCATGAGCGCAAAGGCGCGCGGTTCATTGGGCTTGTATTCGATGGCGATGTCGACCTCGGGGGCGTGATCGGCAACCTCGATCAGGGCCGCGATGGTGTCATCCCACATGCGCGCATAATCGCCCTGAAAGGCGTAATCGAACCCGTCTTGTCCCATCCACAGGGTCATCAGCCGCCCGCCCATGTCCAGCCCCGCGTCGATGCCGCGTTTGGTCAGGTCGATCGCGGCGCGCCGAACCGCCGGATCGGGGTTGGTGAACGCCCCGATGGCGAATGCGGGATGGGTATAGTAGCGCATCGCCAACCCATTCAGCGCCAGCCCCGCATCGCCCAGCATCCGCGCCAGTTGGGCCGGCGTCTGAGCATCGAAATGGTCGGGATAGTTCAGATCGGCCGCATCAAGAGAGCCGACGCGCCCGGCACTGGCGATCATGCCGGCAATTCCAGCCCCCCCGGCACGCTTGAACGCGTTGAGCCGCGCCGCATAGCGGGGGCGGTTGGGAATGGGAACGGTCATGGCGATCCTTTGTGTCAGCGCGGGGCAAAAAATTCGGGGTGGTCGCGTTCCAAAGGCTCCAGAAAGGTGATGAGCCGCCCCAGATGGGCGCGCATCGCCTGTCGGGCGGCGTCAGGGTCGCGCGTTTCAAGCGCGGCGAGAATGGCTTTGTGTTCCTCGAGCGTTTCCGCGACCCGGCCGGGCATCGGCAAGATCAATTGCCGTGCGCGGTTCACATGAAGCCAAGCGGTATCAGCGACATACGCAAGTTTCTTGAAGCCGGTGAACGACAAGATCAGCTCGTGCATCTCGCCATCAAGCGCGTAAAAGCCGCGAAAATCGCCATCGGCCACCAAGATGTCTTGCACGCGCAGATTGCGCCGCAACTGGACCAGCTGCTTTTCGGTCAGGATCGGGGCTATGACCTCGACGGCGGCCAGTTCGATCGCTTCGCGCAAAAAGGCGCCCTCGCGGATCTCATCCATCGAGAAGCGCGCCACATAGGTCCCGGCCTGGGGCACCACATCCACCAGCCCCTCGGCCGCAAGCCGCGATATGGCCTCGGCCACGGGCGAGCGCGACACACCCAGTTGCGCGCAGATTTCCACCTTGCGCAACGCTTCGCCGGGGCGATACCCTAAATCCAGTATCGCGGCCCGCAGCGCCAGATAGGACCGATTGGCAAGCGACCCCGAAAAGTCGGACAAGGGCCGCAGTCGGGCATGCCCGTCGACGGGGCCTTGCGGATGACCATTTTGTATCTGTAACATGTTAGCATGTTAGCTTTGGGCCATGCCGAGTCAAGCGTGCACGCCCCCTGCCGGAGCACAAGATGACCAACGCCGCGCCCCGTGTGATCCGCCTGAACCCGATGGATAATATCGGGGTCGCACTTGCCGATCTGGAGCCCGCAAGCGCCTTGCCGGGCGGGGCGGCAGCCCTGGAACAGATCAAGCGCGGCCACAAGGTGGCGTTGGAGGCAATCGCGCCGGGTGCGCCTGTCTATCGCTATGGTCAGATGATCGGCGTGGCCACCGCCCCGATCCTTGCGGGTGGGCATGTGCACAGCCACAATCTTGGGATGGGCGATCACCGGCAAGACCATGCCTTTGGGGCCGACTGCCGGGCGCTTGTGCCGGCACAGACACCGCGCAGCTTCATGGGCTATCACCGCGCCGATGGGCAGGTGGGCACGCGCAACTATCTGGGCATCCTGACTTCGGTGAACTGTTCGGGGTCGGTCGCCCGCTTCGTGGCCGAGGCTGTCGACCGCGAGGGCTGGCTGGCGGATTATCCCGGCATCGACGGGGTGGTGCCGATCGTGCATGGCACGGGCTGTGGCATGGCGGGCAACGACGAAGGTTATGACACGCTGTTTCGCACATTGGCCGGATACGCGCGCAATCCCAATTTCGCCGGTATCTTGTTGCTTGGGCTGGGATGCGAGGTGATGCAGATCCCCGACCTGATCGGCGCGGGGCGCATGCGCGCAGACGGCAATTTCCGTTACATGACGATCCAGCAGACCGGCGGCACACGGCGCACGATCGAGCGCAGCATGGCGGTTTTGCGTGACATGGCCGAGGTGGCGCGCACCGCCGAACGGCGCCCGGCGCCGGTGTCACATCTGACGGTGGGCCTGCAATGCGGCGGGTCGGATGGCTATTCGGGGATCACCGCCAACCCCGCGCTTGGGGTGGCATCTGACCTTTTGGTGCAGCATGGGGGCACAACCATCCTTTCGGAAACACCCGAGATCTATGGGGCCGAACATTTGCTGACCCGCCGCGCGGTGCGCCCCGAGGTGGGACAGGCGCTGGTCGATCGCATCTTGTGGTGGGAGGATTATACCGCCCGCAACGGCGGCGAGATGAACAACAACCCCTCGCCCGGCAACAAGCGCGGCGGGCTGACCACCATCCTTGAAAAATCGCTGGGTGCCGTGGCCAAAGGTGGCACAGCCCCGCTGGCCGGGGTTTACCGCTTTGCCGAACCGATCACGACCCCGGGTTTTGTCTACATGGACAGCCCCGGATATGATCCCTGTTCGGTCACGGGCCAGATCGCAAGCGGCGCAAACCTTGTGGCCTTTACGACCGGGCGGGGGTCGGTGTCGGGCTACAAGCCCACGCCCTGTGTCAAGCTGGCCACCCATTCCGAGATGTACGACCGCATGGCCGAGGACATGGACATCAATTGCGGCGATATCATCACCGATGGCGTCAGCGTCGAGGACAAGGGGCGCGAGATCTTCGAGTTGTTCTTGCGCGTGGCCTCGGGGGAAAAGACGAAAAGCGAAGAGCTGGGTTTTGGCGGGGTGGAATTCGTGCCCTGGCAAATCGGCGCGGTCATGTAGGGAGCGGCGGCATGAGACTGAAGGGCAAGACGGCATTCGTGACGGCAGCAGGCGCCGGGATCGGGCGGGCCACGGCGCTGGCCTTTGCCGCCGAAGGGGCCGAGGTGATCGCGACCGACATCGATGCCGAGGCGCTGTCCGCCCTTGAGGGCGGGCGCATCCGGACCCGGCGGCTTGATGTGCGCGATGCAGACGCCATCGCCGCCACGGCGGCTGCGGTCGGGGCGGTGGACATCTTGTTCAACTGCGCGGGCTTTGTCCATCACGGCTCGATCCTCGATTGCGACGAGGCGGCTTTCGACTTTTCCATGGCGCTGAACGTCAAGGCGAACTACGCGGTGACGCGGGCGCTGTTGCCGGCCATGGTGGGTGCGGGCGGAGGGTCGGTGATTTATGTGGCCTCGGCGGTGTCGTCGATGATCGCGGCGCCCAACCGCTTTGTCTATGGCGCGACCAAGGCCGCCGTGATCGGGATGATGAAATCGGTGGCCGCCGATTTCGTGACCCAAGGCGTCCGCGCCAATGCGATCTGCCCCGGCACGGTGGAATCGCCCAGCTGGCATGGCCGCGTGCGCGCGCAAGGCCGCACCGAGGCAGAGGTGGCAGCCGCCCGCGCCGCGTTCATCGCGCGCCAGCCGATGGGGCGCATCGGCCAACCCGAAGAAATCGCGGCGCTGGCCGTCTATCTCGGGTCGGACGAAAGCGGTTTTGTCACCGGTCAGGCCATCGGCATCGATGGGGGCTGGGCGAACACCTAAGCCGAGCGCCAAGGGGCGCCGCGGCTTCGCAGACCCGCGCTCAGCCCTGTGCCCGCCAGGCGGACCCGTTCGGGTATTCATGCGCCTCAAGGCTTGTGGCGAACATCTCGGTCGAAAGGCCCGGTGCTTCGGGTGGCATATAGCGGCCATCGCGAATGGTGACGGGCACCGCAAAATGTTCGTGCAGATGGTCGACATATTCCAGCACGCGATCCTCGAAACTGCCGCCGACCGCGACATAGTCGAAATAGCTGGCATGCTGGACCAGTTCACACAAACCCACCCCGCCCGCATGCGGACATACGGGCAGCCCGAATTTTTCGGCCAGAAGCAGCACCGCCACCACCTCGTTCACGCCACCCAGACGCGCGCCGTCAAGCTGCACGAAGCGCAGTGCGCCCGCTTGCATGAACTGCTTGAACATCACCGCGTTCTGACAATGTTCGCCCGTGGCCACCGCAATCGGCGCAATGTCGCGGGCGATGCGGGCATGGCCAAGCACATCGTCAGGGCTGGTTGGTTCCTCGATCCACCACGGGTCGAATTCGGCCAGCGCGCGCATATGGGCGATGGCAGTGTCCACGCCCCAGACCTGATTGGCATCCATCATCAGCTTGCGGTCCGGACCGATCTCTTGCCGAATGATGCGCGCCCGGCGGATATCGTCGGCAAGATCGCCCCCCACCTTCATCTTGAAATGCGACCAGCCCTGTCCAAGGGCGGCGCGGACCAGCGCGCGCATCTTGTCGTCGGAATAGCCAAGCCAGCCCGCCGATGTGGTATAGGCCGGAAACCCCGTTGCGCGCAGCGCAGCCATGCGGGCCGGTCTGCCGTCAAGCCTGGCGGCAAGTCGCGCGCGCGCTTCGCCCGGATCAAGCGCATCCGACAGCCAACGCCAGTCGACCAGCGCGACGATCTCGTCGGGCGACATCTCGGACAAGAGCCGCCAGACCGGTTTGCCCTCGGCCTTGCCCTTGAGGTCCCAAAGCGCGTTGACGATCGCGGCGGTGGCCAGATGGATCACGCCCTTGTCCGGGCCGGTCCAGCGCAGTTGGCTATCGCCGGTGATATGGCGCCAAGTCGCGCCCATATCGGCCAACAGGTCATCGCCATCGCGCCCCTCAAGACGCGGCGCAAGGGCGCGGGCGGCGGCCACGCAAAGCTCGTTTCCGCGCCCGATCGTGAAGGTAAATCCGTGACCCACCAGCCCGCCGGCGGTTTCCACGGTGACATAGGCCGCCGAATAATCCGGCGCCAGGTTCATCGCATCCGAGCCGTCAAGCGCACGCGATGTGGGAAAGCGGATGTCGCGGGCAAGGATGCGGGTGATACGGCCAAGGGTCATGGTCAGGGTCCTAAAGCGTGAGGCGGCGGTCAAGATGGACATAACCGCCATCCACGAACAGCCATTGCCCCGTTGTATGGCTGGCCTTGTCGGACAAGAGAAACACCGCTGTGGCGGCCATTTCAGCGGCTGTGGTCATGCGGCGGCCAAGCGGGATGGTGGCCTCGATCGCGCGGCACTGGGCGTCCGGGTCAGGCAGCGTCGACAGCCAGCGTTCATACATCGGCGTCATCACCTCGGCCGGCACGATGGCATTGACGCGCACGCCATGGGGCGCAAGGTCGGCCGCCCATTCGCGCGTCAGCCCCAGTTGCGCCGCCTTGGCGGCAACATAGGCCGACGTGCCGCCCTGCCCCGTCAATGCGGTCTTGGAGGCGACATTGAGGATCGCGCCCCGCGCCGCGATCAGATCGGCGCGGCACAGATGAGCAAGCGTGAAGCAATGCACAAGATTGCGGTTCAACGAGGCCCGAAAGGCCTCGGGCCCTTGGTCAAGCCCGACACCGTCATTGGTGCCGGCACAATTGACCAGCGCATCGATACGGCCGTGCCGGGCACGCACCGCGGCCACGCCATCCATGCAAGCAGCGTCATCCGCAAGATCAAGCCGCAAGCGGTCAGCGCCGCCATCGGCATTGAGGTCAAAGGTGACAGGCACGGCACCCTCGGCGGTCAACGCATCCACGATGGCCGCACCGATGCCCGATGCACCGCCGGTCACGATCACAACCTTGCCCGCAAGTCCCAAGTCCATGTGCCATGCCTCCGATATGCGCACACCATAGCCTGTCGCAGCGGACCGCGTCACGGGGGCAGTGCAGAATAATCGACACACGGCCGCTTTGCCGGAACAACGCCTGCCAGACCCCAGGCCGCTGCATCATGATCCGCGCTGACAGTGCCAGTCGCCTGATGCTGTTCTCAGGCGATCCGATGCACGCCATCGCCATCGCGCAGGCTGCCGCGACGCAGGACGCGGGCCGCTGCATGGTGGCCATGCGATCGGCCACCGGCGCAAATGCACGACACCAGGACAACGCGGTTTCGCCCTTTTCTTGGGCATGGCGCACCAAGCCCGCGCGCCCAAGGCGCACGCAGCGCCCACATCTGGCGTGAATCCCCAGAAAACGCTTGCGCAATGCGGCATAAAATTTACCACATGATCAAAGACACGCCCCCTCTCCAAGGAACACTCACATGATCACAGGTTTTCACCCGACCCGTCGCAGCGTTCTGTTATCTGGCGCGGCACTGACAGTCACAGGGCTGGTTCCGGCACGCGTTCTGGCCGCCGACCCCATCAAGATGGCCGGCATCTACACGGTTCCGGTCGAGCAGCAATGGGTCAGCCGCATCCACATCGCCGCCGAAGCCGCTCAGGCGGCCGGGCGGGTCGATTACTCGTTTTCGGAGAATGTCGCGAACACCGACTACCCGCGTGTGATGCGGGAATATTGCGAAGCCGGCGTCAAGCTGATCGTGGGCGAGATCTTCGGGGCCGAGGCCGAGGCCCGTGAGGTCTGTGCCGAATACCCCGATGTGGCCTTCCTTCTGGGGTCGTCGTTCAAGCAAGATGCGGCCATCCCCAACCTTGCCGTGTTCGACAACTACATTCAGGACGCCAGTTACCTGACCGGCATCATCGCGGGTGCCATGACCACATCGGGCAACATCGGCATGGTGGGCGGCTTCCCGATCCCCGAGGTCAATCGCCTGATGCATGCCTTCATGGATGGTGTGCGCGAAACCCGCCCCGATGCAACGTTTCAGGTCAGCTTCATCGGGTCGTGGTTCGACCCGCCCAAGGCAAAGGAAACCGCATTCGCAATGATCGATGCCGGGGCGGATGTGATGTATGCCGAACGCTTTGGCGTGTCGGATGCCGCCAAGGAACGCGGAATTCTGGCAATCGGCAACGTCATCGACACCCAGCCCGACTATCCCGAAACGGTGATCACCTCGGCGCTGTGGCATTTCGAACCGACGCTGACGGCCGCGCTGGATGCGATTGCGGCGGGCAGCTTTGGCGCGGATGATTATGGCGTCTGGTCCTTCATGGCCAAGGGTGGCTGTTCCATGGCCGCATTGGGCACCTTCGACGGCAAGGTCCCGGCCGAGGCGTTGGCTCTGGCCACCCAGCGCGAGGCCGAGATCCGCGCCGGAACCTTCAACGTCACCATCAACGACGACGAACCCAAGTCGTTGTGACGCTGGCACCCGAGGTTCTGCGTCTGGACCAGATCACCAAGCGCTTCGGCGCTTTGGTGGCCAATGATGCCATCTCGCTGGTCTTGAGGGCCGGCGAGGTGGTGGCGCTGTTGGGTGAAAACGGCGCAGGCAAGACCACGCTGATGAATATCCTGTTCGGCCAGTATGTCGCCGATCAGGGCAGCATAACGGCCTTTGGCCAGCCCCTGCCGCCGGGCAATCCAGGCGCGGCGCTGGCGGCGGGCATCGGCATGGTGCATCAGCATTTCACGCTGGCCGATCATCTGAGCGTGCTCGACAACATCATGCTGGGCACGCGGCCCTTGTGGTCGTGGCGGCTGAACCGGCGGGCCGCGCACGACAAGGTCCGCGCGCTGGCGCATGATTTCGGGCTGGCGGTCGATCCCGATGCGCGCGTGGGCGGGCTTGGGGTTGGGCAACGGCAGCGGGTCGAGATCCTCAAGGCGCTCTACCGCGATGCCCGCGTGCTGATCCTTGATGAACCCACCGCCGTTCTGACCCCGCAAGAGGCAGACGCCCTGTTTACCACCTTGCGCCGGATGGTCGCGCGGGGGCTGTCGGTCATTTTCATCAGTCACAAGCTGCACGAGGTGATGGCGATCGCCGACCGATGCGTGGTGTTGCGGCATGGCAGAGTGGCGGGCGAAGTGGCCACCAGGGCCACAAGCCCCGCAGCGCTTGCCGCGCTGATGGTCGGCGCAGAGGTCTTGCGCCCTGCCCCGCCGCCCGGCACAGCCGGGCTGTCGCGGATGCGGTTGAATGGCGTGACCACCCCCGACGCCGAGGGGGCGCCCGGGCTGAAGGCCGCCATGTTGGACCTGTGTGCAGGCCAGATCACCGGAATCGCCGGGGTTTCGGGCAATGGTCAGGCGGCACTGTCGGATCTTGTATCGGGGCTGATCCGCCCGGCGCTTGGGCGATTGGACATCGCGGGCAACCCCGCTCCTGCGCGCTGGACACCGGCGGCGGCGCTGGCGGCCGGGGTGGGCCGTATCCCCGAAGACCGCCACAAGGCGGGCACCATCGCCGATTTCACGCTGACCGAAAACGCCGTGCTGGAAACCTGTCGCGATGCCCCGTTCAGCCGGGCGGGCTGGATCAACTGGCGGGCGGCGCGCGCCCATGCCACTGCCATCATCGCCAAATACGATGTGCGCTGCCCCGGCCCCGACACCCGTATCCGCCTTTTGTCAGGCGGCAACATGCAAAAGCTGATCTTGGGGCGGGTGCTGGAAACCGCGCCTGTGGTGGTGTTGGCCAACCAGCCTGTGCGCGGGCTGGATATCGGCGCGATATCCTATGTCCACAGCCAGTTGATCGCCGCCCGTGACCGGGGCGCGGCCGTGCTGCTGATTTCCGAAGATCTCGATGAGGTGATGCATCTGTCCGATGTGATCCATGTGATGTCCGAAGGCCGCATCTCGGCCCCGATCCCGCGCGGGGGGGCCACGGTGGCGGAACTGGGCCTGAGAATGGCCGGTGAAGGGTTCGCCCATGCGGCTTGAGCCCATCGCCAACCCATCGGCGGCACGCCGCTACGGGTTTCCAGCACTGGCGCTGGCCGCGACCGTGCTGGTGGCGTCAATCCTGTCATGGATCGCGGGGGCCGATCCGCTGGCCACATTGGGGTTGATCGTCACGGGCGCGACCGGGTCACGGCTGGCGATCCTTGAGACGCTCAACCGCGCCACGCCGCTGATCTTTACCGGGTTGGCCGTGGCCGTCGCGTTTCGCGCGAAACTGTGGAACATCGGGGCCGAGGCGCAGCTTTACGCGGGCGCGGTGATGACCGTTGTGATCGGCACAAGTGCCTGGGGCATGGCGTGGCTGCAACTGCCGGCGATGGCGCTGGCGGCGGTGGCGGCCGGGGCGCTGGTATTGCTGGGACCGGTCATCCTCAAGACCCGCTTTGGCGTGGACGAGGTGGTGACAACGCTTTTGTTCAATTTCATCATGCTGCTGTTTGTCAGCTGGCTTGTCGAAGGCCCGATGAAAGACCCCGCAGGCATGGGCTGGCCGAAATCCACGCCTGTGGATCGTGACCTGCGCCTTCCGCGCATGGTCGAGGGGCTGCGCCTGCACTGGGGCTTTGGGTTGGCGGTGCTGGCGGCGCTGCTGATCTGGCTGATGCAGGCGCGCTCGGTGCTTGGGTTTGAAATGCGCGCGGTGGGTCAGAACGCACGCGCCGCCCGGTTTTCGGGGATCGCCGTGACCAGCGTCTTGCTGAAGACCGCGCTGATATCGGGGGGGCTGGCGGCACTGGCGGGGTTTTCCGAAGTGGCGGGCCTGAAGGGCCATCTGACGCGCGATCTGTCGCCGGGCTTTGGCTATACCGGCATCATCGTGGCCATGCTGGCGCTGCTGCACCCGATTGGCGTGGTGGTGGCCGCGCTGTTTGTCGCGGGCATCTTTGTGGGATCCGACAGCATGAGCCGGGCCGCAGGCGTGCCAACCTATATCGCAGACATGCTGTTGGCGGTGTCGCTTTTGTTCATGGTGCTGGCACTGGGGCTGGCGCGCTACCGGGTGGCGTGGACATGATGGCGCTGGTGGATATCTTGATTTCCGCCAGTTTCTGGGCGGCGGCGATCCGCATTGCCTCGCCGTTGATCTTTGCCACGCTGGGCGAACTGATCTGCGAGCGGGCGGGCGTGCTGAACCTTGGCATCGAAGGCATCATGGTGATGGGGGCATTTACCGGCTGGTTTGCCGTGTATCAGGGCATGCCGCTGTGGGGCGGGGTGGCGGTGGCCTTTGGATCGGGGATGCTGTTTGGCCTGCTGCATGCCACGCTGACGGTGCCCTTTGGCCTGTCGCAGCATGTGGTGGGGCTGGGCGTGACGCTGCTGGCAACCGCGACGGCATCCTTTGCCTATCGGCTGGCGCTGCCGCAGGTGACAAGCCCGCCAAGGATCGACCCGTTCCAGCCCTTTGCGGTGCCTGTGCTGTCGGACATCCCCTTTTTGGGCCCTGCCCTGTTCACCCAGACCGCGCTGACCTATGCGGCCTTTGGCATGGCGGTGGTGGTGGGGCTGGTCTTGTATCGCACGCCGCTGGGGTTGGCGGTGCGTGCGGTGGGCGAAAACCCGGCGGCGGCGGCGGCGCAGGGCCTGTCGGTGACGGGGCTGCGCATGGGTGCTGTGATGTTCGGCTCGGGGCTGATGGCCGTGGGCGGGGCGTTCCTGACCTTGTCGGCGTTTTCCAGCTTTTTCTTCGATATGGTCAATGGGCGGGGCTGGATTTGCATCGCGCTGGTGGTTTTCGGGGCATGGCGGCCGGGCAAGGCGGTGTTGGGGGCGGTGCTGTTCGCGGCGTTCGATGCCGGACAGGTGCGGCTGCAACAAACTGAAATCGGGGCGATCCTGCCCTATCAGGTGTTTCTGGCACTGCCCTTTGTGCTGTCGATCATCGCGCTGATCGTGATGTCGCGCCGGGCCGAGGTGCCCGCAGCGCTGATGGTGCCCTACAACAAGGGGGAACGCTGATGTTCGATCTGCTCATCAAGGGTGGCACGCTGCCCGACGGCCGCTTGGCCGATATCGGGATCACCGGCGAGCGGATCATCGCCGTCGGGCAGCTGGACGCGCAGGCGACACAGGTGATCGACGCCAGTGGCGATCTGGTGTCTGCGCCCTTTGTGGACCCGCACTTTCACATGGATGCGACCCTGTCCTATGGCCTGCCGCGCGTGAATGCGTCCGGCACGCTGCTGGAAGGGATCTCGCTTTGGGGCGAATTGCGCGACATGGCGACGGTGGACGACATGATCGCCCGCGCGCTGCGCTATTGTGATTGGGCGGTGTCGATGGGCCTGCTGGCGATCCGCACCCATGTCGATACGACACCCGACCATCTTCATGGGGTCGTGGCGATGCTTGAGGTCAAGCGAAGGGTCGCCCCCTATCTTGACCTGCAACTGGTGGCCTTTCCGCAAGATGGCCTGTACCGCAGCGCCACAGGCCGCGCCAATCTGATCCGCGCGCTTGACATGGGCGTGGATGTCGTGGGCGGCATTCCGCATTTCGAACGCACCATGGACGAAGGGGCCGCCTCGGTGCGCGATCTTTGCCGCCTTGCAGCCGAGCGTGGGCTGCCGATTGACCTGCATTGCGACGAAACGGATGATCCGATGTCGCGCCATGTCGAAACCTTGGCACGCGAGGTCACGCGCCACGGGCTGGGTGGACGGGCGGCGGGCAGCCATCTGACATCGATGCATTCGATGGACAATTACTATGTTTCAAAGCTGTTGCCCTTGATTGCGGAAGCAGGGCTGTCAGCCATTCCGAACCCCCTGATCAACATCACCCTGCAAGGCAGGCACGACAGCTACCCCAAGCGTCGCGGGCTGACGCGGGTCAAGGAAATGCAGGCCCACGGGATCCGCGTGGGCTGGGGTCAGGATTGCGTGCTGGACCCCTGGTATTCGCTGGGCACCGCCGACATGCTGGATGTGGCCTTCATGGGGCTGCATGTCGCGCAGATGACCCACCCCGATGAAATGCGTCGCTGCTTTGATATGGTCACGGTGGAAAACGCAGCCATCATGGGTCTTGAGGGATATGGGTTGCAACCGGGCTGCATCGCATCCCTTGTGGTGCTGGATGCCGGCAGCCCGACCGAAGCGCTGCGCCTGCGCCCTGACCGTCTTGCCGTGGTGGCGCGCGGCAAGCTTGTGGCCCAACGCCACCGCAACGATGCGCGCATGAGCTTGCCAGACCGCCCAGACCGAACGCGGCGGCGGCACACAGGCGGCGTCGCATGACGCACATGGCCCTTGGCAGCGCGCAACGCGCGCGTCAGCTCTGGAAATAGGACGCCACCGGCAGCGCAAGCGCGGGCAGTTTCGGACCATCGCCGTCAGGCACTTCAAAGGCGTTGATGGTCATCGAAATGAGCGTGTAATAGCCACAGATACCCACCAGATCGACCATGCCCAATTGACCCAGCGCGGCAAGTCCGGCGGCAAAGCTTTGGTCTGTGATGACATGATCGCGGTGCAATTCGACGGCGCAATCAAACACCGCCTGCCGTTTGGGACAGTCCAACAACGGCCTTTGGGCGTTGGCGATGGCATCGATCACCGCTTGGGGCAGCCCGGCGGCCTGCGCGATTGGCGCGTGATGGGTCCATTCGAACCCCGAGGACCAAAAGCGTGCCGTCACCAGAATGGCCAGTTCCGACAGATCCTTGGACAGGCTGCTGTCGAAGCGGGCAAATTGGCCCAAAGCCTGCGCGCGGTCCGCCAGAGTGGGCGAGGTCAGCCACACCCGAAGCGGCCCCTGCACCGCGCCGCGCGGCCCGGCCACAATCGCGTCATGCACGCGACGCTGGTCGGCGCTGAGCTGGTCGGGGATCAGATCGGGAATTCTGGGCATCATGCCTCCAGGGCGGCCATCTTGCCGCGGAAAAACAGCAAGGGCGCGCCTTCGGCCTGCTCGACATGCAGCACGCGCCCCACGATCAATTCATGGTCGCCCCCGTCATATTTGTTCCAGAGCCGACACTCCAGCCGCCCGATGGCCCCCAGGATGGCGGGCACATCCACACGCTGGGCGGGCTGCGTCGCAACGCCGTCGAACTTGTTTTCGCGCGGCTTGGCAAAGGCCCAGGCAATGTCTTGCTGATCGGCGGCCAGAATATTGACGACAAAGGCGCAATCATCCCTCATCCATCTGCACGACATCTGAGAGCGCCCCAGCGAAAACAGGCACAAGGCCGGATCAAGGCTGAGCGAGGCGAAGGAATTGACCGTCACACCGGTTGGGTTGCCGTGATCATCGCGCAGGGTGATCACGCACACGCCGGTCGCAAACCGGCCGAACGTGTCACGCAACACACGGGGATCGAGGGCGTGGCCGTCGAGCATTGTTTCCTCCTGACCTATGGGTCTTGGTCTTCGCCTCAGGTAGATAGGGCGCTGGACAAATCACAGGAAATGATAATTCTTGATCTATCAAATACGCTTTTCAGATTTTGGATACCATCATGACGATGCCGAAAATCTCGATCCGCGCGCTCAGGGCCTTTATCGCGGTCTATGAGGAGCAATCCTTTTCACGCGCCGCAAAGCGCGAAAATGCGACCCAGTCGGGCATGTCGACCCAAGTGCGCAATCTGGAATTGCGGGTCGGCGCCGATCTTCTGGTGCGCCAACGCAAGAAATTTGCCCTGACCTCGGCCGGACAGGTCGTCTATGCCGAGGGTCAGGCGATCCTCAAGCGCCTGATCGCCATCGAAAAGAAGGTCGAGGAAATGGGCAGCGCGCCCGCCGGGCTGGTGCGGTTCGGCATGATCCCGACACTGACGCGCTCGGTCTTGGGCGCCGCTTTGGAAGAGTTTCGCAAAGACGCGTCGGGCGTGGAACTGTCGCTGGTCGAAGAATATTCGGGCAGCCTGTTGAACCGGGTGATGGCCGGCGAAATCGAGTTTGCGGTGGTGCCCGCAGGCGAATTGCCCGCCGGGCTGACCGCGCGCTTTGTCGGCCGCGACCGAGAGATGATTTTGTCGGCACCCGGCCAGTTGGGGGGGCCTGCCCATCTGGTCGAGGTGCCGCTGGGCGCGCTCGAAGGTCAGCGGCTGATTGTGCCATCAGCCCAGAACGTCCGCCGCAATCGCATCGAATCCGCGCTCAAGGCGCATGGCGTGCATTTGGCCGACATGATGGAAATGGACGGGATGCTGGCCACCATCGAGATCATCGCCCAATCGCAATGGGTGGCAATCTTGCCATCTGCGATCTGCCATGCCGACCGGGCGGGGGCTGCGCGCTGGCTCAACCCGATTTCCGATCCGCCGATGACGATCGATTACGTCATGGTGCAAAAAGCCGAGATGACCCTGTCGCGGGCCGCGCGTCTTTTGGCCGAGCAGATCGGGCAATCCACGGCGCAGATTATTGCGGATTGGGACAATACCGCCGCAGCCTAGGGGCGTTTGCGCCCTGTCCTGCAAGCCGAAGCGCGCCATGCGAAACGCTGATGCAAGGCGCGTTGTTTCCTTTGGCCCCTGCCCGAGTTGCGGCCCGACATTCGGGCACGGCAGGGCTGGTCGGGGGGTATCCGATGATGGATGCCATTTTGGTGGGATTTGGCTGGTGAGCCCAGCACATGGCGCGGCGTTTGGGTGGGCCTGCTGCAGTCCATGCGGTCCTGTTTGGTCAAGCCAGACGCCGGCCATCATGACGCAACCCCAGCCATCCCGACACGGCATGCGGTCAGGCAGAGGTGCAGATCGACCGCGGCCTTTACGACATAAAGCGGACCAGTTTCGACTGGGCCGACAGCGTTCTGGCCAATCGTGATGCCTTTGTGGACGCGATCGACGGCCACGCGCCCTACGGCTATTCCGCGGTCACGATGATCCAGAATATCGTGGTTGCCGATGCCATGATCCGCAAGGCAGATCACCCGGCCCCTGCGCAGCCAAAGGCGCGGGGGCCGGGCTTTACACCTCAAAGCTCAAAGAAATCGGCAATGGCGTCCAGATACGCCTCGGGCGCGTTGATGTTGGCGACATGGGCTGCCCCCGCGATCTGGCGATAGACACCGCCAGGGGTCGCATCGGCCATGGCCTGCATCACTTCGGGGGCTGCGCCGCGATCTTGATCGCCGCCGACATACAGGATCGGCACCCCAGCCTGTGGCAAGCGCTTGAGGTAATCGAGATCCTTGAGGGCCAGACAACAGGCGACATAGCCCTCGGGATTGTTGGATTGCACCATCTGCGCAATCGCGGTCACGCGGTCGGGGTTGGCGATACGCCACGCTTCGGTCAGCCAGCTTTCCACGGTGCCTTGCACGATGGCGGCCAGCCCCCCTTCGCGCACGCGGGCAATGCGGGTGTCCCACATGGTGCGAAACCCTTCGGGCGCGTCGGCGCGGCCATCGGCACAGACCACGCGGCTGACGCGCGGGGCGTGGTCGATGGCCAGCCCCAAGCCCGTCATGCCCCCCATCGACAGCCCCATGAAGGCCGTGCGCTCGATCCCGAAGTGATCCATCAGCGCCACCACATCGCCGGTCAGATCGGCAAAGCTGTAGGGGCCTTCGGGCGCGTCGCTCTGCCCATGGCCGCGCGTGTCATAGCGCAGCACACGATAGCGCGCGCTGAGCGCCGGCATCTGGTCTTCCCACATCGCCATGGTCGCGCCCAGGGAATTGGACAAGATCAACCAATCGCGACCCTCTGCCCCATCCACACGGCAATTGAGGGTAATGGCGCCCAGATCGACCCGGCCAGCGGTCATTGCGCCGCCGCCCGCGATGCCGCTTCGGCGCTGTTGACGCGCGGTTGCACCTCTTCGGCCAAAAGCCGCATGGAACGCCGCCCAAGAACAGGGTCAGCCCAATCCTTGCCTGCATAAAGCAGCACGCCGAACTGCCCCACATCTTCACGGAAGGCCAAAAGCTCATCGGCCACCTTGTCAGGGGTGCCCCAGATGATCAGCCGGTTGCAGACATGATCAAGCGTGACCTCATCATCGGGTTGATCCTTGTATTCCTTGAACAGGGCCAGGCGGTTGTGCTTGCGCATCTTGGTCAGAAGCTGGCTGTAGTAGAAACGATAGGGGCTGTCGGGGTCGGTCGCATAGCGCCGCGCGGTGTCCATGTCGTCGGCCACGAAGATCGACTTGGCCACGCGCCAATTGGCCGGATCCGCGGGGCGGCCCGCACGGGCGCAGCCTTCGACATATTTCGGCCAATGGCTTTTGACCCATTGCGGCATCAAGAAGTTGGCGCTGATCGGTTCCCAGCCACGCGCGGCGGCCTCGGTCACGCCATTGGAAAAGGGCGCGACGGCCGTGACCACGATGGGCGGGTGCGGGCGCTGCAACGGCTTGGGCATGATGCCCTGGCCGATTTCGGTCAGTTGCGTGCGCGCCGTCGAGATGTTCCAGAATTCGCCCTTGATGTCATAGGGGGCCTCGGATTCCCAGATCTTCAGCACCATGTTGATGCTTTCCAGAAACATTGCCGGCCGGTCGCGGTCGAGATTGCCAAACACCTCGGCATCCGACGCAAGCCCGCCCGGAGAAATCCCCAGGATGAAGCGGCCATCGAGCATGTGATCGAGCATGGCGGCCTGTGCGGCGATGGCGGCGGGGTGGTTGTTGGGCATGTTGAAGGTGCCTGTGCCAAGCCGGATCTGCTTGGTCGCCGCTGCAAGATAGGCAATGAACACCGAAGAAGAGGTGATGTTTTCGGCGGCATCGGTCACATGCTCGCCCACATAGGCTTCCTGATATCCAAGCTCATCGGCCAGCAAGAACGCCTCGCGGTCCTCTGCCAAGGATTGCCGCCAATCCTTGTCGACCGGATGGATCGGCATCGTGAAAAAGCCCAGTTCCATGACAAAATCTCCCTCAATGATGCACGTTACCTAGGACGAAATTTCGCTGCGGAAAAATAATAACAGATGACAGTTTCCATCATGAAATCGGATAGTTCTGCCGGCAGAGGAAACCAGAACGCCGCGCAAGGTTTTCCCCGCGCGGCGATAGGGATCGTCACGGCCCTTTGGCGTCAGAGCATGACCTTGGGCAGCCATGTCGCCAGCCATGGCATCGTCAGCACCATGAGCGAGGCCACAAGGATGAGAACGAAGTAGGGGGTCGCACCCTTGAAGATCGCACCCAAGGTGACGGTCTTGTCGGGCAAGGCCCCCTTGACCGTATAGACCAGAATGCCAAAGGGCGGCGTCAGAAGCCCCGCTTCGATCACCAGAATGCCAAAGATGGCAAAGGCAATCGGGTCAAAGCCCAACGCCATGGCCATCGGCGCAAAGATCGGAACGGTCAGCAAGATGATCGAGACTGAATCGATCAACATGCCAAGAACGATCCAGATCGCCATCATCAGCGCGATCACCATCCACGGCTCAAGCCCGATGCCCATGAACATGCCTTGGATATAGTTCACCGCGCCCCCCATGGCCAAAAGCCGGGAATACATCTGTGCGGTGATCAGCAAGAACAGGATCGGCGCGGTCGTGCGGCCCGCCTGAAAGATGGCGTTGAGCATGCCGCGCCCGCGCATCCCCTTGAGAAAGCCGATCAAGAGCGCGCCCAGCGCGCCAAAACCGGCTGCTTCCGTAGGGGTGAACATGCCAAACCACAGACCGCCGATCACCAGGAAGATCAGGCCAAGAATACCAAACCCCCCGATCATCTCGGCCCGGCGTTCTGCGGCCCCGGCTTGCACCAGAGGTGCGTCAAAGGCGGGCGCGATTTCGGGGCGCCACCAGGCGGCGATGATCACATAGCCCGCAAACAAGAGCGCAAGCAAAATCCCCGGCACGATCCCCGCGATGAACAAGGCGCCCACGCTGAGTTCCGTCAGCACGGCCCAGACAATCAGCAAGATCGACGGCGGAATGAGCATCCCCAAACAGGCCGAACCCGCCACCACGCCGACCGAAAAGGTCTGTTTGTAGCCCGCGCGCTTCATCTCGGGGTAGGCAATGCGTGAAAATGCGGCGGCGGCGGCAATCGACACACCGGTGACGGCGGCAAAGATCGTGTTGCCCGCGATGGTCGCAATCGCCAGGCGCCCCGGCAGGCGACGCAGGCCGCGATCACAGATACGGTACAAATCCCCCGCAGCCCCCGATCGCGATATGACATCGCCCATCAAGACAAAGAGCGGGATCACCGCAAAGATATCCTTGCGCACCGCCTCATAGGCGGTGTTTCCCAACACCGACAAGGCAATTTCGAACCGGCCCATCATCAGCCAGACCCCAATGCCCGAGCACAAGGCCAGCGCCAACCCGATATGCGTGCCCAGCATGATCAGAACGATCAGCAGACCCAGCATCCAAAGAACGATATCACCACCCATTGTTTCGTTTCTTTCTGTCGTTGCTCAGGCTTCGCTTTCGGGCAAAGACCCCGGAGCTTCCAATTCGTCGATCAGCTTTCCGCGCCAATCGAGGATGATCATCGAAAGATAGGCCCAGGCCGCAAAGAGCGACATCGCGGCCACCAGACCGCGCACCGGCCAGACGGGAATGCGCAACGCCCCTTCGCCCTCGTATTCACCGATGCGATAGGCCGAGGTGAAATTGGGCCATGTGCTGTAGAGAATGCCCAGGAACACCGCCAAACCCATCAACCCGGTCAGCGTGCGCAGCATCCGCCGCCCCGTTGGCCCCAAGGCGTCCGAAAAGATCGACGTGCGCAGCATCGACCCCGAAAAAATGGCCAGTGGCAATTGGAGGAACGCAATGCAGACGATGGAATTCTGGATGATTTCCTTGGTGCCCCGCACCGGTGTTGACAAGACGCCGCGACCGATCACATCGGCAAAGATCAAAAGCGCCAGGCCTATGACCCAAAATGCCGATACAAGATGGATCACCCGCGCCGCGCGAATGGTGCCAAGCATCGTCCCCCCCTATGCCTTGCGGCAAGAACCTCTCCCTGAAGGCTAACGCTACCGGGTTGTCTCACCCCGTCAAGCACAATTTAGCATTCGATAAATTAATGAGCACCTTGACCAATAATTGATTCTATGTGGAGATGAAGCCGCTGTTTAGCGACCGATAAATTCGGCACACTGCGGTGTGAAAGAGTCCGGGACGCTGGCTGCTTGCAACACCAAGGTACCAAAAATCGGGAGGAAATCGTATGAATATCAGAACCTTGGCCACGTCGAGTGCCTTGGCCACGGGCGTGATCGCTCTTGGCGCCAGTGCCGCTCTGGCCGATACTTTCACTTTGCGCATCGGCTCGGGCCATCCGGATGGGCCTTCGGTCTATGTGTCAGACGTTGCCAATTTCTTCGTGCCCGAAGTCGTGCGGCGGGTGTCTGAGGAAACCGATCACGAGATCGAATTCGTACAAGGCTACGGTGGCGCCATCGTCGGCGTGGCTGACACGCTGGAAGCGGTGCAAGATGGCATCCTCGATATTGGCGCCTATTGCATGTGCTTCGAGACCGCCAAGCTGTTCTTGCACAACTTCCCCTACTGGGCGCCCTTTGGTCCGCAAAGCTCGTCCGAACAAGTGGCCGCCGTGCGCGCCGTCTATGATCAGGTGCCATGGCTGACCGAACAGTTCTCCAGCCAATATGGTCAGGAAATGCTCGGCCTGCATGGTTGGGACAACTACCACCTCGGCACCACCGATCCTTGGGAAACCATCGCCGATCTTCAGGGCGTAAAGGTTGGCGGCGCGGGTCCGAACCTTCCGTGGCTGGAATTCGCGGGCGCAGTTCCCGTGCAATCGACCCTGCCCGAGGGCTATCTGTCGCTGCAGACGGGCGTCTATAACGGCTGGCTGATGTTCCCCTCGGCCTATCTGGGCTTCAAGTATTACGAGCCCGCGCCCTACTACACGCTGGTTGGCTTTGGCGCGATGGCGGTCAACGTCTTGACCATGAACACCCGCAGCCTCGCGGCAATGCCGGCCGAAGTGCAGCAGATCATCCGCGAAGTCGGTGCGGCCTACGAAGCCGGTTCTGGTGCCTCGCTTGACGGCCGCCAGGCGGCCGGCCTGACCGGTCTGAAAGACGCAGGCGCGATCATCACCGAACTGTCGCAAGAGACGCGCACGGAATGGGCAGCATCGATGGCGCAATTCCCCCGTCAGCAGATCGCAGAAGCCAACACCCGTGGCTTGCCAGGCACCGAGGTGATGGGCCTCTACCTGAAGGCGGTGGCTGATCTGGGATATGCCTGGCCCTTTGAATACACGCTGGAATGATCCGTCACGAACCCTGGTGGGGGGCCTTTCGGGCCCCCCGCTTTCGTTTTGACCAAGGCCCGATCAGGGCCGCTGATTGCAAAGGATCATCGCCTTGTCCCTGACCGATCGTATCCCCTACCAAGCCATCGTCGATCGCCCCCGCCTGCACTTGCCGGACGGCAAGAGGTTGGCCGTGTGGATCATCTTGAACGTTGAGGAATGGCGCATCGAAAACCCGATGCCGCGCACCGTGCTGCCGCCGCCGATGGGACAGCCGCTGTTGCCCGACGTGCCAAACTGGTCATGGCATGAATACGGCATGCGCTCTGGCTTTTGGCGTCAGTGGAAGGCGCTGACCGACCGCAAGATCCCCACCACCTTGGCGATCAATGGCCATGTCTGCGCAGCCTACCCCCGCGTGGCGCAAGCCGCCCTTGACGCAGGCTGGGAATTCATGGGCCACGGCTATCTGCAAGGCCCGATGCACAAGCTGGCCGACCAGGAGGGTGCGATCCGCGACGCGGTCGAGATGATCACCAAATTCACCGGCAAGCCGCCGCGCTCATGGGAAAGCCCCGGCCTGACCGAAACCGCCGAAACGCTGGATCTCTTGCGGAAATACGGCATCGAATATGTGGCCGATTGGGTGATTGATGATCTGCCACAAGATATCGACACCCCCCATGGCCAGATCACGACCATTCCCTACACCGTCGAGACCAACGATATCGCGGTGCATGCGCTGCAAGGCCATGTGTCCGAGGAATTTCTGATCCGGGGCCGCGATCAGTTCGACCGGCTGTACGCCGAAGGGGCCGACAATGCCCGCATCATGGCGATTTCCATCCATCCCTACATCACCGGCGTGCCGCACCGGATCAAGTACCTTGAGGCGTTGCTGGACCATGTCGGCGCCCATGACGGCGCCGTCTGGATGACCGCATCGCAGATCGGGGATTGGTATCGCGGCGAAATGGCCCGCATCGCCAAGGGCTGAGCGCCCCAAAAACCCCCGCGCGGCATCGCCCCGCGCGGGGAGGATGGTTCAGTGACCCGCGCGGCCCAAGGCGGCCAGAACCCGCGCAGGCGTCATCGGCATCTGGAAAATGGATGCCCCCAAGGGGCGCAGCGCATCATTGACCGCATTCATCACGGCCGCGGGCGCACCGCCCGTGCCCGCTTCGCCCGCGCCCTTGGCACCAAGGATCGACGTCTTGGTGGGTGTCTCGATATGGGCGACATGGATGTCGGGCATCTCGGCGGCCATGGGCACCAGATAATCGGCCATGGTCGTGGTCAAAAGCTGGCCATCCTCGGAATAGAGGCATTCCTCATAAAGCGCGCCACCGATCCCCTGCACCACGCCGCCACGCACCTGTTCATCGACCAGACGCGGGTTGATCACACGCCCGCAATCCTCCACCGCCCAGAAATTGACGACCCGCACAAAGCCGGTTTCGACATCGACCTCGACCTCGGCGGCCATGGCGCCATTGGTGAAGACAAAGGGCATGTCGGTGACACGGTAATGGCGGGTCGCCACCAGTTCGGGTTTCATGTCGGACGGCAGTTCGTTGCCGCGGTAATAGACCGTGCGCGCCAGATCAGACAGCGTCATGCGTGCAGCCCCGCCGCCAGCATCCACAACCGACCCGTCCGCGACATCGAGCTTGTCCGCCTGCGTCTGCAAGATCACGGCGGCGACATCCAGCACCTGTTCCTTGAGCGCCTGGGCTGCCAGCAAGGCCGCTTCACCCCCGATCCCCGCCCCGCGTGACGCCCATGTGCCCCCGCCATAGGGCGTGGTGCGCGTGTCACCCGTGGTCACCTTGACCCGGGCGATATCGACCCCCAGCACACCGGCCACGATCTGTTGCAAGATCGCATTCGTGCCCTGCCCCTGTTCGGTGACGGAGGATGACACATGCACCCCCCCGCCCGCATCAAGCCGCACGGTCGCGCCATCCTGGCTGGCAATCGGCGCGCCGCCGATGCCGTAGAACATCGGGCTGGGGTTCGTGACCTCAACCATCGACACGAACCCGATGCCGCGATGGATGCCCTGTTGGCGCAGCCGGGCCTGATTTTCGCGCAATCGGGCGTAATCCATCATCTCGACCAGCTTTTCGAGCGCCTTTTGATGCGACAGATCATCGAGCTTCATCCCCGAGGCAGAGGTGCGCGGATAGCTGTCGTCGCGCATCAGGTTCCGGCGACGGATTTCCACCGGGTCCATGCCGATGGCGGCGGCGGCTTCCTCGAGCAGGCCATCGCAGATCGCCATGGCGATGGGATGGCCCACCGCGCGGTATTGGCACATCAGCGTCTTGTTCTGGAACACCACCTTGGATGTTGCACGGTAATTGGGCACGACATAGGGCGCCCCCGTCAGGTTCAGCACCTGATTGGCCTCGATCGCCGAGGTGCGCGGATACATCGAATAAGGCCCGATCCCGGTCACATCGTCGAAATCAAGCGCCACGATATGGCCCGCGCGACCGACCGCCATGCGGCCCCGCACGGCGTGGTCGCGGGCATGGATATCGGTCATGAAGCTCTCGAACCGATCGGCCACGAATTTCACCGGACGGCCCAGCATGCGCGCCGCCGCCGCCGCCGCGATTTCGTCACCATAGGTATGGATCTTGATGCCGAAAGATCCGCCCACATCCTGAGAAATAACGCGAACATTTTCTTCCAACATACCAAAATGTTTGGCAAAAATGAACTGCATCATATGTGGGGCCTGACCGGAATACAGCACGGTCAGCTGATCTTCGGCGGGGTCGTATTCGACCAAGGTCGCGCGTGCCTCGAGCGTGACGCCGGTGTGCCGGCCAAAGCGGAACTCGCGTTCGACGATGGTGATGTCCTGACCCTTGAGCGCGGCATCCACATCGCCCACATTCACCGTGCGCGTCCACGCCAGGTTCGATCCGAATTCGGGGTGGATCACCGGCGCATCGGGATCAAGGGCGCGTTCCATATCGGTCGCGGCGGGCAGATCCTCCAGATCCAGATGAATCTCGGCCACCGCATCCTCGGCCTCGGCGCGGCTTTGCGCGAGAACCATCGCAACGGGTTCCCCTTGCCAGCGCACGCGCCCCACGGCCATGGGCATCTGCGGCGCCGACCGCAGGCCGGCCAGATGGCTCAGAACACCCACATAGGGTTCGACCACGCCAACCAGATCCGCGCCAGTGATCACGGCCACGACACCGGGCATGCGTCGCGCTGCCGCAACATCGAGCGATACGATGCGCCCGTGGGCCACGGGGGATCGCAAAAAGGCCGCATGCACCATGCGGGGGGCCTGCATGTCGTCGACAAAACGTCCCCGCCCCATCAACAGGCGCTGCGCATCCGCGCGCGGCACGGGCTGGCCGATATAGCGGTTGGGTTGATCGAAGCTCAATTTGGGTCCGCTCATGCCCGCGCCCTCCCCTCGATCACGTCGCAGACGGCATCGACGATGGATTGATAGCCGGTGCAGCGGCAATAATTGCCCGACAGATGTTCACGAATGGCCGTGCGGTCCGCCGCGCCGCCCGCGCCGATGTATTCCAGCGCCGAGGCCAGCATGCCCGGCGTACAAAACCCGCATTGCAGCGCATTGCGCTCGGTGAAGGCCGCGCGCAATGCGCCCGCCATGCCGTGAGCCGGCAAGCCTTCGACGGTCGTGATGGTGCAACCATCGGCCTGCACCGCCAGCATCAGACATCCGCGCGTGGTCGCGCCATCCACATCCAGCGTGCAAGCCCCGCAAACGCCATGCTCGCAGCCCACATGGCTCCCCGTCAGACCAAGGCTGTTGCGCAGGAAATCGACAAGGTTCAGGCGCACGGGCACCGTGGCGGTGACGGTCTCGCCGTTGACGGTCAGGGTGATGTCTCGGGTCTCGGGCATGGCTTACATCCCTGCGAGCGCGCGGCGCAAAACGACGCCCGCGAGTTTCAGTTTCACATCGGGTGGCGCATGCAGATCCCCATTGATGGGCAGCGCCGACAGGCTATCGACCGCAGCACCCAGCGTGTCGCCGGCCGGCTGCGCATCCTTGAGCGCCGCTTCGGCCCCGGTTGCGCGCACGGCACGATCCGACAGGCCGAAAAAGGCGATGCGTGGGCTGGCAAGCGGCTGCCCCGTGGCGCCACCCGCTGTGAGGGCCACCCCCGCCATGGCGTAATCGCCATGCCGCCGGGCCAATTCGTAGAACCCCACACGGCGGCGGCTGGCATCGGCCGGAATATGGATCGCGGCCACCAGTTCATCGGGGGCACGCGCGGTTTCATAAAGGCCCAGAAAGAAATCATCAGCGGCAACAACCCGGCGTCCGCTCAGGGAAACCAGCTCGATCCGGGCAGCCATTGCCAGCAAAAGCGCGGGCATTTCGGCCGCGGGATCGGCCAGGGCGACCGAACCGCCGATGGTGCCCCGGTTGCGGATGGCGGCATGCGCGATATGCGGCAAAGCCAACCCGATCAGCGGCGCGCCTTGCGTGACCAAGGGATCGGCGGCCAGTTGCACATAGCGCGTCATCGCCCCGATCCGAAGACCATCCGGCCCCGCCGTGACGCCGCGCAATTCGGCCACATCCGCCAGATCCAAAAGCATGGTGGGTTGCGCGATACGGAAATTCATCATCGGCATCAGGCTTTGCCCACCCGCCAAGGGGGCGATGTCACCCTCCTCGGCCGACAAGATCGCCAATGCGCCCGCCAGATCGGCCGGACGCCGATAGGCAAAATCGGCTGCCTTCATCGCTCCCTCCCCCTTGGGTCGTGCACCTTTGCACACCGGATGCGGCGTGCGCGCACAACATCGGACTTGCACGCATGCGCAACTGTCCTTAGCCATTAATTTATCGCGCTATAAATAACGTCAACCGAAAAATTTGGGGCCGACATGGCAATCAAGCAGAAGACCACCGTCAAGATGGCCTTGCAAGGCAGCGGCGAAACCCATGCGCGCATGGTCGTGCAAGCGCGCGGCGTGCAGGGCATCATCGATGAACCCGAAGCCCGCGGTGGCACCGATCTTGGCCTGACACCGACCGAGACGATCATGTCTGCCTTGATGGGATGCACCAATGTCATCTCAAGCCGGATCGCACACAAGATGGGCATCACGCTTGAGGCGATGAACATCAGCCTGAGTGCCGATTTCAACCGGCTTGGCACCATGCTTGAGGAAGAACTCGACCAGCCCTTCAGCAACATCGTGATGGACATCTCTGTGGCCACCGATGCCACCCCCGCACAACTGGCCGCGCTGCAATCCGATCTTGCCAAGTTCTGCCCGATCGCCAAGGTGCTGCGCGGCAGCGGCGTGAGCATCACCGAAAACTGGACGACACGGCCGCTTTAAGGCCCATAAAGGAACCGAAAACATGTCACCAAAACTGACCCCCGGCCAGATGACCCCGGCCCTGACGCTGCCGCTTGCGGGCGGCGGAACGTGGGATCTGGCGGCGCAAACGCCCGCGCTTCTGTCGATGATCGTGGTCTATCGCGGCTATCACTGCCCGGTGTGCAAGGGATATCTGCAAAAGCTCAACGCGCTTGCCGCCGATTTCGCAGCGCAAGGCGTGTCGCTGGTGGCCGTGTCGATGGACAGCGCCGAACGCGCCGCGTCGGCAAAGGCGGAGTGGGCGCTCGATCACCTGCCCATCGCCTATGGCATGAGCGAGGCCACAGCGCAGGCTTGGGGCCTTTGGGTGTCGGCCTCGATCAAGGAAGCGGAAGCGGCGATCTTTGCCGAACCCGGCCTGTTCTGGGTCTTGCCCGATGGCAAGCTCTACCTGATCGACATCGCCAACATGCCCTTTGCGCGGCCTGATCTGGATCTGCTTTTGTCCAAGCTCGGCGCGGTCAAGGCGGGCTATCCGCCGCGCGGCACCCGGGCCTGAGACGGGCGCGCCACCCAAACACTGCCGCCCGCGCTTATCCTTCGGCGCGGGCGCGGGCGCGGGCGTGAATGCTGTCGATCTGTGACAGCCAGCTGTCGACGACCGACTCGATGACAAAGGTTTTGTTGTTGAGAACCGAGGATTTGTAGATCAGCATCCGCACGCCGTAGTAAAAGATGCCGCCATGCATCGTCCAGCCGAACTCGATTTCTTCTTCGGTGAGTGGCGCAACGGCAAGCCCGCGCTCATGCAGCATCTCGGTCAGCATCGTTTCGATGATCCGCTCACGGACGATGCCCAGATATTGCCCGTGGATACCCACGCCCTTGAGCCCCGAGAACAGAAAAATCCGCATCCAGTCGTCGTTGAAGATGGCATCCGTATAGGCATGGTAGAACTCGATCATGCGATCGCGCACCGGGCGCGAGCGGTCCGCCAGCAGCCGCCCCCATTCGTCGCGCCAGCGCTGCACATAGACCGCTTCATAGACCTCGGCGATCAGATCATCCTTTGAGGGGAAATAGCGGTAAAGCAGCGGCTGGGTGACATTGAGCCGCCGTGCCAGCCCGCGGGTCGAGCTTTCAAAGCCCTCCTGGGCAAAAAACTCGATCGCCATCGACACGAATTCCGCGCGCCGCTCGTCATAGGACAGGCGCCGCCGAGGGGCGGCGGCGGTCAAACTGTGCCCGACCTCGTTGAGCGGGTTATCAGCGCTTACATCCTTAGCCATGTATCCCCTGTTTTCAGCCTGTGTTCGACAATCACACCTTGCGCCAGACTTTGCTCAATGAAACATCCTTTTCGTGCGCAATCAAGCAGATGGCAGAGTTCATCTTGTGTCGCAGATGACTCGATTTCGATGTCGAGACCGAAGGCGACAGGTGCCGTTACGTAAGGGTCATTGCCCATCTGTTCGCCCTGCCAATGCATCCTGGCATGCACATCCAGCCGGTCGATCGTGATCGACAGCCGTTTGGCAAAGGCCCGGATCTGGGTCATGATGCACCCCGTCAAGGCGGCGGTGAACAGGGCCAGGGGCGGCGGCGCCGTGCCATCGCCGCCGTGAAACGGCCCCTCATCGGTGGCCAGATCAAAGCTTTCCTTCATCATCGGCCAATCGACGGAAATGTCATTGCGCATCTTGCCGCTGGCACGGCCATGCCCTTGGAAAATCACGTCGAATCGTTTGATGGGCGGCGTCGTCATATCGATTTCCTTTTGCGAGCGAGCGCGGCCGCACCACATGCGACCCCCTGTGACTGTGACGCCGACGCGAAAATTTATCAACTGATCATCTATTTTGCACATCTCGTGCGCCCTACGATTGACAAGCGGAGCGTTGTTATTTTTCAATCGATAAATAACCAGCGAACGGGGAGGAAAATCATGGCCAATCCATCACGGCCCACGATCACGCGGGCCGACATCTACGCTACGGCCAAAGAGCTGTCGAATTGGGGGCGCTGGGGTGATGATGACCAGCTTGGCACGGTCAACAACGTCACCCCGCACGACATCGTGGAGGCCGCCAAGCTGATCCGCAAAGGCAAGACCTTTGCGCTTGGGCTTGATCTCAAGCAAAAGATCCAGTCGGGCCTGTTTGGCGGGCGCTGGAACCTGATCCACCAGATGCTGGCCACCGGCACCGATGCGGTCACTGGCGAGCAAGATGGCGATGGGCGGGCCTATCTGCGCTACGCCGATGACGCGATCAACATGCCTTGTCAGGGCTCGACCCAATGGGATGCGCTCTGCCACATCTTTCTCGATGACAAGATGTACAACGGCTATCTTGCCACCGAGGTGACGGTGAACGGCGCCAAGCGTCTGGGCGTGGAAAACTATCGCGACAAGATGGTGGGGCGCGGCGTGCTTTTGGATATCGCGCGCTGGAAGGGGCTGGACAGCCTGCCCGATGGCTATGCGATCACCAATGACGATCTGGATGGATGTGCGGCCGCCCAGGGCGTGGCGATCCGCAAGGGCGATTTCGTGATCGTGCGAACCGGCCATCAGGAACGCTGTCTGGCCAGCGGCAACTGGTCGGGCTATGCGGGCGGCGATGCGCCCGGTCTGGCCTTTGAGACGGCGCGCTGGATCAAGGCCCATGATATCGCGGCGATCTGCGCCGACACCTGGGGCTGCGAGGTGCGCCCCAATGAAAGCGACGAAGCCAACCAGCCATGGCATTGGGTGGTCATTCCCGCCATCGGCGTGGCCATGGGCGAGATCTTTTACGTCAAGGAGCTTGCCGCCGATTGCGCCGAGGATGGCGTCTACGAGTTCTTCTTTACCGCACCCCCCCTGCATATTCCGGGGGCGGCGGGCTCCCCCATCAACCCGCAAGCGATCAAGTGACACGGCAAAGGGGGGGCCAACGCGCCCCCCTTTTCATCAGGCCCCGCCCGAGAAATCGGCGACCGCCGTCAGGCGCATGATCTCATCGAGATGCGGATTTGACCGGCCATCGGGATTGGTCCCCTGCCCCCCCTCCAGCATGTATGAGCCCAGCCGCCGCGAGCGGGTCATTGCCATCTGGGCGGCGGGCACCCGTTCGGCGGAATAGGCCGCCAGCGCCGCCTCGATATCCTGGGCGCCGTCCAGATGCCGGGCAAGGGCCAAGGCATCTTGCGCTGCCTTGGTCACGCCCATGCCCACATGAGGGCGCGCGACACAGGCCGCATCCCCCGACAAGGCCACGCGCCCCTGGGCAAAACCATCCGACAGATGGTCATAGATGGGCGCCAGAAACGGCCGACCCGCCGCGCGCAGCACGTCGGCAAAGACCGCCGGAAGATGGTCATGGGCCGTACGCGTCACCCGGTCGATCACATCGGGCCGCACGAGGGGCGGCGGGATCGAGATCGCATGATGGCGCCCCTCGGCATCGGTCAGGCAATCGTCAAGCTCGACGGGATCGGTGGGCTTGTACCAGACCAGATTGTAGCGCCGATGGCCGGGCCTCAGGTCATTGCCAGCCCCCGCGATGGGATAGCCGATCACCTGCATGCCGCGCGGCAGGTAAAAGCCGAAGACATCGAAAAATCGCGCGCACAGCGCAGGGTCGAGTGCCGCCTCATCGGCAACGGCGCGCCAGACGACATAACCCGAATAGACCGGCTGAACCCAAGGCTGCATCTGTGCGCGGATGGCCGACCGGAATCCGTCGGCACCGATGATCACGTCAGCTTCGGCATCTGGCCCTTCGGCAAAGGTCACGCGGGCAGCATTCGGCCCCTGCACATAGCCTGTCACCTGGCGGCCATGCACATAATCGACATCAGGCATCAACTGGCGCAGCATCTGAAAGACGCGGTCCCACGATGTCACGATCTGGGCCATCTCCAGATCGCGCACCGGCGTGCTGTCGCGGTCAAAGGTGACGCGGCGCGTGATCGCCACACCCAGATTCGACAGATCGGCCCCCACGGCCGCAAGCGCCGCGTTCAGTACATCATGCGTAACGATCCCCGCACCACGCCCGGCCAGCGGCACATCGCTGCGCTCATGAACGCTCACGCGCCAGCCGCGCGCGCGCAGCGCCGCCGCCGCAAACAGGCCCCCGATCGAGCCGCCGATGATGATCGCGCGCTGCGTCATTCCCAAAAACCTCTTGCCAATGCCCCGCAGGCAAAATTATTTATCAAGCTATAACTTAGCAAGATGATGCCGGGGACCACAATGTCGCAAACCGCCAGCACCCTCGAAGACAGCGCCTTGTCTGGACCGCATTGGCCCCCTGCCCTGCGCGCGGAGTTGGCACACAACATCGGCAGGAACGGTCAGGTCGGCAGCCGCATCGTCAGCCAGACTGAGCGCGTGCGCGTCTGGTTGATCGAGCTTCAACCCGGCGAAAGACTACCCTTCCACACCCATGTGATGGATTATTTCTGGACCGCGACCACCCCCGGGCGTGCGCGGTCACGCTATGCGGATGGTCAGGTGGCCGAAGTGACCTATCATGTTGGGCTGACCCAGCATTACCATTTTGACGCTGGCCAATCCATGACCCATGACCTTGAAAATATTGGTGAAGATGTGCTGTGCTTCACCACGGTCGAATTTCTCGACAGCGCGAACGCGCCCCTGATCTGACATCGAAGGACTAGCGCCCATGGCGATCACCCATCTCAAGCGTGGCAAACCCGAGGCTGAGCGTGCCGAAGAC
>NZ_CALAHQ010000059.1 GCF_937892565.1 uncultured Roseicyclus sp. | reverse complement strand
ACACACTTTCCAGGCGTGCGCCTTCGACCACTCGGCCAACTGTCCGTGCGCGGCGCAATAGCCTATGCGGGCGCTTGAGCGCAAGGCAAAACCGCGCCAGTGGGCTGGATGTAAATCTGCTTTACTTTTTGCGGCTGGGGTCTTGCATGTCGCGAAACCCTTCCCATTTCGGAGCATGTGATAAACATTAACATACGCAGTCGAAAGGACCCTCCGACGTGACCCCAAACATGACAACGACCCGCCCCCAAGATGCGATGCACGGCTGGTTTTCGCGCGGCGAGGCTTGGCTGGACAGCAAGGGAAAAGGCGCATGGATCGCGGCACTGGTGCTGGTGTTCATCGTGTTCTGGCCCGTTGGGCTTGTGCTGCTGGCCTATCTGATCTGGAGCAGGCGATTGTTCAACACGTCGTGCGAGATGCGGCGTGCCCCACCGCTTGGTCAGCCCGTCAGCCGCAGCTCGGGCAACAGCGCCTTTGACGCCTACAAGGCTGACACCTTGCATCGTCTGGAACAGGAGCAAGAGGCATTCGAGGCCTTTCTGCAGCGCCTGCGCGCTGCCAAGGACAAGGCAGAGTTTGACCAGTTTCTGGAAGATCGCGCCCAGGCGCCCAAGCCCCGCCCCGACACCGACGCGGCTTGACCACTGTCTGGCCCCTGCCCCCTGTCACAATTCGGGAGGGGGCGCACGCTGCGCCCCTTTCCGAATCCCTGGAGTGACGTCATGTCATTGCCCATGTCCCATGGCCTGCCCGACCCTGAATATGATCATGCCTTTTATGACGGCGTCCCGGTCAAACGGTTGTTTGCCTGGGTCGTGGATGTGATCATCGTGACCGCGACGACCTTTTTGCTCGGGGTGCTGACCTTGACGCTGCTTTGGTGGGTTTGGCCGCTGGTCTATCTTGCGGTCGATTTCCTCTATCGGGCGGGCAGCATCGCGTCGGGCTCGGCGACGTTGGGGATGCGGTTGATGAACCTTGAGTTGCGTGGCCCCACAGGCGCGCAGCTTTCACGCCGCGAAGCGATCTTGCACACGCTGTGCTACATGGTGGCTGCGGCCTTTGTGATCTTGCAGTTGATTTCCATCATCATGATCGCGCTGGGACCACGTCATCAGGGGCTGCATGATCTGCTGCTGGGATCGGCCGCACTGAACCGCCCGCGCTGAGAGGTCGCGACATCCCAGCGAAAAAACAGTTGCGGGCCGAGGCGGGCGTGGTGCAGGCTGTCGATCAAAGACCTGCACCGGCCCTGACCGCAACGGACCATGCGCCACACCCTGCCGATCGCGACACAGTTCTATGTGACTGCCCCGCAGAAATGCCCCTATCTCGATGGGAGGCGTGAGCGAAAGCTGTTCACGGCGCTGCAGGGCGAACAGGCCGAGACACTCAACAATGCGCTGTCCAAGCAGGGGTTTCGTCGGTCGCAGAACGTGCTGTATCGCCCGTCCTGCACCGATTGTGCAGCCTGTCTTTCAGCGCGCATCCGGGTGGCCGATTTCACCCCCAACCGCGGCCACCGCAAGATCTTGCGGCGTAACAGCGGCTTGGCCCGTGTTGCGCGCTCTGCTTGGGCGACCGAAGCACAGTATGATCTTTTCCGGCGCTATCTTGACGCCCGCCATGCTGATGGCGGCATGGCCGATATGGATGTCTTCGAATTCGCCGCCATGATCGAGGAAACACCGGTGCGCTCGCGCGTGATAGAATACCGCGAAGAGACGGCGGGCACCGAGCGGCTGGCAGCGGTTTGTCTGACCGATATTCTTGATGACGGTCTTAGCCTTGTCTATTCCTTTTTCGACCCGGATCGCGCGGCCGACAGTTTGGGCACGCATATGATCCTCGACCATATCGACTTGGCGCGCGAAGCGGGTCTGCCTTACGTGTATCTGGGCTATTGGGTGCCGGGCTCGCCCAAGATGGGCTACAAGGCCCGCTTTCCCGCAACCGAGGTCTATATGGGCGGCCAGTGGCAAGCGCTGGGCGACCCGGCAGGCTATTCCAACCGGACCCACCCCTTGTCGGTCGAACCCATCGCCCAACAGGTGGCACAGATCACCCTGCCCGATCTGCGCGCGGAAAATTGAGCACGCCACGACGGTGGCGTCCTTTTTTCGGATCCACGATATCCTTGGTACAAATTCCGCCAGACGCGGTCATGCGGGGCCAACCGGCCCTGTGCCCGGCTCCCTTGAATTGCGGCTGCGCCAGACGTGCAAAGGGGGGCCCAAGGGCCCCCCGATGACCGTCGCAGGGTAGACGCCGACCTAGCCCAAAAGATCGGGCAAGATGGTGACAATGCCTGGGAAGACATACAGCAGCACAAGGCACAGGATCTGAATGCCGACAAAGGGCAGCACACCGCGATAGATATGGCCGGTGGTGACCGTTCTGGGGGCTACCCCGCGCAGATAGAACAGCGCAAATCCAAAGGGCGGCGTCAGGAACGAGGTCTGAAGGTTGATCGCGATCATGATCGTCACCCATGCCGGATCCAGCGTGCCGCCATAGATCACCGGCCCCACGATCGGGATCACGATGTAGATGATCTCCAGGAAATCGAGCACAAAGCCCAGGATGAACAAGATCGCCATCACCACAAAGAACACCACCAGCTCATTGTCAAAGCTGCGCAGGTATTGCTGGATGTGATGCTCGCCCCCGAACGAGATCAGCACAAGGTTCAACAGCTGCGACCCGATCAGAATGGTGAACACCATCGATGTCACCTTGGCGGTTTCACGCACCACAGGGCCCATGATATTGGTGCGCAACAGCACCCAGGCGCTGAACAACAGGCCAAAGAAGGCAAAGTGATACGCGAATTGCGCGATGACGTAGGCGATCCAGTCTTGCAGCGGAATGTCGGTGCGCGTGATGCGCAGGTCGAAATTCACCCCGAACAAGATCATGATGATCAAGGCAAAGCTTGACCAGATGATGATCTTGGACTTGCCGTTTTCTTCCTTCAGCTTGCGATAGGCCGCCAGCATGATGGCGCCCGCAGCCCCCAATGCGGCGGCCGGGGTCGGGTTGGTGATGCCACCCAGGATCGACCCCAACACCGCCACGATCAGGACCAGCGGCGGGAACACCACGCGCAGCAAGTCGTTTTGTGACAAGCGCACCACCGCGATGCGCGCTCCATAGAGCGTCAGGAAGAACGGGATGGCCAGGATCAAGAATGTCGCCCCGTTCCCGCTCAGCGGACCGATGAACAAGATATCGCAGATCAGAGCCAACACCACACCGACACCGCCCGCGATCAATGGAGCGGGGTTGGATGAGGGTGACACCCCACGCGCCAGGATCAACATCAGAGCCAGCAGGGTGAACACCGTGGCCACACCCGAACCGATGGCCGGGGCATTGGCCAGGGCGGCCTCGAGTGCCACGGCCCGTTCCTCGTCGCTGCGCAAGACGACATCACCGGTCTGTCCGGCGGCGACCATGGCGGCGCGTTGCTCGACCGAGAAATCCCATGCCTCTTGACCATGAAGGGCGATCATCGAGGCTTGGCATTGCTCGGACACATTGGTGCGCAAGATATTGGTGTTGTCGCGATCGGCATAATCCGACACGGCGATGGTCTGGCTGCCCACAAGACCGGCGCCGGCGGCCAGCACCACGGCAAGGATCAAGCCAAGCGGTGCTGCCAGATACCAGGTCAGCGCCTCGTTGCGGGTCACAGGCTCACCGCCGCCGGCCGACATCTGCACTGGCGGCGCACTGGCCGGGCGCAGCATGGCAAAGCCAAAGGCGTACATGCCATAGAGCAGCGCAAGGAACAGGCCAGGCAGCAAGGCGGCCTGAAACAGCGTGCCGACCGACAGCACGGCCGGTTCCCCCAGAAAGGTCAGCGCGTCGGTGCAACCCGAAAGCTTGGCGCGGGATTCCTGACCGGTGGCGTAAAGATCACCCACCAGCGTACCCAGCAAGACGATCACGATCGACGGCGGAATGATCTGGCCCAGCGTGCCCGAAGCCGCGATCACACCCGTCGCCAATTCCGGCGAATAGTTGTTGCGCAGCATGGTGGGCAGCGCCAGCAGACCCATGGTGACCACCGTGGCCCCCACGATGCCGGTGGACGCCGCAAGGAAAGCGCCCACGATCACGATCGACACCGCAAGCCCGCCCGGCAGCGGGCCAAAGACGCGCGCCATCGTGGTCAGCAGATCCTCGGCGATCTTTGAGCGTTCCAGCACGATGCCCATCATCACGAACATCAGCACAGCCAGCAGCGTTTCGATGGACTGGCCCGCGATCACACGCTCGTTCATCCGGTTGACGATGAACGAGATGTTGCGCTCCATCGCCTGTTCCCAGCCGCCGGGGAACACGGGCACGTCCTTGATCGGCAAGTCGGGGTATCGGAAAATCGATATGGATTCCCGGATCACCCCCTCGGCCAAAAGCGCCGCGTATTCCGCCGAACCGGTATCGATCGACTGGTGGATCAAAAGCCCCGCACTGTCGAGTGCGGCGATGATGGCAAAGGAAATCACACCCGCGCCTGCGATGGCAAAGGCCACCGGAAAGCCGGTCATGATCCCCGCGAAGAGAGTGAGGAAGACGATGATCAGACCGATCTCGACCCCATCCAATCCGAAAAGCATGCTCTCTAGTCCCCTTGGCTAAGCGCGGTTGCCTGCGTGTGTCCGTCTCGGGTCAGGTCGACCCGGAATGAATGGAATGCTCGAGGTCTTCGGCCTCGTCGCCGGTCTTGTCGCGGTCCAGATACTTGCCCGCGCTCTCTTCGCCTTCGAGCCACTCGAGATAAGAGCGCCAGAAGAACGCAACCGCGTGAATGAAGACAAGAACGCAAAACAGCACGATCAGGACCTTGAACAGGAAATAGGCGTCAAATCCATTCGGGCTGAAACCCGTGGTTTCAACATTCCACTTGAAGATGCGCGCCTGCGCCAGCAACCGGTCCAGATCGCTGGTCGAGGTGACAGTGGGCGTCATCAGGTGGCGCCACATGAAAAACCAGGCATACATGTAGGTGATCACGATCGCGGGCAGCATGAAGAAGATGCAGCCAAACATGTCGATCGCGCGTTTCGTGCGGTGCTTGACCGCCGAATAAACCAGATCGACGCGCACATGCCCGCCTTGCACAAAGGTGTAGGTCACGCACAGACACACGACGATGGCGTTGTGAAACTTGAGGCTCTCGGCCCACCAGCTCAGATCTTGGGTAAATGCGGTGCCAAATGGGCCAAGCTGAATTTCCGCAACCCGGAAAATCCGCTGCAGGAACACGATCATGACCTGAACGAACACCATGAACAGGCCCGCCCAGGCGGCTGTGCGCCCGACAGCGTTCGCAAATCCTTCAAGAATGCGCACACCCCACCACAATATGTCGCGCTTCCAGGCCATGCCGAGCGCGGTGATCAGGATAACAACGGTCATGACAACAAAGAACAACTCGACCGAGGCGCCGTAATAGATCACGCGCATCACGGATTCAGCGTTGGTCCAGTCAAGCCAGAGGCCCGGATTGGTCACGGCAACGAACAAATGATACGGTGCCAGAGCGAAATTCTGAAGCACCCAGAAAATGGTATCCATCATGCAGTGGTCTCCCCGGCACGCGTGCCCCGTGCGGGGCGCGTACAGTCACGGATCAAGCGCAAATTGCGCCCTGCCCGGCGACCTTTCGGGCCGGGCAGAGCGCCTTTTTGGGCTGAAATCAGCCTGCGTTCACGCGGTTGCGCTGGCGCATGAATTCGCCATCTGCAATCTCGTACCAGCCGGAGGATTCCTTTATGGACGCAAACACGCTGTTGGCGATCTCGGCATAGATCGGGTCGCCCATGCTCTCGTTGCGGACTTCCAATGCCGCACGACCGAACGCATCCCAGACTTCGGCGGGGAACTGGCGAACCTGAACGCCAACGGCCTGCAAGCGGGCCAGCGCTGCACCATTTTCAGCAAGCGACAGCGCGGTATTCTGCGCATGGGCCGCCTCGCAGGCGATCTTGCAGATGGTCTGCTGCGTGGGTGTCAGCGATTCCCAGATCTGCTGGTTGAAGACCAGCGACAGAGTCGAGCCCGGCTCGTGGAAACCAGCGGCGTAGTAGATCTTTGTAACTTCCTGGAAGCCCATCCGCTCGTCTGCGTAGGGCCCGATCCACTCGGCACCGTCGATCTGGTTCGAGGCAAGCGCCTGATAGATCTCGCCGCCCGGAATGTTCTGAACCGACGCACCCAGACGCCCCAGAACCTGACCGCCCTGACCCGGCATGCGGAACCGCAGGCCCTGCAGGTCATCGACGGAGGCGATTTCCTTGTTGAACCAGCCGCCGGGCTGCATCGCCGTCTGTCCGCACATCAGCGGCTTGAGGCCGAACAAGGACGACAGATTGTCGTGCAGTTCCTGGCCGCCGCGACGGTAGTACCAGTTGGCCATTTCCTGCGCCGTCATGCCGAAGGGCACTGCGGTGAAGAATGCGAAGGCGGGATGCTGGTTGAGGAAATAGTATTCTGCCGAGTGATACAGGTCGGCCTGTCCGGACGAAACGGCGTCGAACACTTCAAAAGCGCCCACCAGGCTGCCGGCGGGCATCTTGTTGAAGCTCAACTGCCCATCGGTCATGGCGGTGATGTAGGTGATCGCGAGCTGTGCCGCGTCGTCAAACACCGCGAACCCATCGGGCACCGAGGTGACCAATGTCAGTGTGCGGTTGCCCTGCGCATAGACCGGTGCGGCCAGCGTGGTTGTGGCGGCAGCGGCGCCGCCGAGT
>NZ_CALAHQ010000058.1 GCF_937892565.1 uncultured Roseicyclus sp. | reverse complement strand
AGGTCGCCGGGGGCGATGACCACCTTGCGCCTCATCGCCCGGCGCGGTGCCGCTCAGACGGTGTAGTTCAGCCCCAGCCGCCCGCCATCGGCATAGATCGTCTCACCCGTCACATAGCTGGCTTTGGGCGAGCACAAGAACGCCACGATGCTGGCGATCTCATCGGCGGTGCCGACCCGACCCATGGGGGTGCGCGACAGAACGCGCGCCAGTGCTGCGGGGCTGGCATTGACGCCTGCCATCATCTCGGTGTCGATCGAACCGGGGCCGACGGCGTTCACGCGGATACCATGCGGGGCCAAGGCCAGCGCCGACGCCTTGGTCAATTGCTGCACGCCCCCTTTCGACGCGCAATAGGCCGGGATCGCCGGGATCGCCAGAACCGCGTTGATCGACGACATGTTGACGATCGCCCCCTTGATGCCTGTGGCAATCATGCCCTTGGCCGCGCGCTGGGTGGCCGCGAAAACCGCCCTCAGGTTCAGCCCGATCACCGCGTCGAAATCGGCCAGATCATAGCTCAGGAAATCGCCGGGGCGGGCGATGCCTGCGTTGTTGACGAGGGCTGCAACCGGGCCTTCCTCGGCCTCGACCCGGTCGAACAATGCCATCAGCGCGCCTGTATCGGCCACGTCGCACAGAAAGCCGCGCCCGCCGATCCCGGCCGCGGCCTCGGCCACGCTGTCTTTCACATCGACCAGCATCACGCGGTAGCCATCGGCGGCCAGGGCCCGCCCACAGGCCAGCCCGATGCCTTGTGCGCCGCCCGTAACCAGGGCGATGGGGTGATCGGTCATGGTCTGTCCTCCGGTGTGGTGATGTGCGCAGACCCTGCGGCGCGTTGCGGGCGGTGTCAATTCACAAGCAAGCGCCGGGTTTGAGCGCCTTTGATTGCGACTAACTCGCAACTTCATTGACATATTGCGAATGCGTCGCAATATATGTCGTGACGGCACGGACCGCGCGCCCGGATGCGCGCAAGACCCGACAGGTTCAAGGAATGCTGACCCGACGTTTGCTTTTGTCTCTCGCCGCCTCCGCCGCGCTGGCGCTGCCTGCGGCGGCCCAAGATCGCCTGAGCGTCATTGCCACCACCGGCATGATCGCTGATGCCGCCCGGCAGGTGGGTGGCGATCTGGTTGCTGTCACGGCGCTGATGGGGCCGGGGGTCGATCCTCATGCCTATCGTCAGACCCGCAGCGATATCGTGGCCACCGCCGATGCCGATCTGGTGCTGTGGAACGGGCTCTATCTTGAAGCCCAGCTAGAGGAATTCCTGCTGGATCTGGCCCAGACACGCCCCGTGGTTGCAGTGGCTGAAACCATCGCGCCGGCACAGCTGATCGGCTCGGAGGATTACGAGGGCCGGTTTGATCCCCATGTCTGGATGAACCCCAACCTGTGGTCGCGCGTGGTGCTGGCCACGCGTGACGCAATGATCGCGGCCCATCCCGAGGGGGCCGATGTCTTTCGGGCCAATGCGGCGGCGCATCTGGCCCAGCTGTCCGATCTGGCGGTCTATTCCCAGACCGCCCTTGCCTCGATCCCGGCCGAGGCCCGTGTGCTGATCACGGCGCATGACGCCTTCAACTATTTCGGTGCCGCCTATGGCTTTGAGGTGGTGGGCATCCAGGGTATTTCCACCGAAAGCGAGGCGGGGCTGCAACGCATCGCCGAGCTGGTCGAGATGCTGGCCACCCGCGACATTCGCGCGGTGTTTGTGGAAAGCTCGGTTTCCGATCGCAACATCCGCGCGTTGATCGAAGGGGCGGCATCCCTTGGCCACGAGGTCGTGATCGGTGGCGAGCTGTTTTCCGACGCGATGGGTGCGCCCGGCACCTATGAGGGGACGTATCTTGGCATGATCGATCACAATGTCACCACCATCGCCCGCGCGCTTGGGGGGCAAGCGCCCGCGCGTGGGCGCATCAACGCATTGGCGATGAAGTGAGCCCGACACCCCCAAAGACGCTGAGCCTGGCCGCGCAAGACGGGGCGGCCGTGACCGCGGGGGCCGATCCATCGGCCCCCCTTGCCGTGCGCGGCATGACGGTCAGCTATGGGGACAAACCCGCCCTTTTTTCGGTCGATGCGACATTCCCGGCGGGTGCCATGTCGGCCATCGTGGGGCCGAACGGGGCGGGAAAATCCACCTTTCTCAAGGCCGCACTCGGGCTGATCCCCATGGTTTCGGGTGAGGTGCGGTTTTTTGGCCAAGCCCTGTCCGAGGCGCGCCCCCGCATCGCCTATGTGCCCCAGCGTGCCAGTGTGGACTGGGATTTTCCCACCACCGTGATCGATGTGGTCCTGATGGGGCGCTACCGCAGCCTTGGGCTTTTGCGCCGTGTCAGCCGGGCGGATATGGCGCTGGCGCGTGACGCGCTTGCGCGGGTGGGGATGGATGGCTTTGCCAGCCGTCAGATCGGCCAGTTGTCGGGTGGTCAGCAACAGCGGGTGTTTCTGGCGCGGGCGCTGGCCCAACAGGCTGACCTCTATCTGCTCGACGAACCATTCGCAGGCGTCGACGCCGCCACCGAACGCGCCATCGTCGCGGTGTTGCAATCGCTGGGCGCCGAAGGAAAATCGGTGATCGCGGTCCATCACGATCTGATGACCGTGGCTGCCTATTTTGATCATGTGTTTCTGGTGAATGTCCGGGCCATGGCCCAAGGTCCGGTCGCGACCACCTTTACCCAAGATGCCCTGGTCCAGACCTATGGCGGGCGCTTGGCGGCCACCCATCTGGACCAGTTGCGCCTGACAGGTGGCTGACACGATGACGGGGTTTCTTGCGGCGCTGGCGCTACAGGCGGGCTACAACGCCGCTCTGGTCACCATCGGTGCGGCGTTGTTGGGCCTGTCGGCGGGGATGGCGGGCAGCTTTCTGGTCTTGCGCAAGCGCGCGCTTGTGTCGGATGCGATGGCGCATGCGACCTTGCCGGGGATCGGGGTGGCATTTCTGGTGATGGTGGCGCTTGGCGGCGATGGGCGTGATCTGCCGGGCTTGCTGATCGGTTCGGCCGCAAGCGCGCTGATCGGGCTGGTGCTGGTCGACTGGATCGTGCGCCGCACAAGATTGGCCGAAGATGCCGCCATCGGCGCGGTCCTGTCGGTGTTTTTTGGGCTGGGTGTGGTGCTGTTGACGGTGATCCAGTCGCTGGAGCGGGGGCGCCAGGCGGGCTTGGAGGATTTTTTGCTTGGTGCGACCGCCGGCATGCTGTTCCAGGACGCGGTGTTGATCGCGGCGGGGGGGCTGGTCGTGGTCGCGGTGATCTTGCTGCTGCGCCGACCGATGACGCTGGTGGCGTTTGATCCGGGCCATGCGGCCGCCATCGGGGTTCGCGTGGCGCGGGTCGATCTGGCGATGATGGCGCTGGTCATGGCGGTCACGGTGATCGGGCTGACGCTGGTGGGGTTGATCTTGATCGTGGCGCTGTTGATCATTCCGGCGGTGACCGCGCGCTTTTGGTCCGACCGGGTCGAGCGGATGCTGTGGATCGCGGGCGCGATCGGTGGGGGGGCGGGATATCTGGGCGCGGCGCTGTCGGCATCGGCGCCTGATCTGCCCACGGGGCCGATCATCGTGCTGATCGCGGCGGGGCTGTTTGTGCTGTCGCTCTTGCTGGCGCCGCGGCGCGGGCTTTTGGCCGCGATCCTGGCCCGCCGCCGCTTTCAGGCCCGGGTGCATTGGCGACAGGGGCTTTTGTCGCTGGCCCGCGCCGAGCCGATCCATGATCCGTTGACCTTGCGCATCTTGCGGGCCCAGGGCGTGATCCGCCCCGATGGGGTCGCCACCGAAAAGGGTCGTGCGCTCGCGGCACGATCCTTGCGCGATGAACGCCGCTGGGATCTGGCGCGCGCGATGCATCAGGACACGGCACTGACCGGGCGCTATGATGGGCTGACCCCGATCGAGACCGTGTTCACCGCCGATCAGATTGCCGATTTCGATGCGGCGCTTGGCCCGCCACAGGCGGTGGGGGGGCAAGATGGGCGCTGAGTTTGTGCAATTCTCGCTGACGCCGATGCTGATCGGGGTATTCGCGGCCATCGCCTGTGCGCTGCCGGGCAATTTCTTGATCCTGCGGCGTCAGGCGCTGATTGGCGACGCCATCAGCCATGTGGTTTTGCCGGGCATTGTCGTGGCCTTTCTGGTCACGGGCACGGTGGCCACGATCCCGATGCTGATCGGGGCGGGGGCGGCGGCGCTGGTGGCCGTGGTGCTGATCGAGGTGATCTTGCGACTGGGCCGGATTGAACCCGGGGCGGCGATGGGGGTGGTTTTTACCGCGCTCTTTGCGGGTGGTGTGCTTTTGTTGGAACAATCCGACACCTCGGGGGTGCATCTGGATGTCGATCATGCGCTGATGGGCAATCTGGAAACGCTGATCTGGCTGCGCGCAAGCGGCTGGCACAGCGTGATCGATCCTGTGGCGCTGGCGCATCTGCCGCCCGAATTGCCGCGCATCGCGGCGGTGGCCGCGCTGATGGCGGTGCTGATGGTGATCTTCTGGCGGCCCTTGAAGCTGGCCACCTTTGACGAAGGCTTTGCCCGCGCCATCGGGTTGCCGGTGTCGGCGATCGGGCTGGCATTGGTGATCGCAGCGGCGGTGGCGGCGGTGGCGGCCTTTGACGCGGTGGGGTCGATCATCGTGATCGCGATGTTCATCTGCCCGCCGGCTGCGGCACGGCTTTTGACCAATGCGCTGGCCGCTCAGGTCTGGATCTCGGTCGGGATTGCTGCGGGCTCGGCGGTCTTGGGCTATGTGCTGGCGGGATATGGGCCGATCTGGATGGGCTTTGACCATTCCGTCAGCGCGGCAGGCATGATCGCCACCGTCTCGGGGCTGAGCCTTGCCCTTGCCTGTGTCTGGGGCCCGCACCGCACACGGGCGGGGGGCGCGGCCGGGGCCTGACGGCTTGCACTGCCACCGGCAACGGGGCAGGGTGTCCCCCAAAAGGGGGCGACCGCGTCATGAGCATCTTGCGCAAGCATCTGTTCGATCTGCCCGAGGGGATGATCTATCTCGACGGCAATTCGCTGGGGCCCTTGCCCCGCGCGGTTCCGGCCCGGCTGGCCCGGGCGGTCACGGGCGAATGGGGGGCGCATCTGATCCAGGGCTGGAACCTGGATGGCTGGATGGCGCAGCCCGGCCGCGTGGGCGATCGGGTGGGGCGCCTGATCGGGGCGCCGCCGGGAAGCGTGGTGATGGGCGACACCTTGTCGATCAAGGTCTATCAGGCGCTGTCGGCCGCGCTTTCGATGCGGCCCGACCGGCGCGTGGTCGTGTCGGACAGCGGCAATTTTCCCAGCGATCTCTATATCGCCGATGGGTTGATCCGGCATCTGGGGCAGGGCCATGTGTTGCGTGTGGTGGCGCCTGACGCGGTCGGCGATGCCATCGGCCCCGATGTCGCCGCCGTCTTGCTGACACAGGTCGATTACCGCACCGGGCGGATGCATGACATGGCCGCCATCACGAAAGCCGCCCATGCGGCGGGCGCGGTGATGATCTGGGATCTGGCCCATAGCGCGGGCGCGGTGCCGGTCGATCTGGCGGCGTGCGGCGCGGAATTCGCGGCAGGCTGCAGTTACAAATACCTCAATGGCGGGCCGGGGGCGCCGGCCTTCATCTATGTGCGCCCCGATCTGGCCGACCGGATCGACCCCGCGCTGGCGGGGTGGCTTGGCCATGCCGCGCCCTTTGCCTTTGATCTCGACTATCGCCCGGCGCCCGGTGTGGACCGCATGCGCGTGGGCACGCCACCGGTGTTGCAGATGACCGCGCTTGATGCCGCACTCGATGTCTGGGACGGGGTGGATATGGCCGATCTGCGCGCCGCATCGGTGGCCTTGTCGGAGCGCTTCATCGCCGAGGTGGCGGCGCATTGCCCCGATCTGATGTTGGCCAGCCCCCGCGATGCGCGGGAGCGCGGCTCACAGGTGTCGTTCCATTTCGCCCATGGCTACGCCGCAATGCAGGCGCTGATTGCCCAAGGCGTGATCGGGGATTTCCGCGCGCCTGACATCATGCGCTTTGGCTTCACGCCGCTTTACATCGATCAAGCCGATGTGGTCCGCGCGGCCGGAATCCTTGGGCGCATCATCACCGACCGGCTCTGGGACCGCCCCGAATTCCAGGCGCGCAAGGCTGTGACCTAACAGGCCCGGCGCAGCCTGTCGCGGCCCGGTTGCGCCACGATCCCCTCATCGAAAAGCCGTCCGATCGTCCCCGAAGACAGGCCCGCCACATCGGCCAGAACCGCCTCGGTGTGCTGGCCCAGAAGCGGCGCGGGTGCGGCCGTTTCGCGCGCGATGGTTGCAAAGGACAGCGGCGATCCGGGGCTGCGGTAGCGCCCGATGCCGGGCTGGTCCACCTCGGCAAAGATCGGGTTGTCAAGCGACAGGTCGGGGTCGTGTTCGATGGCCTCGGCGAATGTCCGAAACACCGACCATGTCACCCCGGCCCGATCGAAATCGCCGGCGAAATCGGCAAGACGGCGGGCCGCGAACCACGGTGCCAGAACCGCCGTGATGGCATGGCGCGCCTGCCAGCGGGCGCCTTCGTCGCGGAAATCCGCGCCCATTGCGGCGGCAAGGGCCTCCATCGCCTCGGCCGTGCCGGTGATCTTGAGCAGGTTCTGCCATTGCCGGGCGGTCAGCCCGATCACCATCACCCGCGCCCCGTCGGCACACAGGAAATCCTGCCCATAGGCGCCATACAGGCTGTTGCCCGCGCGCCCCCGTGTCTGGCCTGTCAGCGCGTGTTCGCCGATCAGGCCCAGATGCCCGAGCATCGCCGCGGCCACATCCTTGAGCGTCAGATCGACAGCCTGTCCCGCGCCATGGCGCAGCCTGTGGCGTTCGGCGGCCAGAAGCCCCTGCACCACCATGCCGCCCGCGATGGCGTCCCAGGCGGGCAGGGCATGGGCGATCGGCGCCTCGGACCCCTCGGGGCCTGTTGCCATGGGAAAGCCCACGGCGGGGTTGACGGTGTAATCGACCGCGGGCCTGCCGTGGCGGTCGCCGCGCAACCCGACCGAGATCAGATCGGCGCGCCGGGCGGCCAGCGTGGCGTGATCGGTCCAGCCCGGCGTGGCCAGATTGGTGATGAAAAGCCCCGCATCCGCACCGGGGGCGCAGATGATGTCCTGCGCGATCTCGCGGCCCTGGGGCGTCTTCACATCGATGGCGACCGAGCGTTTGCCCTTGTTCATCCCCGCCCAGAACAGGCTGGCGCCATTGGGCGCCACGGGCCAGCGCCCATGATCCATGCCGCCTGTCGGCAGATCGAAGCGGATCACATCCGCCCCCATCTGTGCCAGGGTCATCCCGGCCAGCGGCACCGCCACAAAGGCCGAGCTTTCGACAACGCGCATGCCTGTCAGAATACCCATTAGTCCCATCCTGCTTGTGCGGTCATGCCCAGATACCCTTCGGGCGCGGCTGTGCCCAGATCCATCGCCTTGCCACCGGGGGCCAGCCGCCCCTGCAGGCGCAGATCATGGCCATGAAACATCGGGTGCACGCCGCGAAAGCTGAAGCGCCGGGGCGGCATGCCCTGGTGGCGCGTGGCCGCGTCCATCAGCAGGATTGCCTGCATCGGGCCATGGGTCACAAGGGCGGGGTATTTCTCCACCTCGCGCGCATAGCGCAGATCGTAGTGAATGCGGTGGGCATTGTAGGTCGCGGCCGAAAACCGAAACAGCCGCGCCTCGTTGATCGGCACGGTCTCGTCGAAATCGGGGTTGTCGAATGCCGGCATCCGCCGTGGGGGTGTGAAGCTTTCGGGGATGTGCAGATAGACGATATCCTGTTCGTCCTCGATCAATCCGCCCTGTTCGCCTTCGATCTGGTGGGTGACGGTGACAAAGACCATCTCGCCCGTGCCGCCCGATTTGGGCGTCACCGACCGGATGGTCGAACGCCGCCTGAGCTTTTCACCGATGCGCAGCACGCCGGTAAAGACGAGCCGCCCGGCCGCCCACATGCGCCGCTTGAACGCCAAGGGCGGAAGGAAATCGCCCAGTTCCGGATGCCCGTCCGGGCCCAACTGCCCAAGGGGCACGAATTCGGGAAAGGCCGCCCAATGCCACAGCGGTGGCAAAAGCGACCCCGCCCGCATGTCGCAAGGCAGCGACCGGTCATGACTGACGGCAGCGCCCAGCATCCCGGCCAGGTCCGGGGTCAGACAGCCCCAGCGCTCCTCACTGTGCCCGACCCAATCGGCGGCATCACGCAGCGCGAGGGTCTGACAGCTTTCTGCGCGGCTCATGCCGCGACTTTCAGGCCCAGCATGCGCGCGACCGTCTCGCCCATGCTCGATGGGTTGGGGGCAACCATGATGCCCGCGTCTTGCAAGATCTCGACCTTTTCCTGCGCGCTTTCGCCAAAGGCCGAGATGATCGCGCCCGCATGGCCCATCTTGCGGCCCTTGGGGGCCGACAACCCCGCGACATAGGCCGCCACCGGCTTGCTCATGTGGTCGCGCACAAAGGCGGCGGCTTCGGCCTCCTGCGGGCCGCCGATTTCGCCGATCATGATGACGGCATCGGTTTCGGGATCGTTTTCAAAGAGTTCAAGGATGTCCTTGAAGCTTGATCCATTGATCGGGTCGCCGCCGATACCCACCGAGGTGGATACGCCGATGCCCAGCGCCGACATCTGGCTGGCCGCCTCGTAGCCCAGCGTTCCGGAACGCCCCACGATGCCCACGCGGCCGGGTGTGTAGATGTGGGGCGGCATGATGCCCATGAAACCGATGCCGGGGCTGATGACGCCCGCGCAATTGGGCCCGATCAGGCGCATCTTGCGCTCGCGCGGGTAGCGGCGCAAGAAGCGCTTGACCTTCATCATGTCCTGCGCGGGCAACCCGTCGGTGACGCAGACACAGGTCTTGATGCCCGCTTCGGCCGCCTCCATCATCGCATCGGCGGCAAAGGCCGGCGGCACGAACAACAGCGACGCATCCGCGCCCGTCGCCTCGACCGCCTCGCGCACGGTATCAAACAGCGGGCGGTCCAGAAGCGTGCTGCCGCCCCGGCCGGGCGTCACGCCGCCCACGACGTTGGTGCCGGTCTCGATCATCTCCTGGGCATGAAACTGGCCGATCCGGCCACTCATGCCCTGCACGATGATGCGGGTGTCCTTGGTGATCAAGATGGCCATAAGCGTTGCTCCTTACTGGGCGGCGATGGGGGAAGGGCGGGAGCGCACGGCCAGTTTCGCGGCCTCGGCCAGCGTATCGGCCGACATCAGCGGCAGGCCGGACGTGCGGATGATCTCGCGGCCTTCCTCGACATTCGTGCCCGACAGGCGCACGATCACGGGAAGGGTCAGGCCGACCTCCTGATAGGCTTGCACGACGCCGCGCGCGATCCAGTCGCAGCGGTTGATCCCGGCAAAGATGTTGACGAGGATGACGCCCACATTGGGGTCGGTCAGCACGGTGCGAAAGGCGGTGACGACGCGCTCGGGGCTGGCGCCGCCGCCGATGTCGAGGAAATTGGCCGGTGCGCCCCCGGCCAGATGGATCATGTCCATCGTGGCCATGGCCAGACCCGCCCCGTTGATGATGCAGCCGATGTCGCCCTCAAGCCCGACATAGGCCAGACCATTGTCATGCGCGCTGCTTTCGCGCGGATCCTCCTGCCCGGGATCGCGCAGCGCGGCGACCTGCGGGCGGCGGTAGAGCGCGTTGGTGTCAAACGACATCTTGGCATCGAGCGCCACCAGATCGCCCGCCCCCGTCACGGCCAGCGGGTTGATCTCGACCATCATCGCGTCCAGATCCCGGTAGGCCCGGTAACAGGCGCGCAGCGTGGTCACGAATTGCCCGATCTGCTTGCCCTTCAGCCCAAGGCGAAAGGCCAGATCGCGGGCCTGAAATTCAACGAGCCCTGCGGCGGGGTCGATGATCATGCGCACAAGGCTGCCCGGATCCTTTTCGGCCAGATCCTCGATCTCCATGCCGCCATGGCCCGAGGCCACGATCATGATGCGTTCGGATTTGCGGTCCAGCACGAAGCCCAGATAGATTTCCTGTGCGATGTCGGTGGCTTCTTCGATCCAGAGCCGTTCGATCAGCTTGCCACCCGCGCCGGTCTGCTTGGTAACAAGCGTCTTGCCCAGAAGCGTGGCGGCATAGCTGCGCACCTCGGTCTCGGAGGTGCAGAGCTTGACGCCGCCCGCCGCCCCGCGCCCGCCGGAATGGATCTGCGCCTTGACCACAACCCGGCCCCCGCCCAGCATCCGTGCGGCATGCGCCGCCTGTTCGGGGCTGAAGGCAAGATGGCCCTTGGGAACCGGAACGCCGAATTCGGCAAGGATCGACTTGGCCTGATGTTCGTGGATGTCCATGGGACCCTCTCTTGGTGCGGGAAAGAC
>NZ_CALAHQ010000057.1 GCF_937892565.1 uncultured Roseicyclus sp. | reverse complement strand
GGTGTTTGACCCCATAAACCTGCCGCAAGAGTTTGCCGAGACGGAACGCGACATCGCCGATATCGCGGGCTATCCGGTCTTGCGGGCGGGCTTTACCCTGATCAACGAGCTGCGCCAGCAACAGCGCTGGCAACACGAAAGGCAATTGGCCCGCTCAGCTGAACGGGTGGCGCAATATGCGCGTCAGCATGCTGCGATCATCGCGGCCATCCAAGCCCGCGACGCGGCCGCCGCACGGGTGGCCATGCAGGCGCATCTGGCCTAGGCTCTTTGCCCATCTCGAACGCATTCGCGGCCGTAAGGACAGCCGCCGATCCATCCCCTGATCCCAAGCCAGAACGGACCCAACCATGACCTTTACCACCCGCCCCGAAATCGCCGGCACCTTCGGCGTCGTCACCTCGACACATTGGATCGCTTCGGCTGTGGGGATGAAGATCCTTGAACAGGGCGGCAATGCCTTTGATGCCGCCGCAGCCACGGGCTTTGTGCTGCAGGTGGTGGAGCCGCATCTCAACGGCCCCTTGGGCGACATGCCCCTGATGATCCGCCCCGCCGGCGCCGATGTGCCCACCGTCATCTGCGGGCAAGGCACGGCACCCGCAGGCGCCACCATCGCGCATTACCGCGCGCAAGGGCTGAACATGGTGCCGGGCTCGGGGCTGTTGGCGACCGTGGTGCCGGGGGCCTTTGGCGCCTGGATGCTGATGCTGCGCGACCACGGGCGGCTCACGCTGCGCGAGATACTGGAGCCTGCGATCTTTTATGCCCGCCATGGTCACCCGATGCTGGCGCGGGTGTCGGCCACCATCGCGGGGCTGACCGATTTCTTTCGGCACGAATGGCCGACATCGCAGGCCACATGGATGCCGGGCGATCAGGTTCCGCAAGCGGGCAGCCTGTTTGCCAACCCCGCGCTGGCCGACACCTGGGAGCGCCTGTTGACCGAGGCCGAAACCGCCCCCACCCGCGAGGGTCAGATGGAGACCGCGCGCCGCGCCTTTTACGAGGGCTTCATCGCGGAAGCGATCGATGACTATCTGAAAGACGCCTGTGTGATGGATGCGGCGGGCGGGCGGCGCAAGGGCGTGCTGACCGGCCAGGACATGGCCGGTTGGACAGCCAGCTATGAGGATGCGCTCAGCGTCGATTATCATGGCTGGACCGTGTGGAAACCCGGCGTCTGGACGCAAGGGCCCACGCTGTTGCAATCACTGATGACGCTGTCGGGCCTTGATATCGCTGCAATGGATCACCGCGGTGCCGATTTCGTGCATACGGTAACCGAGGTGCTCAAGCTGTCCTTTGCCGATCGAGAGGCCTATTATGGCGATCCGTTGTTTACCGATGTGCCGGTCGGGACGCTGTTGTCAGCCGATTATGCCGCGACCCGGCGCGCGCTGATCGGACCCAAGGCATCACGCGAACAGCGGCCGGGCAACATCGCGGGGCTGGAGGTGTCAGCCAAGGCGGCCCTCGCGCGGGCCGGGCGCGACATCACCGCCGGCCCGGGCATGGGCGCGGGCGAACCCACGATGGCGCATTTGAGCGAAAAGCGTGGCGATACCGTGCATCTCGATGTGATCGACCGCTGGGGCAACATGGTTTCCGCCACGCCATCGGGCGGCTGGCTGCAATCCTCACCGGTCATTCCGGGGCTGGGGATGCCGCTCAATTCCCGTGCCCAGATGTTCTGGCTGGAAGAGGGTCTGGCGACATCGCTGGCACCGGGGCGGCGCCCGCGCACGACGCTGTCGCCCTCGATGGCCCAGACCGATGGGCGCAAGCTGGCATTTGGCACGCCCGGCGGCGATCAACAGGACCAGTGGCAATTGATCTTGTTCCTGCGGCTTGTGCATGCCGGCCTGAACCTTCAGGAAGGCATCGATGCGCCGTTGTTTCACACCGCGCATTTCCAATCATCCTTTTACCCGCGCGCCACCAACCCCGGCCACCTGATGGCCGAGCCTGCTTTTGGCAGCGCCGTGCTGGATGATCTGCGCGCGCGGGGCCATGCGCTTGAGGTATCGGAACCCTGGGCTGTGGGGCGCTTGACCGCGGCATCGCGGTCTGCCGATGGCATGCTCAAGGCGGCGGCGACCCCGCGCCTGATGCAGGCCTATGCGATCGGGCGCTGACGCGCCCAGCCCTGCGCGGTCATTCGGCCGCGGCGGGGCGCGGCGCGGTGCGCCTTTTGGGTGATCGCACGGGCGGCGTCGGGGCCATTGCATCGCTGTCGTGCGCGATCAGCGGCAGATACAAGGCGACTGTCAGCCCTTGTCGTGTGCCCGGCGTGGGCGTGATGTCGAGCCGTCCGCCCCGGCCGGTCACCACCGCCTCGGCTATCGACAGGCCAAGGCCCGAGCCTTCGGCGGTGCCCACCTGACCAAAGCGCGCCAACGCCAGCGGCACCTCGTCGGCGCTCAGACCGCGCCCATCATCGCTGACCATGATCCGCGCCTGCCCCCCTGCGACATCGAGCGCGACGGTGATCAAGCCAAGGCTTGCACCGCCATGGCGCAGCGCATTGTCGATCAGGTTGGTCACTGCCTCGCGCAGCATCAGCCGGTCGGCTTCGGCCAACATCGGGCCGGGTGGCAGGTGCGACAGCAAATCGACATCTTGCGCCAGTGCGCGGGGTCGGAAATCATGGCAGATCTCGCGCAGGATGCGGACCAGATCAACCTGTTCCAGTGGCCCGCCCGCTGCACTTGCGCGCTCGAGCGTCAAAAGCTTGTTGGCCAGATCGCGCACCTGCCGCGCCGACGTCAAAAGTTCGCGCGCGCGCGCACGGGCAGCCTCGGGCGTGGGGGCACGATGCGCGGCCTCGGCCATGGCCAGAACGCCCGCGATGGGATTGCGCAGCTGGTGGGCGGCGTTCGAGATAAAGCGCGCCTGCGCCTGCATCGTCGCCTCGACCTGACCAAAGAGCGTGTTGAGCCTTAGCACAAGACCGCGCGCTTCGGGCGGCACAGGGCGGCGGATCGGGCTCAGATCATCGGAATTGCGCCGCGAGATGGCATCTTCGAGATCCAGCAGCGGGCGCAGACCCAGATTGACCCCGAACCACACCACCAAGGCGACCGTGCCGATCAGCACCCCCATCACGATCAAGACCTGACGCGCCAGATCGCGGAACAGCGCCTCGAGGATCGTGACGTCCTGCCAGACGGTGTAGGTATAGGTGCCTGCAATGCCGCCCACCGTGTTCACCTGTCGCAACCGCAGCGCGCGCACAGGCCGGCCGAAATAGGTGCTGTCGTAAAAGCCGTAAAACGCATCGCCATGCAGCGCGACCGCTTCGGGCGGGCGGGCGGGCGGGGTGGCGTAGCCCGTCACATAGACCCCGGATGGTGCATAGGCATGGTAATAGACCAAACCGCCCGAGGTGTCGCTGAGCAGGTCGCGGGTTTCCAGTGACAGCGCATCGCCGCCCGAGCGTGCCACATCGGCCGCAATCGCCAAGCCCGTGGTCAAGAGCGAATGGTCAAAGATGTCTTCGGCTTTGTTCTGCGTATAGCCAAGCTGCCAGACACCCACCGCTGCCGCGATGATCAACAGCGGCCCGAGAATGATCGCCGTCAGCCGCACCCTCAGCGAGGTCGAGCGCCGGACCCCAAAGCCGCGTCCGCTGATCCGGCGCTTCGTGATCATGGCGCCACTTGGTCGGCAATCAGCGCATAGCCAAGGCCCCGCGCCACGCGGATCGTCAGGCCATGCGCCTTGAGCCGCTTGCGCAGCCGCGAGATATGCACCTCGATGGCGCCTTCCTCGATGTCGGCGCCGGTGCCATAAATATGGTCGAGAAGATCGTTCTTGCTGACGGTGCGCCCCTGTGCGGCGATCAGCACCTCAAGCAAGCTGACCTCGCGGCGGGGCAGGGCAAGCGGTGTGCCGCCGGCGGTGACCTCGCGGGCATCCAGATCAAGCGCCAGCGCCCCCATCACGATCTTGCGGCGCAGCGGGCGCGGTTGTCTTCGGGCCAAGGCGCGCACCCGCGCCTCCAATTCATCCATCTCGAAGGGTTTGACCAGATAATCATCCCCTCCCGCATCCAAGCCCCGGACGCGGTCATGGGTTTCCGCGCGCGCCGTCAATACCAGCACCGGTCGCTCATCGCCGCGCTGGCGCATCGCCCGCAAGATCGCCAGCCCGTCCATTCCCGGCAGGTTGATGTCGAGGATCACGAGATCGCCGCCACCGGTGCGCAGATGTTGGTCCGCTGCCAAGCCATCGACAATGATATCGACCGAATGGCCAAGGTCTTGCATCCGATAGGCGATGCCTCTGGCGATGCCGTCATGATCCTCGACCAGCACGATGCGCATGACCCCACCCCCATTTCGCCCGACGACAGTGTGGCCCAACTGCGCTTGCCTTGCCTGTCCGTGCCCGGTCGGCCGGATCGGTGCGACAGGAAAAAACTGACCCGTAAGCTTGGCGCAAGCTTCGCAAGTCAAGACGCCGCCATCAAGCGCTTGTTTGCGCCTTGAGGATTACCGCGCGTCGCCTTTGAGACAGAGCGGACACAGGGAGGAAGACATGAACAAGATCAAGACCCCGCGCGCGGGCGCGGCCTTTTTTGCGGCATCCGCCGCAGCCCTGACGTTTGCGGCCCCGGCCGTGGCGCAGGATCTCAGTGGCAAGACCGTCGAATTCGTTATCCCCTTCTCCGAATCGGGCGGTTCTGCGAAATGGGCCAACTTCTTTGCACCGCTTCTGTCGGAAGCGCTGCCCGGCAAGCCCACCGCGATCGTGGGCTACCGTCCCGGTGGCGGCTCGACCACGGGCGCCAACTGGTTCCAGGAACAGACGACTGATGACGGCACGCTGATCTTCGGCACCTCGGGCTCGACCCAGTTCCCCTATCTCTTGGGTGATCCGCGCGTGCGCTATGAATACCGCGACTGGCAGCCGGTTCTGGCCTCGGGCACGGGCGGCGTGGTCTATCTGCCGGCTGATCTCGGCGCGCGCTTTGACGGTGATCTTGACGATCTGCAGGGCGAATTCTTCATCTTCGGCAGCCAAGGCGCCACCACGCTGGATCTTGTGCCGCTTCTGGCATTCAAGATGCTGGGCCTTCAGGTCGAGCCGGTCTTTGGCATCGAAGGGCGCGGCGATGGCCGCCTGATGTTCGAACGGGGCGAGGCCAATATCGATTACCAGACCTCGTCGGCCTATCTCTCGAACGTGGTTCCGCTGGTCGAACAGAACTTGGCCGTTCCGGTGATGAGCTGGGGCATCTTGGATGCCGCAGGTAACATCGTGCGCGATCCGACCTTCCCCGACATCCCCACCTTTGCCGAGATTTGTGATGCGACCGCCGGATGCGAAACCTCGGGCGTGGCATGGGATGCATGGCGCGCCTTCTTCGTGTCGGGTTTTGCGGCACAAAAGCTGGTATATCTGCCCGGCGCTGCCTCGCCAGAGGTTGTGGCCGCCTATGAGCAAGCCCTTGTCGACATCTTGGCCCGTCCCGATTTCGCGGAAATCTCGACTGCTGAACTTGGCGTTTATCCGCAGATGATCGGCGATGCAGCCCGTGTGGCGCATGAGGCGGCAATCACCGTCTCTGACGAAGCCCGCACCTTCGTGCTGGATTGGCTGGCTGCGGATTACGGCGTGACCATGCAGTAACGCATGCCTCGTGATGGTCCGGCGGTGCAGCACGTGCATCGCCGGCTGTTGTGGGAGCGTTGTGAAAAATCCGTCCGCGCGCCCTGCGCGGGCGGGGTTTATCCCCGGTCTCGGGCGGCCGAGAGCGGGTGAGGGGAGGGCGCCGCCATGGAAATCCTGAATGTTGCGCTTCCGGCGCTGGGCGATGCGTTCCTGACGGTCATTCAGCCCCAGCACCTGATGTACATGGTGGCGGGTGTGCTCTTGGGCCTGTCGATCGGCGTTCTGCCGGGGCTTGGCGGGATCGCGGGGCTGTCGCTTGTGCTGCCCTTCATGTTCGGGATGGACCCGGTCTCCGGGCTGGCGCTGATGGTGGGTCTGATCGCTGTGATCCCCACATCGGATACGTTTTCCTCTGTGCTGCTGGGCATTCCCGGGAGTTCGGCCAGCCAAGCCACGGTGCTTGACGGGTTTCCCCTGGCGCGCAAGGGACAGGCGGCACGCGCCTTGTCCGCGGCCTTTGTGTCTTCGCTTTATGGCGGTCTGTTGGGGGCGCTTGCCCTGACGATGATCATTTTCGTGGCGCGACCCCTGATCTTGGCCTTTGGCCTGCCTGAAATGCTGATGATCACGGTTCTTGGCCTGTCGATGGTGGCGATCTTGGCCGGGCGTATCCCGCTCAAGGGTGTCGTCGCTGCCGGTCTGGGCTTGCTTGCGGGCACCATCGGCACGGCGCCTGCGGGCGGGTCGCTGCGCATGGCGACCTATGACATTCCCTATCTGGTCGATGGTCTGCAACTTGTGATCGTGGGCCTTGGCATCTACGCCATCCCCGAAGTGATCTCGCTTCTGCGTCAGGATCGCTCGATTTCCAAGGGCGGC
>NZ_CALAHQ010000056.1 GCF_937892565.1 uncultured Roseicyclus sp. | reverse complement strand
AGGTGCCGATGAACATGGACGAAGATGACCGGGTCAGCGTGAGCTTCAACTACAACTGGGCGTGAGGGGCCGGTTTCGCCCCGTTACGCCATGCCCGTCAATGTCGGCGCGCCCCCTCCGACGAAGGCCACGTTGTCCCAGCTAAGCCCGCTCGTATTAGATACGGTGATCAGTATGTCGCAATAAGGCACACTGATGTCGGGAGATACCGCAATCATCCGGATCCAGATTTCGGTGTCGGTTCTGTCGGAAATGTTTCTTTCAATCATGTAAGCGCTTTCGGCGACGTGGCCACTCAAGCCGGACAGGTCAACGATGATTGTGTCGATACCCGCTTCGAAATCCCTGATCGTGGCCGCATCTATCAAGTTCATGTCTTCAGTCATGGGGTACAATGGCTCGCGCTCGATCATTGCGATCTCGAACTGGTCCGCGCCAGCGCCCCCGGTCATACGGCTGCCATAATTGTCGAGTTCGCCGCCGTCGCTCCTGAACCAAATGGAGAACAAATCGACCTGTTGGATGAGCCTGTCGTCACCCGCGCCGCCATCCATATCGATGAAATAATTCGTGCCTTGGTAGCTTGTGCCCCTGCTTATCAACACGTCATCACCATCGCCGCCGCGAAGAACGATGTTATTAGAAAAGTTGGCGTCCAGCGTGTCGTTGCCGCCGCCGCCGTCGATCGTGGCGGCCGGGCCACTCGATGAGCAGCCGCAGAAGTAGTCGTCACCATCATCGCCCATGATGATCTCATCGATCTCTGCGCAGTCTTCAAACTCGCTGCAACAGATTTCGCTGAAATCCTCGTCGGCCGCCGGTTCGGTGGCCGGCTCTGGATCGTCAAAAAGCCCCGATAGGGCAAATGTGGCAGTGACGCCCAGCAACAGCAACAGCACGACAGACATCGTTACGCCTCCGACACGCTGCGCTACGCTGCGATGCGTAAAGCTTAAAGTCAACGCTCACGCTTTCCGGTCGGCTTTTGTGCCGCGCAGGTGTTGTGCAGGTGCCCCCCGGCGCGCGGTCGATCAAGCTGGAGGATCCGCGCCATGCGATGATGATGGCCGCCCCCAATCGCAAGAAAGACGCGCGCGAGGAACTCCGCGCCTTCATCTACCCCGGCCCGGTCGCGGGTGACGTGCTCTTGTGGGAAAGCTGGCTGCGCCACGAGGTGCCGATGAACATGGACGAAGATGACCGGGTCAGCGTGAGCTTCAACTACAAGTGGGGGTGATCAGACCGGTCGCGTCAGTGCTGCCAGCCAGACCGCAAACGCCGCCTCTGTCACCTTGTCCGCGGCCAGATCTTCCATCATCCGCACGCCATCCGCCGGGTCGGGCTGCATCTGTAGCCCGTTCAGGCGCAGGAAGGTCAGCGTCGCAACAAAGGCCGTCCGCTTGTTCCCGTCAACAAAGGCATGCGCCTTGCAAATGCCGAAAGCGTAAGCGGCCGCCAGAACATGCAGGTCGGTCTCGCCATAGGCTGCGCGGTTCAGCGGGCGGGCGCAGGCCGCCTCGAGCAGGGTCAGATCACGCATGCCAGACGCACCGCCATGGCGGGCGATCTGTCGGTCGTGAAAGCTGATGACGGCGCGGAGCGGCACCCAGATAGGTATGCTCACGCCAGCGCCTGAAGCAGGTCGCGGTTTTCGTCCATCACGGCCTCACCCGCCGTCAGCGCAGCGGCCAGCGCGGGATCATTGGCCATGATGCGCAGCGACCCATCATCCCCGCGAACGACGTAAAGGGTATCGCCCTCCTTGGCGTCGAGGATGGCCAGCATCTCGGCTGTCAGGGTCATCACGGCGGAATTGCCCACCTTGCGGATCTTGGACTCGATCATGCTTTTCTCCCGAGGATATACGTTTGTATACACCGCCTGTCCGCGCATGGCAAGGAATATGGGGTTGCGGATGCGGGGCTTTGCGCCTATACGCGCCCTCTATTCACCGAACTCCACGGGAATCGGCGTGACCCTGTCCACAGGGGCGTCCCCGTGATGTTGAAAGGACCAAGGCGATGAACGCCAGCGAACTTCGCGAGAAGACGCCGGATCAGCTGCGTGACCAGCTTGTCCAGCTCAAGAAAGAGGCCTTCAACCTCCGGTTTCAGCAGGCCACCGGCCAGCTTGAAAACACCGCGCGCATGCGTGTCGTCAAGCGTGACGCCGCCCGCGTGAAGACCATCCTGAACGAGAAAGCCGCAGCCGCAGCAGGGGAGGCCAACTGATGCCCAAACGTATCCTGCAAGGCACCGTGACCTCGAACGCCAATGCCCAGACCGTCACCGTGTCGGTCGAGCGTCGCTTCAAGCATCCCGTTCTTGCCAAGACGATCCGGAAATCCAAGAAATACCGGGCGCATGACGAGAACAACCAGTTCAACGTGGGTGACACCGTTCGCATTCAGGAATGCGCGCCCAAGTCGAAAACCAAGCGCTGGGAGGTGTTGGACCGCGTCTGACGCGACCCTGCACAGTTCAGTTTGATCGAAACCCCGGGGTCAATGTCCGTAACTGGCGACCCCGGACGTCGGGAGAAACCAAATGATCCAGATGCAGACCAATCTGGATGTGGCTGACAATTCCGGTGCCCGGAAGGTTCAGTGCATCAAGGTTCTGGGCGGCTCGCACCGCCGGTATGCCTCGGTCGGCGACATCATCGTGGTGTCGGTGAAAGAGGCCATTCCGCGCGGGCGCGTGAAAAAGGGCGATGTCCGCAAGGCCGTTGTCGTTCGCACCGCCAAGGAAGTGCGTCGCGAGGACGGAACCTCCATCCGCTTTGATCGCAACGCCGCTGTTATCCTCAACAACAACAACGAACCCGTCGGCACCCGTATCTTCGGGCCGGTGGTTCGCGAGTTGCGCGCGAAGAACTTCATGAAGATCATCTCGCTCGCGCCGGAGGTGCTGTGATGGCTGCAAAGCTGAAAAAGGGCGACAAGGTCGTCGTGCTGGCCGGCAAGGACAAGGGCAAGACGGGTGAGATCACCTCTGTCATGCCCAAGGACGGCAAGGCCATCGTGGACGGCGTGAACATCGCCATCCGCCACACCAAGCAAAGCGCCAGCACCCAGGGCGGCCGCATCCCGCAAGCGATGCCGATCGACCTGTCGAACCTGTCGCTCCTGGACAAGAACGGCAAGCCCACGCGCGTCGGCTTCAAGATCGAAGACGGCAAGAAGCTGCGTGTCGCCAAGACCACGGGGGACGTGATCGATGCTTGATACCGCAACTTACACCCCACGCCTCAAGGCCCATTTCCGCGAGGTCATCAAACCCGCGCTGAAGTCGGAATTCGGGTATTCCAACGACATGCAGATCCCGCGCCTTGAGAAGATCGTTCTCAATATTGGCTGCGGTGCGGAATCCGTGCGTGACTCGAAAAAGGCCAAATCCGCCGTCGAGGATCTGTCCACCATCGCTGGCCAAAGGGCTGTGGCAACCATCGCCAAGAATTCCATCGCGGGCTTTCGGGTTCGTGAGGGCATGACGCTGGGCGCCAAGGTCACGGTGCGCGGCGACCGCATGTATGACTTCATGGACCGCCTGATCACCGTTGCGATGCCACGCATCCGCGACTTTCGCGGCGTAAAGCCCGCCTTTGACGGGCGCGGCAACTTTGCGATGGGGATCAAGGAACACATCGTGTTCCCCGAGATCAACTTTGACAAGGTCGATGAAGTCTGGGGCCTCGACATCGTTATCGTCACGACTGCAAAGTCCGATGCCGAAGCGAAGGCGCTGCTCAAGCACTTCAACATGCCTTTTAACGCCTGACGCAAGAGGGAGAGAGACACATGGCCAAAGTTTCCATGGTGAACCGCGAACTCAAGCGTCAAAAGCTGGTGGCGCGTTTCGCCGCCAAGCGCGCGGCGCTGAAAGAGATCGCAACCGATGAACACAAGCCGATGGAAGAGCGCTTCAAGGCCCGCCTGAAACTGGCGAAGCTGCCGCGCAATTCTTCGCCCACACGGCTTCACAACCGCTGCCAGCTCACCGGTCGGCCCAAGGCCTACTACCGCAAGCTGAAAATGTCGCGGATCATGCTGCGCGATCTGGCCTCGATGGGTCAGATCCCCGGCATGGTCAAGTCGAGCTGGTAAGGAGAGCGCCCGATGAATGATCCTATCGGCGATATGCTGACCCGCATCCGCAACTCGCAGATGCGTGGAAAGTCCACCGTCATGACCCCCGCCTCCAAACAGCGCGCCCGCGTGCTCGATGTGCTGGCATCCGAGGGGTATATCCGTGGCTATGAGTCCGCGACCGATGTGAACGGCCACCCGGCCTTCGAAATCAGCCTGAAGTATTACGAAGGCACCCCGGTCATCCGCGAACTCAAGCGTGTGTCGAAACCCGGCCGTCGCGTCTATCTGGGCGTGGACGACATTCCGCAGGTCCGTCAGGGCCTGGGCGTTTCCATCGTCTCCACGTCCAAGGGCGTGATGACCGATGCCTCCGCCCGCGCGCACAATGTCGGCGGCGAAGTGCTCTGCACCGTGTTCTGAGGAGGAACGGCTCATGTCTCGTATTGGGAAAAAACCGGTCGGACTGCCGTCGGGGGTGTCCGCCTCCGTCTCGGGTCAGACCATCGAGGTGACAGGGCCCAAGGGCACCCGCACCTTTACCGCAACCGACGACGTCACCCTGACGCTCGCCGACAACGCCGTGTCGGTCATTCCGCGCGGCAAGTCCAAGCGCGCCCGTCAGCAATGGGGCATGTCGCGCTCCATGGTTGCCAATCTGGTGACCGGCGTCAGCACGGGCTTCAAGCGCGAGCTGGAAATCCAGGGTGTGGGTTACCGCGCCAACGCACAGGGCGCCGTGCTCAAGCTTGCTTTGGGATATAGCCATGATGTCGATTTCGACGTTCCGGCGGGCGTGACGGTCACGACCCCCAAGAACACGGAAATCATCGTCGAAGGCATTGACCAGCAGCTGGTGGGCCAGGTGGCCGCCAACATCCGCGAGTGGCGCGCGCCCGAGCCCTACAAAGGCAAAGGCATTCGCTACAAGGGCGAGTATATCTTCCGCAAGGAAGGCAAGAAGAAGTAAGGGCGACGCACATGGCACTGAGCACAAGAGACCTGTTCCAGAAGCGCCGCCTGCGCAACCGGAACAAATTGCGCGCGATGGCGAATGGGCGTTTGCGCCTGTCCGTGCATCGGTCGAACAAGAACATCAGCGTCCAGTTGATCGACGACGCGAACGGGGTGACGCTGGCCGCCGCCTCTTCGCTGGAAAAGGAACTGGGCGTTGTGGGCAAGAACAACGTGGAGGCCGCCGCAAAGGTGGGCGCCGCGATTGCCGAGCGCGCCAGGAAAGCCGGTGTGGAAGAAGTCTACTTCGACCGCGGCGGTTTCCTGTTCCACGGCAAGGTCAAGGCTTTGGCCGACGCCGCGCGCGAGGGTGGGCTGAAGTTCTGAGCCGATGGTGGGTGTCACCCACCATGGGCTGCGTGGCAATCTGGCGGGTCCATCCCGCGACGATGCCAGACAACAGGCGAAGGCAGCAAATGCTGCCTCGATGACCGGGCAGGGGGCATCGCCCCCTGACCGCGGTCGATCAAACCGGCGCCTCCGGGCGTCACCGACAAAAAGGACGCCATCACATGGCAGAACGTGAACAGCGCGATCAGCGCGGTGATCAACGCCGGGGACGCCGCCGCGAAGAGCGCGAGGAAACCCCGGAATTTGCAGAACGTCTGGTTGCCATCAACCGCGTTTCCAAAACCGTAAAGGGCGGCAAGCGCTTTGGCTTTGCGGCACTTGTCGTTGTCGGCGACCAGCGCGGTCGCGTGGGCTTTGGCAAGGGCAAGGCGAAAGAAGTGCCCGAGGCCATCCGCAAGGCCACCGAACAGGCGCGCCGCCAGCTGATCCGCGTGCCCCTGAAGGAAGGTCGCACGCTGCACCATGACGCACAGGGCCATCATGGCGCAGGCCATGTGGTGATGCGCACCGCGCCCGAAGGCACCGGCATCATCGCCGGCGGCCCGATGCGCGCCGTGTTCGAAATGCTGGGCGTCAAGGATGTGGTCGCGAAATCGACCGGCTCGCAAAACGCCTACAACATGATCCGCGCAACGCTGGATGGTCTTCGCAACGAAACCTCCCCGCGTCAGGTGGCGGCGCGTCGTGGCAAGAAAGTGGCCGACATCCTGCCCAAGCGCGATGATGTCGCCCAGATCGCCGAGGAGGCCTGAGTCACATGGCAAAGACGATCGTTGTCAAACAGATCGGATCGGCTGCACGCCGCCCCGACATCCAGCGCCGCACCCTGATCGGGCTGGGGCTGAACAAGATGCACAGGACCCGCGAGCTTGAGGATACGCCCTCGGTCCGTGGGATGGTCGCCAAGATCCCGCATCTGGTCGAGATCATCGAAGAACGGGGCTAAGCCCCGGCGCGGGCAGTGGCCATGGGTCGCTGCCCGCCCGCCCATCATCGACATGCCGAGGTTGGTCCGCCCGTCGCAGGCAGACCGCATCCGGTCAAAAGGAGACGCGACATGAAACTGCATGAACTCCGGGACAATCCCGGTGCCACCAAGAAAGCCAAGCGCGTTGCCCGCGGCCCCGGTTCGGGCAAGGGCAAGACCGCCGGCCGTGGTATCAAGGGTCAGAAATCCCGTTCGGGTGTGGCCATCAACGCCTATGAAGGCGGACAGATGCCGCTGTATCAGCGCCTGCCCAAGCGGGGCTTCACCAAGCCCAACCGCAAGAAATTCGCGGTCGTCAATCTGGGCCTGATCGCGAAATTCGTCGAAGCAGGCAAGATCGACGCCAGCGTCGCAATCACCGAAGACGCTCTGGTCGCCTCGGGTCTGGTGCGCCGCAAGCTTGACGGGATCCGCGTCTTGGCCAAGGGCGATGTCACCGCCAAGCTGACCATCGCTGTCACCGGCGCATCGCGCGCCGCGGTCGAAGCGGTGGAAAAAGCCGGTGGTAGCCTGACAACCACAACGGCCGCTGCGGCCGAGTGATCTTGCACGGGGGGCTGCGGCCCCCCGACGCTTGTGGGTCGTGCTGGTACGTCCTACATAGTCATCAGGATTTTTCGCGCCGCAGGACCGCCAAACCCGGTTTCTGCGGCGCATTGCCCATGAGAGAGGCGCCATGGCATCAGCAGCGGAGCAAATGGCCGCGAACATGAGCTGGGGGGCATTCGGCAAAGCGACCGAACTGCGCCAGCGCATCTGGTTCACTCTTGGCCTTCTGATCATCTACCGCATCGGCACCTATATCCCGGTTCCCGGGATCGATGGTGTCGAACTGCGGGCGTTTTTCGATCAGGCAGCGGCCGGTCTGGGCGGCGTGCTTAACATGTTCACCGGCGGCGCACTGTCGCGGATGGGTGTGTTTGCCTTGGGCATCATGCCCTACATCTCGGCCTCGATCATCGTGCAGCTCATGGCGGCGATGGTGCCCGCGATGGAGCAGCTCAAGAAAGAGGGTGAGGCAGGGCGCAAGAAGCTCAACCAATATACCCGTTACGGCACCGTGGTGCTGGCCACCGCACAGGCCTATGGCCTTGCGGTTTCAATGGAATCGGGCGGGCTTGCCTCGGACCCCGGCTGGTTTTTCCGCGCGGCCTGTGTGATCACGCTGGTCGGTGGCACCATGTTCCTGATGTGGCTGGGCGAACAGATCACCCAGCGCGGCATCGGCAACGGCATTTCGCTGATCATCTTCGTGGGCATCATCGCGGAAATCCCCGCCGCACTGGCCCAGTTCTTTGAATCAGGCCGGTCTGGTGCGCTGAGCACGCCCGCGATCCTTGGCGTCATCGTCATGCTGATCGGCACGCTGTTTTTCGTGGTGTTCATGGAACGCAGCCTGCGCAAGATCCATATCCAGTATCCGCGCCGTCAGGTGGGGATGAAGGTCTATGATGGCGGCTCCAGCCATCTGCCGGTCAAGGTGAACCCGGCCGGCGTGATCCCCGCGATCTTTGCCTCGTCGCTGTTGCTGCTGCCCACCACGTTGACGACCTTTTCGGGCGGGGAATCGGCGGGGCCCGTGATGGGGTGGATCTTGGCCAATTTCGGCCCCGGTCAGCCGCTTTACTTGCTGTTTTTCGCAGGCATGATCGTCTTTTTCACCTATTTCTACACGCTCAACGTGGCCTTCAAGACCGATGACGTGGCCGATAACCTCAAGAACCAGAACGGCTTTGTTCCCGGCATCCGTCCCGGCAAGAAAACGTCCGAGTATCTGGAATATGTGGTGAACCGCCTGTTGGTCCTGGGGGCGGCCTATCTGGCGCTGGTCTGTCTGATGCCAGAGATCGTGCGCACGAACCTTGCCATCACGGCCTATTTCGGCGGCACCTCGATCCTGATCATCGTGTCTGTCGGCATGGATACGGTGCAGCAAATTCAAAGCCATCTTCTGGCCCATCAATACGAGGGGCTGATCGAAAAATCGCAACTGCGCGGCCGCAAGGGCGCCGGAACCAAGCCCCGCAAGGGCCCTGAGCGGAGATGAGCGTGACGAACATCATTCTTCTGGGGCCCCCGGGCGCGGGCAAGGGCACGCAAGCGCGGATCCTGACCGAAGCACGCGGCTTGGTGCAGCTGTCCACCGGCGACATGCTGCGCGAGGCACAGGCCTCGGGCAGCGAGATGGGCCGCCGCGTGGCCGAGGTGATGGCAACGGGGCAACTCGTCACCGACGAGATCGTCATCGGCCTGATCCGCGAAAAGCTGGAACAGGGCGGCTCGGGCTTCATCTTTGACGGCTTTCCGCGAACACTGGCGCAAGCCGATGCGCTGGGTGCGTTGCTGTCCGAACTGGGTCAGGGCATCGACGCGGCGATCGAGCTGCGCGTGAATGACGAGGTTCTGGTGGGTCGCATCGTCGGCCGCGCCGAAGACGCCCGCGCCGCAGGCCAGCCTGTGCGCGCCGATGACAATGCCGAAAGCCTCAAGACCCGGCTGATGGCCTATTACAAGCAGACATCGCCGCTGATCGGCTATTACCATGCCAAGGGCTTGCTCAAGGGCGTCGATGGTCTGGCTGATATCGACGTGGTTGCAACTGAGATTGCGGCCATCCTGGGTTGATCCGTGGGGGATGCGCGGCGGGGGCGGGGGCTGCTGCCCTTGACGCACCTGTCAAATGCGCCTACACGGCGGCTTCCCTTTGGGAATCACGAAATCCGGGCGGTGTCTGACCGCCCGCTTTCGACCGGAAAGTCAGGGTTCTGTGGCCGTTGCGGCCAAGGGCCCTTGGTTGTGAAAAAAGGGCCTGGCACGACGGGCCCGCAACGCATAGGACGAGAAAACCTTGGCACGTATCGCAGGGGTGAACATCCCCACTTCGAAGCGCGTTCCGATCGCGCTGACCTATATCACGGGCATCGGCCCGACCTCCGCAAAAGCCATCTGTGACGCCGTCGGCATCGACCAGGCCCGCCGCGTCAACCAGCTGTCCGACAGCGAAGTGTTGCAAATCCGCGAACATATCGACGCCAACTACACCGTCGAAGGCGATTTGCGCCGCGAAACCACGATGAACATCAAACGTCTGATGGACCTTGGCTGCTACCGTGGCCTGCGTCATCGCCGCAACCTGCCCGTTCGCGGTCAGCGCACCCACACCAACGCACGCACGCGCAAGGGCCCCGCAAAGGCCATCGCCGGCAAGAAGAAATAAGGGAGGGCTGGTTTCATGGCACGCGATCGTCGTCCCGCCAAGCGCAAGGTCTCCAAGAACATCGCCGCTGGCGTTGCTCATGTGAATTCCTCGTTCAACAACACCAAGATCCTGATTTCCGACGTTCAGGGCAATGCGATTGCCTGGTCCTCGGCCGGCACCATGGGCTTCAAGGGCAGCCGTAAATCGACGCCCTTTGCGGCCCAGATGGCTGCCGAAGACGCCGGAAAGAAAGCACAAGAACACGGCGTCAAGACCCTTGAGGTCGAGGTGCAGGGCCCGGGTTCGGGGCGTGAAAGCGCATTGCGCGCTCTTGCGGCCTGCGGCTTTCAGATCACGTCCATTCGCGACGTGACCCCGATTGCCCACAATGGTTGCCGTCCGCCCAAGCGCCGTCGCGTCTGAGCACAAGACACTCTCCGGCGGGTTGCGCGTTCGGCGCGGCCCGCTGACGTCATTTTACCCTCGAGCGTGTCTGGGGCGGATCCCCCCCGACACAAGAATGGAGGCGACGCATGATCCACAAAAACTGGCAAGAACTGATCAAGCCAACCCAGCTTGTCGTTCAGCCCGGCACCGACCCGGCCCGCAAGGCGACCGTGATCGCCGAACCTCTGGAGCGTGGCTTTGGCCTGACGCTCGGCAACGCGCTGCGGCGCGTATTGATGAGCTCGCTTCAGGGCGCGGCCATCACCTCGGTCCAGATCGACGGTGTCCTGCACGAGTTCTCATCGGTCCCCGGTGTGCGCGAAGACGTCACCGACATCGTGCTCAACCTCAAGGGCGTGGCCATCCGCATGGATGTCGACGGCCCCAAGCGCGTGTCGGTTTCCGCCAAGGGCCCTCGGGTCGTCAAGGCGGGTGACATCTCCGAAAGCGCCGGAATCGAGATCCTGAACAAGGATCACGTGATCTGCCACCTCGATGATGGCGCGACGCTGTACATGGAGCTGACGGTCAACAGCGGCAAGGGCTATGTCTCGGCCGACAAGAACCGCCCCGAGGATGCCCCCATCGGCCTGATGCCGATCGACGCGATCTTTTCGCCGATCAAGAAGGTCTCCTATGAGGTGCAGCCGACCCGCGAAGGGCAGGTTCTCGATTACGACAAGCTCACGCTCAAGCTGGAAACCGATGGTTCGCTGTCGCCCGATGACGCCGTGGCCTATGCCGCCCGCATCCTGCAAGACCAGCTTTCGATCTTCGTCAACTTTGACGAACCCGAGGCCGCTGGTCGCGCCGAAGCCGACGATGATCTGGAGTTCAACCCGCTCCTGCTCAAGAAGGTCGATGAACTGGAACTGTCGGTGCGTTCGGCCAACTGCCTCAAGAACGACAACATCGTCTATATCGGCGACCTGATCCAGAAAACCGAAGCCGAGATGCTGCGCACTCCGAACTTTGGTCGCAAGTCGCTCAACGAGATCAAGGAAGTGCTCTCGGGCATGGGCCTGCATCTGGGCATGGATATCGTCGATTGGCCGCCAGACAACATCGAGGAACTGGCCAAGAAATACGAAGACAACTTTTGATGGGGCGGGGGCTTGGGCCCCCAACCCGACCCCGGGCAATTCCGCCCCAATAGGTGAGAGGTCTGCACGCACGGGCCTCCGGACAAAGCAAAATGTGAATGGAGACTGACCCATGCGCCACGCCAGCGGATACCGCCGCCTCAACCGGACCCATGAACATCGCAAGGCGATGTTTGCCAACATGGCCGGTTCGCTCATCGAACATGAGCAGATCAAGACAACCCTGCCCAAGGCCAAGGAATTGCGTCCGATCATCGAAAAGCTGATCACGCTGGGCAAGCGCGGCGATTTGCACGCCCGCCGTCAGGCCGCGTCGCAACTCAAGCAAGATGCCTATGTGGCCAAGCTGTTCGATATCCTTGGCCCCCGCTATGCCGAGCGTCAGGGTGGCTATGTGCGCGTCCTGAAAGCGGGCTTTCGTTATGGCGACATGGCGCCCATGGCCATCATCGAATTCGTCGATCGCGATCTGGATGCCAAGGGTGCCGCCGACCGCGCCCGGCTTGAGACCGAAGCCACCGCCGAAGAGTGATCCGTCACAGGGTCATTGCGTCCGGCGCGCTCTTGCCACGGAGCCTTTGGTGAAATCACCCCCCAGCGCCCCTGCACCAAAGCGGGGGCGTTTTCGTCTTGATCACTTCTCGGGTATGGTTTGTGGCGGCGGCGTGGCATCCTTGCGCATCAGCGGGTCAAGCATGGCGCGTGACGACACCGGCCCTTGGCCAAGATACTCAAGTAGGTCCTTGCGCGTGGTCGGCGACAACCGCATGAGACGCGTAAAAAGACCTGGATCGACCTTTTCGTCCATTCGGCTTACCAACACACAAAGATACCTTTACAGGCTGCGAGAATACGGTTGACCGGAATTCTGACAACCTGTCTAAAAAGCCATGACCTTTTGGATAGGTTTTTATGTCTAAAGTACCAGTAATCGAGCTTTTGCTCAATGAGATGGCGATTGCGGCCCCGGCGGGATTCGCCGTTGGGCTGCACATCCGCTATGTCTCGCCGCTCATCATGGTCAACACCTATCCCGAGGCCTGGCAGGAAGTGTATACTGCCAAGGTCTATGGGCTGCGCGATCCCACGCTGGCCTGGGGGCTCAGTCATTTGGGAACGCGGCGCTGGTCGCAGATCGGCCTGCCCGATCCGTTCGGTCTGTTGTCCGAGGCCGCCCAATACGGGCTCGCCTATGGCATGATTGCCGCCATGGGGCCCATGTCATCGCGCACCATCGCGGGGGCCGCGCGCCCGGACCGCGAATTCACCGATGACGAGATGGAGCATATCTATCGGATCGTGCAGCGCATGCATGATCTGTCCGAGCCGCCCGCGCGCCTGTCGCGCCCGCAGGCCGACGCATTGAGATGCATCGCGGATGGGGACCGCCATGCAGCTGCCGCCGCCCGTCTGGGTATATCCGAAAGTGCCTTCAAAGCGCGCCTGACCTCGGCCAGGCAAAAGCTTATGGCGCGTACGACGGCCGAAGCCGTTCAGCGCGCAAGGGAATACGGATTGATCTGAGACGGTACTGACAGCTGAGCAACAGGGGAACCCCCGCGGTGCGGCGTATTTGCGACCGGCCAACAATGGGAGTTTTCTTATGCAAAGGACGACACTGTCTTTCGCCAATCTGCACCAGCATGGGGCGCTGTTTTCCAACATGCTGCGCGCGCGCCACCGCACCTTCATCGAGGGCATGCATTGGGAATTGCCCACTGCCGACGGGATGGAGTTCGACCAATACGACACCGCGCAAAGCCGCTGGGTCTGTGTGCATGCGGGCGACCGTGTGCTGGCGGGCGTGCGGCTGACGCCCACCACCGCGCGCTGTGGCGTGTATTCCTACATGGTGCGCGACGCGCAGCGCGGCCTGCTGGACTCGATCCCGGCCAATCTGCTCGACGATACCGCCCCGATTGCCGATCACATCTGGGACGCCAATCGCCTGTTCGTGGCCGAAGGCGTGGCGACCGATATCCGCCACGAGGTGCAGCTGTCGCTGATGGGCCATATGGTGCGCTCGGCGCGCGAATTGGGCGCCTCCACGCTGATCGGGCTTTTGCCGATTGCCGTGCCGCGTCTGGGCCGCCGCCTCGGGATCGACATGGAGCCTGCCGGCCCGCTGATGAAGTTCGGCGGCGTCGCGCATCGCTGCTATTTCGTTTCGATGGCCTCCAAGATGCACTGAACCACGCGATCTGGCGCAGCCGCGCCAAGAGCGCTAGCCTTGGCATCATGGACCTGTTCGACACGCCCCCATCCGGCCCCGATGCCGCCCGGTCGAAAGCCCCCCGTCCCTTGGCGGACCGGCTGCGCCCCAGCCGTCTGGCCGATGTGATCGGGCAAGATCACCTCCTGGGCGCGCAGGGCGCGCTCAGGATCATGCTGGATGCGGGCGCGCTGTCCTCGCTTGTTCTGTGGGGTCCGCCCGGCGTGGGCAAGACCACGATCGCGCGGCTCCTGGCACAAGAGACAAGCCTGCATTTTGTCCAGATCAGCGCGATTTTCACCGGCGTGCCGGATCTGCGCAAGGTGTTCGAAGCCGCCCGGATCCGCCATGCCAATGGCCAGGGCACGCTGTTGTTCGTCGATGAGATCCACCGCTTCAACAAGGCACAGCAAGACGGGTTCTTGCCCCATATGGAGGATGGGACGATCTTGCTGGTTGGCGCCACCACCGAAAACCCCAGCTTCGAGTTGAACGCGGCGCTCATGAGCCGGGCGCAGGTCCTGGTGTTGAACAGGCTGGATCAGGTGGCGCTCGACCGCCTGATCGCCCAGGCCGAGGTGGAATTCGACCATCCCCTGCCGCTTGCCCCCGATGCGCGCTTGGCCTTGTGTGTGATGGCCGATGGCGATGGGCGCGCGCTGCTCAATCTGGTGGAACAGGTCGCGGCGTGGAAGCTGGACGCGCCACTGGGCGCCGAGGCGTTGGGCCAACGCCTGCAACGGCGCGCCGCGCTTTACGACAAATCGGGCGAGGGGCATTACAATCTGATCTCGGCCCTGCACAAGTCGGTGCGCGGCTCGGACCCTGACGCAGCACTTTACTGGCTGGCGCGCATGCTCGAGGGTGGCGAAGATCCGCGCTTTCTGGCGCGCCGCATCACCCGCATGGCCATCGAGGATGTCGGCCTTGCCGATCCCGGCGCGCAGCGCCAATGCCTTGACGCCTGGGCCACCTATGAGCGGCTGGGCAGCCCCGAGGGGGAATTGGCACTGGCGCAGGCGGTGCTCTATCTGGCGCTGGCGCCGAAATCCAACGCGGCCTATGTCGCCTACAAGGCTGCGCGCGCATCGGCCAGATCGACCGGGTCAGCCCCGCCGCCCCGGCATATCCTGAACGCGCCCACCAAGTTGATGAAGGATCAGGGCTATGGCGCGGGCTATGCCTATGATCATGATGCCGAGGATGGGTTTTCGGGCCAGAACTATTTCCCCGACACCATGGCGCGTCCGCAATTCTATGTGCCCGTCGAACGCGGCCATGAGCGCGAGTTGAAAAAGCGGATCGACTGGTTCGCGGGTCTTCGCGCCAAACGCAGGGGGTAGCGCGTTTTCCGCAAGGAAAACGCACGGGAAAACCCCGGTTTTCCCGTGCGAAAAACGTGCGTTTTTCGCCCCCCCGCGCTTGGCTGCCTGACATGCCCCATTGACTTGCCACGACGGCCAAATCATCACCCGCCCATGACAGCCATTCTTCAGGTCGCCCTTGGCGGTGCCGTCGGTGCCGTTCTCCGATACCTCACCGGCATCGGGATCTTGCGGCTTTTCGGGGCCACGCCGATGCCCTTGGGCGTGCTGACGGTCAATGTGCTGGGCTCGGCTCTGGCGGGCCTGTTCGTAGGCCTCGCCGCGCAGCGTGGGGTCTTGCATCTCTCGCCTCTTGTCGTGACCGGCATTCTGGGTGGGTTCACCACCTTTTCCGCCTTTTCGCTCGAGGCGGTCGCGCTTTACGAGCGTGGTGCGCTGGGGCTGGCTGCGATCTATGTGCTGGCCAATGTGACCCTTTCCCTCGCGGCGCTGATGTTCGGCCTCGCCCTTGGCCGGAGCTTTTGATGAGCGGTGTTCAATCCCTGACCGTGGCCCAAGCCGATGGCGATCAGCGCCTTGATCGCTGGTTTCGCCGCCAGTTTCCCCATATCCCGCAGGGCCGCATCGAAAAGATGTGCCGCAAGGGCGAGATCCGCATCGACGGCGCACGCGCCAAGCCCGCCACCCGGATCGAAGCGGGCCAGACGATCCGCATTCCGCCCTTGCCCGATGAGGCAGCACCCGACACCTTCGCGCCGCCCCCCCGCATCGCCGAGGCCGATGCCCAGATGATGCGCGACGCTGTGCTCTGGCGCGACGATCACCTCATCGTGCTGAACAAACCTGCGGGCCTGCCCACGCAAGGCGGCTCGGGCCACAGCCGCCATGTCGATGGTCTGGCCGAAGCCTTGTGCTTTGATCTGCCCGAAAAGCCGCGTCTGGTGCATCGGCTGGACAAGGACACGTCCGGTGTCTTGCTTCTGGCGCGCACGCGGGCGGCCGCCGATGCGCTGACCAAGGCGTTCCGCGCCCGCGACACGCGCAAGATCTATTGGGCCGTGACCGCAGGCGTGCCGCAACCGCGCATGGGCACGATCCGCTACGGTCTGGTCAAGGCACCCGGTCATGGCAAGGGTGGCGAAGGCGAAAAGATGCAGATCGTCGCCCCCAAGGATGTCGATACCACCGAGGGGGCAAAGCATGCCCATACCGATTACGCGGTGCTGTCGGCGCTTGGCACGCGCACGGCCTGGGTCGCGCTGGTTCCCATCACCGGGCGCACGCACCAGCTGCGCGCGCATATGGCCGCGATCGGTCATCCGGTTGTGGGCGACGGCAAATATGGTGGCTCGGGTCAGGAAAACCTTGGCGATGGCTGGGGCGCCCAACTGGGGGGCGAGATCAGCCGCAAGCTGCATCTGCATGCCCGCTCCATCACCATGACGCACCCTGTCACGGGCAAGCGTCTGAGCTTTACCGCACCTTTGCCCGATCACATGCAGCGCACATGGGATCAGCTGGAATGGCGGGCGGCCGATGTGCCTGCCGATCCGTTCGAGGATCCGGTGTGACCGATCTGCGGCTGGTGATCTTTGATGTCGATGGCACGCTGATCGACAGTCAGGCCCATATTCTGGCCGCGATGGATGCGGCCTTTTCTGCCCATGGTCTGCCCGCGCCGCCGCGCGCCGCGACGCTCTTGATCGTCGGCCTGTCCCTGCCTGTCGCCATGGCGCGGCTTGCCCCGGATCACCCCGACCAACAGCCCGGTCTGGTCACAGCCTACAAGGATGCCTTTGCCGGCCTGCGTCGCGGCCCTGATGGCGCCGCGCTGTCGCCGCTGTTCCCGGGCGCGTTGGCGGCGCTGCAAGCGCTGGCCGGGCAGGACCACACGCTTCTGGCCATCGCCACCGGCAAATCGCGCCGGGGCATGGACCATATCCTTGATCTGCACGATCTGCGCGGGTTGTTCCAGTCGGTTCAGACCGCCGATGACCACCCCTCCAAGCCGCACCCGTCGATGGTGGCGGCCTGTTTGCGCGACAGCGGCACCGACCCGGCGCGGTCGGTGATCCTTGGCGACACGACCTATGACATCGACATGGGCCGGGCGGCTGGCATCAAGACGCTGGGCGTCGCATGGGGCTATCACCCGGCCGAGGCCCTGACCGCGGCGGGGGCCTGTGACATCTTGCACAGCTTTGACGCATTGCCCGTGGCGCTTGACCGGATATGTCCGGCGTCATGACAGGTGGATGGACAGCAAGACGGTTCTGGACCGATGTCTCGGTGATCGAGACCGATGGCGGCTATGGCGTGCAACTGGATGCCCGCCGCGTCATGACACCGGGGAAAATCGCGCTGACCGTGCCCAGCCGTGCCATGGCGCACGCGGTGGCTGCGGAATGGGCCGCGCAAGATGGCGTGATCGAGCCGCTGAGCATGCCTGTGACGCGCGCGGCCAATTCGGCGATCGAGCGCGTTCGCCCCCAACGGGCCGAGGTGGCCGCGATGCTGGGCGCCTATGCCGAAACCGATCTGATCTGCCACCGCGCCGAAACGCCCGAGGTCTTGGCCCGGCTTCAGGCCGATGCCTGGGATCCGATGCTCGATTGGGCCGAACGGTCCCATGGCGTGCGGCTGGTGCCGACCAAGGGCATCTTGCCCGTGGCACAGCCACCACAAGCGCTTGCGGTGCTGGGCGCGCATGTCGCGGGCCTCGATGAATTCCACCTCACGGCGCTGCATGATCTGGTGGCGATTTCCGGGTCGCTGATCCTTGGTCTGGCGACGGCGGCGGGGGACATTGCCCCCGATAGGGCATGGTCGCTGTCCCGAATCGATGAAGACTGGCAGATTGCCCAGTGGGGCCATGATGATGAGGCCGCAGCCATCGCCGAAAGCAAGCGTTCGGCTTTCTTGCAGGCAAGGGCATTCTGGGGCATGTCGGCGGCCGACGGACATGCCCGTGATGATTTCAAACATGAATTGCGGTAAATTCGGGCGATTGGACCGCCAAATGCCAAAATTAGTGACTTGACCCTGCGATAAGCGCGTTCGCGGGCCTTGACCTGCAGCGTGCCTTTTGCCCAAGTTAACGCCGGTGGGTAGACACAGACATCCACGAACACTTGCCAAAGCCCTTTGGGGTTCAAAACGACGGCCCTGGGGGCGGTCCATCAGGAAGAGGTTAACATGAAGAAATCCATTCTACTCGGCACGCTTGCGGTAGCTGGCTTGACAGCCGGGATCGCGTCGGCGCAGTCGACGATGGAGCAGGTTCAGGCGCGCGGCTCGCTCAAGTGCGGCTCCAACGAAGGCTTGGCTGGCTTTGCTTCACCCGATGCCAACGGCAACATGCAGGGCTTTGACGTTTCGCTCTGCCGTGCCATCGCCGTTGCCGTTCTGGGCGATGCACAGGCCGTTGAATTCGTGCCCCTGACCAGCCAGACCCGCTTTACGGCGCTGGCCGCCGGTGAGGTTGACGTTCTGGTCCGCAATTCGACCTGGACCTTCTCGCGCGATACCGACCTCAAGCTCGATTTCGTTGGCGTGAACTACTATGACGGTCAGGGCTTCATGGTCCGCTCCGATCTGGGCGTGTCTTCGGCGCGCGAGCTTGATGGTGCGACCGTCTGCATCCAGACCGGCACCACGACCGAACTGAACCTTGCCGACTTCTTCCGCGTCAACGCCATCAGCTACGAGCCGGTTCCGGTCGCCACCAACGCCGAAGGCCAGCAGCAATACCTTGCCGGTGCCTGCGACGTCTACACGACCGACATTTCCGGTCTGGCCGCAACCCGCGCCACCTTTGAAGCCCCCGGCGATCACGTGATCTTGCCGGAAGTCGTTTCCAAGGAACCGCTGGGCCCCGTGGTTCGCCATGGTGACTCCGCATGGGGCGACATCGTCCGCTGGACGCTGAACGCGATGATCGCGGCAGAAGAATACGGCGTGACCTCGGCCAATGTGGCGGAAATGGCTGCTGCCCCCACCATGAACCCCGAGATCAACCGTCTGCTCGGCACCGAGGGTGAACTGGGCGCGATGATGGGTCTGTCCAAGGACTGGGCGGTTCAGATCATTTCGGCCGTCGGCAACTATGGCGAAGTCTTCGAAGCCTATATCGGCGAAAATACCCCCGTCGGTCTGGCCCGCGGCCTGAACGCACAGTGGACCCAAGACGGTCTGCTCTATTCGCCGCCGTTCCGGTGATCTTGTAAAGACCGGGGTCCGGGCCTTGCCCGGACCCCATCTTTCGCCGCTTTTCGAACATGATTCCAATCCGTTCTGCTCGGCATTCGGCTGATCAGACCGTTTCTTATTTCCTGTGGAGTGCGCATGGCCGAAGTGACCCTCCCGCCGCGCGACGGCTTTCGCCTCAGCCAGCTGCTGTATGACGCGCGCTACAGATCGCTGACCATTCAGGTGGTCGCGGCCATGTTGCTGATGCTGTCGCTGGCCTGGCTGGTGGACAACACCGTCCAGAACCTCGCCGCCTTGGGCAAGGATTTCAGCTTTGCATTCCTGTGGACGACTGCCGGGTATGACATCAACCAGCAGATCATCCCCTTTTCGTCGCAAGACACCCACGCGCGCGCGGCCTTGGTGGGCATTCTCAACACGTTGGTCGTGGCCTTCATGGGCTGCATCCTTGCCACCGTGATCGGTGTTCTGGCGGGCGTCTTGCGCTTGTCGAAGAATTTCGTCGTCTCGGGCATCATGACCTTCTACGTCGAGGCGATGCGCAACACGCCGCTTCTGATCTGGATCCTGATCGTGTTTGCCGTGATGACCGAGGCGACGCCCCAACCGCGCGATTTCCGCGAAGGTGGCGGCGCCTCCATGATCTTGTGGGACAGCGTCGCCATCTCGAACCGTGGCGTTTTCGTGCCCAAGCCCGTCTGGGGCGAAGGCTCGGGCCTTGTCCTGGCCGTCTTCTTGCTGTCCCTCGCGGCGATTTTCATCCTGCGCCGTGTCGCGCGCAAACGGCAAGAACAGACCGGCCAGCAACTCCCCGTGGTGCGCCTGTCGCTGGCGCTGTTCTTCTTGCCGACTTTGCTGGTGTTTTTTGTGCTGGGCCGCCCGATCACGCTGGATTACCCGGCGCTGGGCGGCTTCAATTTTGTGGGCGGCATTCAGATCCGCAATTCGCTGATCGCGCTGTGGCTGGCCTTGTCGCTCTACACATCGGCCTTCATCGCGGAAATCGTGCGCTCGGGCATCTTGGCTGTCTCGCGCGGCCAGACCGAAGCCGCCTTTGCGCTGGGCATGCAGCCCAACCGCACCATGCAGCTGGTGATCTTGCCACAGGCGCTGCGCGTGATCATTCCGCCGCTGATCTCGCAGTTTCTGAACCTGACCAAGAACTCGTCGCTGGCGCTGGCTGTGGGCTACATGGATGTCCGCTCGACCCTGGGCGGCATCACCATCAACCAGACCGGCCGCGAGATCGAGGGTATCTTGCTTTTGGGCACCTTCTATCTGATCGTCAGCCTGATCATCTCGTCGCTGATGAATTACTACAATTCCGGCGTCAAACTGAAGGAGCGGTGAGATGAGCGGCCCATCATCGATCGCCTTTGTCCGCCGCGACATCATTGCACCCGCGCCGCCGCCGCCCGGTCAGGCCGGCGTGCTGCGCTGGATGCGTGAGAATCTGTTTTCATCCCTGACCAACACCTTGCTGACCCTGCTTTCGGTATATCTGATCTGGAGCGTTCTGGCCTCGGTCATGCCCTGGACGCTGAATGGTGTCTGGGGTGCAAGCTCGCTGAACGAATGCCGCGAAATCCGCGATGCGCGCGGGCTGGAAACGGCGGCCTGCTGGGCGGTGATCAACGAGCGCTGGTTGCAGCTTTTGTTCGGCTTCTACCCGACCGATGACCGGCTGCTGGCAAGCGTGTTTCATGCCGAACCGCTGGCTGCCGCAGGCGGGCTCGAGGCGGTGTTCGGGGCGGGGTCCAATGCGACCGCGCGCATCGAATTCGTCAACGCGATGAAGGCCGACCTCAGCAATCTGACCATCTTTTTCTTTGGCTACTGGCGCCCGTTGCTTGCGGTTGTGCTGCTTGTCGTGGCGGTGGCCCCGATCCTTTATGCCAGCTTGCCACGCGGCTTGCTGTGGGTCTCGCTGGCCTATCCCTTCGTTGCCGTCTTCCTGTTCTGGGGCGGATCGGTCTGGGGCCCGGCGACGGTGGCGCTGGGGCTTGTGGCCGCGCTCTACATCGGGCGCCTGGTGTCGGCCCGTCTTGGCCTGCTGGCGGGTGCCTTGGCGGTCGTGGCCGCATTTTTCATGATCTTTCTCAATCCCTTGGGTGTGATCGGTCACACGGGGCTGTTTCCGCTGTTTCCGCATGCAAAGGGCGTGCTGGATGCGCTGATGCCCTTGGGGCTTCCGGCGATCCCGTCCGACCAGTTCGGCGGCTTCATGCTGGCGATCATCATCGGCACCTCGGGCATCGTGCTGTCTTTGCCCATCGGCATCTTGCTGGCGCTGGGCCGCCAATCGACCATGCCCTTTATCCGCTGGGTCTGCGTCACCTTCATCGAGGTGATCCGGGGCGTTCCGTTGATCGTGTGGCTGTTTGTGGCCTCGACACTGCTGAAATACTTCCTGCCGCCGGGTTCGTCGTTTGACGCGCTGTTGCGGGTGATCATTCTGGTGACGCTCTTTGCCTCGGCCTATATCGCCGAGGTGGTGCGGGGTGGGCTGGCAGCCCTTCCCAAAGGCCAGTACGAGGCCGCCGACAGCCTTGGCCTCGATTACTGGAAATCCATGCAGTTGATCGTCTTGCCGCAGGCGCTGAAAGTCTCGATCCCCGGCATCGTCAACACCTTCATCGGCCTGTTCAAGGACACCACGCTGGTGGTGTTCGTCGGCCTGCGCGACCCGCTTGGCCTGACCAACGCGATCCGCGCCACGCCCGAATGGAACGGCATCTACTGGGAACTCTATATCTTTGTGGCCCTGCTGTTCTTTACCTTCTGCTTCTTCATGTCCCGCTATTCCATGTATCTGGAGCGCAAGCTTCAGACAGACCACCGCTAGGGAGACCATCCGATGAGTGAGCTTCAGACCTCCATCGAGGACCGCCAGATCAACCGCTCGCAGATGAAGGTCTCCGATGAGATCGCCATCGACATTACCGACATGAACAAGTGGTACGGCACGTTTCATGTGCTGCGCGATATCAACCTGACCGTGAACCGGGGCGAGCGCATCGTCGTCTGCGGCCCGTCAGGGTCGGGCAAATCCACGCTGATCCGCTGTATCAACGCGCTGGAAGAACATCAGAAGGGCAAGATCACGGTCGATGGCACGACACTGTCGACCGACCTCAAGAACATCGACAAGGTGCGCTCCGAGGTGGGCATGGTGTTCCAGCACTTCAACCTGTTTCCGCATCTGAGCATCCTCGAGAATTGCACGCTGGCGCCGATCTGGGTGCGCAAGGTGCCCAAGCGCGAGGCCGAGGAAACGGCGATGTATTTCCTTGAAAAGGTCAAGATCCCCGAGCAGGCGCTGAAATATCCCGGCCAATTGTCCGGTGGTCAGCAACAGCGCGTGGCGATCGCCCGATCGCTGTGCATGCGCCCGCGCATCATGCTGTTTGATGAACCCACCTCGGCGCTCGACCCCGAGATGATCAAGGAAGTGCTCGACACGATGATCCAGCTTGCCGAAGACGGCATGACGATGATCTGTGTCACCCATGAGATGGGCTTTGCCCAGGCCGTGGCCAACCGGGTGATCTTCATGGATCAGGGTCAGATCATCGAGCAAAACGAACCCAAGGCGTTTTTCAACACCCCGCAGAACGACCGGACCAAGCTGTTTTTGAGCCAGATCCTCGGGCATTGAGGCTGGGCAAGGGGGGCGTTTTCCGGAGCGGAAAACGCACGGGAAAACCCGGGTTTTCCCGTGCGCAAAACCCGGGTTTTGCGCCCCCTCCTACAGGTCGCGCGGCACCACGAAATCGACCACCCGCCCCGACCACCAGTCCAGCGCCGACCAGTCCTGTCCCGCAAACTCGGCGACAAGCGTGGCGCAGGTCGGATAATCCAGAAAACGCGGATGCGCCGGCGGCGCATCCACCAGACGGCGGGCGCAGTCCCCGATGCCGGGGTTGTGTCCGATCACCATGATCCTCGGCGCGCTTTGCGCCTTCAGATGTGCAAGGATCGTCTCTGCCTCGGCATGGTACAGGCTGGGCAGGCTGTGCATCGCAATGGCCCCGCCCAGTTCCGGCGACAGCCGTTCCCATGTCTCTTGCGTCCGGCGGGCAGATGACACCAGTGCCGCATCCGGCAGATAGCCGTTGTGGCGCAGCCAAGCCCCGATCCTTGGCGCGTCACCGCGCCCGCGGTCGTTGAGCGGACGGTCATGATCGCTGAGTTCCGGGTCATCCCAACCGGATTTCGCATGGCGGGTCAGGATCAGGCGCAGCGTCATGGGTGAAAACTCCGCATGTGAAACGCCGATTGCGCTGGGCGGCGGCCGTATGTCTCGCTCACCGGACAGGCACGGCGCGCCCGGCAGCCCTGATCAAGGCAATCCCGCCCGTCCTGCGTGTCAAGAAAGGCGTGGCAGGCCGCCACGTCATAGGTGGTGGCGTCCAGCGCGCCCACCGGGCAGGCGGTCACGCAGGGCCGGGGGCAGGGGGTGCAGGGCGCTTGCTGCGGTGTGGGGGGCAAGGCGACCCGCTCAGGCAGCGCCAGCGCCCCCCGATAGGATACCATCAACCCCGCCTGATCATGCACCAGCAGCCCCACGGGGCTGGACCACGCCCGGCCCGTGGCAATGGCCCAGGCGATAAAGGGGCGATGGGGCGGCCCGCCAAAGGGAAACAGCGCCTTGCCCCCCAGATCGCAGGCGAGCCGCCCGATCACCCGGCGCGACCAGCGATCCAGCGGATCGGGCGCGCCATCGTCGAATTCGGCCTGCGCGTTGACATGGTCCCAAAAGCCCGGCTCGCGCGGGCCGAGCAGCACAAGCGTTTGGCATCCGTTGGGCGCGCCGTCCTCGGGTCGGGGGTGAAAGCCGCCAAAGATGGCCATGTGATGGGCGGCAAGGCGGGCCTCGATCTCCTCCAGGGTCATCCTTGCCCGTCCTCATGCCCGCTGTACGTGATGTGTACGGCCTGTGTACGCCCTGTGATCGGGCCTCAGGCCCGGATCATCGAGCCTGCGCCATGTTCCGTGAACAGTTCCAGCAGCACCGCATTGGCCACCCGCCCATCCACGATGGTGCACGCCCGGACCCCACCCCGCACCGCCGCGATCGCGGTTTCGGTCTTGGGGATCATGCCGCCCGAGATGACGCCCGCGCGGGTCATCTCCTCGACTTCGGCGGCCTTGAGTTCGGTCACAAGCTCGCCTTGTGCATTCTTGACGCCCGACACATTCGTCAAGAGCAACAAGCGGTCAGCCTTGAGGGCTGCGGCAATCGCCCCTGCGGCCGTGTCGCCATTGACATTGAAGGTCTCACCCTTGCGACCCACGCCGACGGGGGCGATCACGGGGATCATGTCGTCCTCGAACAGGTTCTTGATGACCGCTGGATTGATCTCGACGGGCTCACCGACAAAGCCGAATTTCGCATCCGCCGGCTCGCAGATCATGAGCGAGGCATCCTTGCCCGACAGCCCCACCGCCTTGCCGCCCTGCTCATTGATCGCCTGCACGATCCGCTTGTTCACAAGGCCCGACAGGACCATTTCCACCACCTCGACCGTGGCCGCATCGGTGACGCGTTTGCCGTCGATGAATTCGGATTGGATGCCAAGCTTGTCCAGCAGCTCGTTGATCATCGGCCCGCCGCCATGAACCACGACCGGGTTCACCCCCACCTGCCGCAGCAGCACGATATCGCGCGCGAAACTGGTCATCGTCTCGTCATCACCCATGGCGTTGCCGCCAAATTTGACGACCACGATCGCATCGTTGAAGCGCTGAAGATAGGGAAGCGCCTCGCTCAGCGTGCGGGCGACGGCAAGGTGATCGCGGGTCATGTCTCTTTGTTTCATTTGGGGGCCCTTGGCTGACTTGGGCGATGCATAGGACAGCGCGCGCTCGCTGTGAAGCGGTGCATCGCGTATTTGGCGAAAGGTGGCGCCGATTGTGTCAGGACATGCCGGCGATGGTGGCGCGCAGCGTGGGAATGCCTTCGCCGATTTCCGAAGAGGTCAAGATGATCTCAGGGAAGGCGGCCGGATGTTTGGCCAAGGCGCTGCGGGTGCGTGCCAGCGCCGCGTCGCGGTCATTCTGGCGCACCTTGTCGGATTTGGTCATCACCACCTGAAAGGGCACCGCCGCCCCGTCGAGCAGCTTCATGATGTCCTCGTCCACCTGCTTGGCCCCGTGACGCATGTCGATCAGCACAAAGGCCCGGCGCAGCGTGGCACGACCCGACAGATAGGCCTTGAGCAATCTTTGCCATTTCTCGACCACCGCCACCGGCGCCTCGGCATAGCCATAGCCGGGAAGATCCACGAGATAGTATTGGTCACTGAGGGTGAAGAAGTTGATTTCCTGCGTCCGCCCCGGCGTGTTTGACGCCCGCGCCAGCGCGCGTCGCCCGGTCAAGGCGTTGATCAGCGTCGATTTTCCCACATTCGAGCGCCCGGCAAAACAGACCTCGATCCGGTCTGCCGGCGGCAGGCCATCCATCGCCACGACGCCCTTGAGAAACTCGGCCCCGCCCGCAAACAGCTTGCGGCCCACCTCGGCGGTGATGTCATCGGGGTCCGGGGCCAGCGGAAAGGGCAGGGCGGTCATATGCGGGTTACCTTGTCACCAGTGGCCACGCGGCCCGCGCGGCGGACCATGGCGTAAAAGCCGAAATCGCTGTGCCCCCAGCCAGCCTCGAGCGCGGCAAGCGTGGCTGCGTCGCGCTGGCCGGTCTCGGGGTTGGCCTCGGTCGCGCGGCAGCGGGTGATGCGCTCGATGCCTTCAAGCTCGGCCTCGCCGATGCGAAGCCGCTTGCCGACCAGATCGAATTCGGCCCAAGGTTCCAGACCATCGAGCCAGAGATTGCCGCGAAAGCGCCGCGGGTCGAGGCTTTGGCCCAGCCTTTCGGACAGCGCACGCAGCGAGGCAAGGTTGAGCACCGCGACCGATGCATAGGGCACGTCCGACATGCCCGTGGGCGGTGCCTTGACCAGGGCCGCAGGCGGTCGGCGATCGGCGGGGTAAATGGGCCTGAGCCAGGCGATCAGGGCCGCCGACGCCTCGGGCGTGCCCGGTATCACGAACAGATCAGGCCGGTCAGGATGGAACAGATGGACCCCATCGCCCTCGACGCGGGCGCGCACCGCCATCAGCGACGCGCCCTTGGCCCCGCGCACAAAATTGCGACAGGCGCGCCAGCCCTCGGCAGCCTCGCCGCCTTCTTCCAGCACGGCCCATGCGCGGTCAAGCGGCAGGGGGCGATCAGGATGCAGGCCCACATGATCGAGCCGTTCCGCCCCGATGCCCTTGATCGGATGGCGCCAGATCTGGGCGAGGTGCCCGTTCATTTGCCCGCGGGCTTTTTCCGCTGAAAGCTGCCGCGGATATTGCCGAACAGGTCGGGGGTGTAGCCGTGGCGCTTCATGATGATGTATTGCTGCGCGAAGGTGATCATGTTGTTGGCGATCCAGTAGACCAGAAGACCGCTGGCAAAGCCGCCCAGCATGAACATGAAGACCCAAGGCAGCCATGCGAATATCGCGGCCTGTGTCGGGTCGGTCGGCTGCGGGTTCAGCTTTTGCTGCAACCACATCGAAATGCCCAAAAGGATCGGCAGAACCCCGATAAAGATAAGCGCAAGGATGCTGGTGGGTTCGGGCGCCGCCCAAGGCAACAGCCCAAACAGGTTGAACGTCGACGAGCTGTCAGGCATCGACAGGTCGTTGAGCCAGCCAAAGAACGGCGCATGGCGCAATTCCAGCGTGACAAAGATCACCTTGTAGAGCGAGAAAAAGATCGGAATCTGCAACAGGATCGGCAGGCAGCCCGACGCCGGGTTCACCTTTTCGCGCTTGTAGAGATCCATCATCTCTTGCTGCATCTTCTGGCGGTCGTCGCCCACGCGTTCCTTGATCTTTTCCATCTGCGGTTGCAATTCGCGCATCCGCGCCATGGAGGCATAGGATTTGTAGGCCAAGGGAAAGAGCGCTGCCTTGACGATCACGGTCAGCGCGATGATCGCCAGACCCATGTTGCCGATCGTGACGTTAAGCGTGTGCAAGAGCCAGAACATCGGCTTGGTCAGGAAATAGAACCAGCCCCAGTCGATCGAGTCGATAAAGCGGTCGATGCCGCCCTCGTCTTGATAGGTGCGGATGGTTTCCCATTCCTTGGCCCCCGCGAACAGACGCGTGGTCACTTGTGCCGTCTGTCCGGGTTCGACCGTCATCGCGGGCAGACGGGCCTCGGTCTGATAGATGTCGGCCGATGCAACGTATTTGGTGACCGAAGTGAAGGGCTGCGCCGCGCCGGGGATCAACGTGGTCATCCAGTATTTGTCGGTAAAGCCGATCCAGCCGTTTTCAGCGACCTCCACCACCTCGGCGGCGGCGGCTTCACGGGCCACGACATCAAGATCGGTGACATCGTCATAGCCCAGCTCGTCCAGCTGCCCATCGACCTTGCGCACCACACCTTCGTGCAGGATGAAGAAATTCTGCAGATCATCGGGCAGGCCGTGGCGTGCCACGATCCCATAGGGCGCAAGGCGCACGGCGCCCGCACCGGTGTTTTCAACCGATTGGGTCACCGTGAACATGAAATTCTGATCGATTGCCACGATCCGGCGGAAAATCAGGCCGTTGCCATTGTCCCAGACCAGCGTGACCGGGGTATCGGGCGTCAGGGTCTCGCCCTGTTCGATGCGCCATTCGGTGTTGGCGCCGGGCACCTGATCAAAGCCAAGATCGCCGCCGGGGGCCCAGCCATAGAGCGCATAATAGGGGTCTTCGGTGCCGACGGGCGACAGCAGGCGCACGATGGGGCTGCCTTCGTCGAGCGTTTCGAAATAGCCGCGCAACGACAGATCGTCGATCCGGCCCCCGATCAGCGAGATCGAGCCTTCGACCTCGGCTGTGGCGATCGGCACACGGGGGGCGGTGGCTTGGGTAACGGCAGGGGCGCCGCCCTCGGCCGGGGTGGCGCCATCGCCCCCGGCGGCCGGCGGGGCAAGCGCCATATCGACACCGCTCGCGCCGGCTTGGGTTTCGACCGTTGCGGGGGCGTTGGGGTCAATGGTCGGATCGGGGGGCGGGAACAGCATGAACCATACAAGGATGACCAGAAAGCTCAGCGCCGTGGCCAGGATCAGGTTCTTGTTCTGATCTTGCATGTCTTGAATATCCCGCGATTGGTGTTCGACCGGGTTCAACAGATCAGGGGGCAAAAGGTCAAGGGGCCTTTTCGGCGCGGCCCGGGGCCAAGCACCTTGGTCGCGCATCTGTTGGCCCGGGATGTGAGGGGCAATTCCTGTCGCGATGCGTCAGCCGGCGGGAGGGAGGCAATCATCCGTGTGATCGACGCTGCGCTTGAGCCCCGCGAAATCGAACAGCGCCGGATCCAGCAGATGCGAGGGGCGCGCATTCATCAGCGCCGAGAATATCTTGCCCTTGCGTCCCGGTGCCCTGGTTTCCCAGTCGTCCAGCATGCGCGCGATCACCTGACGCTGCAGCCCATCCTGACTGCCGCACAGATCGCAGGGGATGATGGGATAATTCATGGCCCGCGAAAACGCCTCGCAATCGGCCTCGGCCACATGGGCAAGCGGGCGATAGACGAACAGATCGCCCTCGTCGTTCAAAAGCTTGGGCGGCATCGTGGCCAGCTTGCCGCCGTGAAACAGGTTCAGGAAAAAGGTCGCCAGAATATCGTCGCGGTGATGGCCCAAAACCACGGCGCTACAGCCTTCTTCGCGGGCGATCCGGTAGAGATTGCCCCGCCTGAGCCGGGAGCACAGCGCGCAATAGGTTCGCCCCTGGGGCACCTTGTCGATCACGATGGAATAGGTGTCGGCATATTCGATGCGGTGCGGCACGCCCATGCGGGTCAGAAACTCGGGCAAGACGGTTGCAGGAAAGCCCGGCTGCCCCTGATCAAGATTGCACGCCAGAAGATCGACGGGCAACAGCCCGCGCCATTGCAATTCGGTCAGCGCGGCCAGAAGCGTGTAGCTGTCCTTGCCGCCCGACAGGCACACCAGCCATTTCTGGCGCGGGGCGTTGGGGTCGCGGTCGACCATGGCATAACGGTCGATCGCCTCGCGGGTTTCGCGGATGATCCGCTTGCGCAGTTTCTTGAATTCGGTGCTGGAAGGGGCGCCGTTAAACAGCGGATGGATGTCGTCGGCATCGTCAAGCATGGCGGCCCCATGGGTTTTGTCCGCAGCGCGCGGTCGCACCGCCATAGGGCTTGCGCCGCGCCAAGGTCAAGCGGGCTTGCCGCGCGGGGCTTGCGCGTTACCTCGTGACGCAGCGAAAGGGTCTGTCATGCGCCGTGCTGTTCTTGCCTGTGTCCTGTTTCTTGCGGCTTGTGCCGGCCGCCCGGCGTTGGACGATCCGCAACTGTCCGGCCGACAGCTGAACCTCGAGGAATTTTTCGCGGGTGATCTGGTGGCCCATGGGCAGTTTCAGGATGTGCTTGGCACCGTGCGCCGCCGGTTCGAAGTGGCGATCACCGGCACATGGGATGGTGAGCGGCTCACCCTGGTCGAGGATTTCGTCTATGAAGACGCATCGACCGAACAGCGCATCTGGACCCTGATCAAGACCGGCCCCGACACATGGCGCGGCACGGCGCCGGGCGTGGTTGGTGAAGCCTTTGGCGAAGAACGCGGTGATACCTTCAATTGGCGCTACACCATCGACCTGCCCCTGCCGGGGGGCGGGACAACGCGTTTCGCCTTTGATGACTGGATGTGGCTTCTGGCCGAAGATCGGCTGCTGAACCGGGCCTATATGAAGCGCTTTGGCGTCACCATCGGCGAGGTGATCATCACCTTTGAAAAGCGCCGGTGAGCTTAATCCGGCACATTGTCGATCCCCGACCCGCCCCAGGGGTGACAGCGCCCGATGCGGCGCGCGGCCAGCCAACCACCCTTGATCGCGCCGTGCCTTTCCAGCGCTTCCATCGCATAGGCTGAACAGGTCGGCTGATAGCGGCAGGCGTGGCCAACCCAGGGGCTGAAGACCAATCGGTAAAAGCGCACGGGCAGCGATACGAGATAGGCAAGCGGGCTCATCGGTGCAGCTTTCGCAAGGCGCGGGCCAGATCGGCCTTCATCGCCTCGAACGGGTGGGTGGCGGTGGCATCGGCCCGCCCGATCAGCACATAATCCCAGCCCGGTTGACCATCCACGGGCACGACGGCGCGCGCAATCTCGCGCAGGCGGCGCTTGGCACGGTTGCGGGCCACGGAATTGCCCACCTTCTTGGAACAGGTGAACCCCACGCGGATCGCTGTTTGCGATGGCTCTGACGTGTCGCGCAGGCGGGCTTGCAGCAACAGGGCGGGCAAAGGCACACGCTGGGCGCGGGCGGCACGCAGGAAATCGGCGCGGTGGCGCAGGACAGAAAAAGCCCCCGGCGGGCCATCACCCGGCGGAGGCGCATCAGGGACCATCGGTCCGACCTTGATCAGGCGCTCAGACGCTTCCGGCCACGCGCGCGGCGTGCGCTCAGCACCTTGCGGCCGCCTTTGGTGGCCATGCGCGCACGGAAACCGTGGCGGTGCTTGCGCACAAGGTTTGACGGCTGGAATGTACGCTTCGACATTTATCTTCTCCGTGGTTCGATCGGACCGGGTCGCGTGCATCACGCGCCTCAGCGGCCCAAGGGAATCTCCGCTAGAGCACGGCATCTACGGAATGGCGCGCAGGCTGTCAACAAAGCGCAGGCGCAAAGCGGCGGCTTTTTTGCCCAGCGCGGAGAAACCAGGCCCCGGGGCTGCATGGGTTGGCCCGGTCTTGTTACATCCGATCAAGCTGGCGTGACCCCCCTGTCGGATCGGGCCGCAATGGCGCATCTACTTGTCAATCTTGCCGCAGGATGCATCGATGCCCAGCACCATGACCCAACCCCGCCCCACTGCGCTGCGCCGCGCGCTGCCGTTGATCGCTCTCGCGCTGGGCGCGGGGCTGGGGTGGTGGTGGCTGAGTGATCAGATCAGCTTTCAGGCTTTGGCGCAAAATCGCGATGCGCTTTTGGCGCTGCGCGATGCGCATTACGCGGCCAGCGCGGCGGCATTCATCCTGGCTTATGCCGCGATCGTGGCCTTTTCGCTGCCCGGCGCGCTGATCGCCACGCTGACGGGTGGCTTCTTGTTCGCCACCTTTCCGGGCGTTTTGTTCAATGTGACGGGGGCCACCTTGGGGGCAAGTGCCCTGTTTGTGGCGGTGCGCATGGGCATCGGCGCGCGCATCGGTGCCCGGCTCGAGGCGGCCGAAGGGCTGGTCAAGCGCATCAAGGACGGGATCGATGACAATCAATGGTCGATGCTGTTCTTGATCCGTCTGGTGCCGGCGGTGCCGTTTTTCGTCGCCAATCTGGTGCCCGCGTTTCTTCAGGTGCCGCTCGGGCGCTATGTGATTTCCACCTTTTTGGGCATCTTGCCGGGGGCGTTGGTCTATACTTCGGTCGGCGCGGGCATGTCCGAGGTCCTGGCCCGCGGCGACACGCCCGATCTGGGACTGATCTTTGAGCCCGCGATCCTGATGCCGCTGTTGGGACTGTGTGCCTTGGCCGTCTTGCCGGTCGCACTCAAGGCCTTGCGCGGCGGAAAGACCATCGGATGACCATGATCCACACAGATATCTGCGTGATCGGCGCGGGCGCTGCCGGGTTGTCGGTGGCGGCGGGCGCGGCGCAGATGGGCGCGCGCGTCGTGCTGATCGAAGCAGGCGAGATGGGGGGCGATTGCCTGAATTCCGGCTGTGTGCCGTCCAAGGCCCTGCTGGCAGCCGCCCACAAGGCGCATCAGACCGCACAATCGGCCTTTGGCGTGGCGGGGCATGATCCCGCCCCCGATTTCGCCGCAGCCAAGGATCATCTGCGCAGCGTGATCGCGCGCATCGCGCCGGTCGACAGCCAAGCCCGATTCGAGGGCCTTGGCGTGCGCGTCATCCGCGCAAGGGCGCGCTTCCGCTCGCCCACGACCCTGACGGCGGGGGACCATGTGATCACCGCACGGCGCTTTGTGATTGCCACCGGATCGCGCCCAGCGGTGCCGTCTGTTCCCGGTCTGGGCGATGTGCCGTATCTGACCAATGAGACGCTCTTTGATCTGAGCGCGCGGCCCGATCATCTGATCATCATTGGCGGCGGCCCCATCGGGATCGAAATGGCACAGGCCCATCGCCGTCTGGGGAGCGCCGTGACCGTGGTGGAAGCTGCGCGCGCGCTGGGCCGCGACGACCCGGAGGCGGTGGCGCTGGTGCTGGCGCGGCTGCGCGCCGAGGGGGTGACGATCCACGAGGGGGCGGCCGTCACCGCCGTATCCGGCCAGGCGGGCGCTGTGCGCGTGGACACCGCCCAAGGCCAGAGCGTGACAGGCACCCATCTGTTGATCGCCATCGGGCGGCAACCGGTGGTCGATGGGCTGGGGCTGGATCTGGCGGGGGTCGATCACGGGCCAGGGGGCATTGCGGTCGATGCGGGCCTGCGCAGCAGCAACCGCCGCATCTTTGCCATCGGGGATGTCACGGGCGGCGCGCAATTCACCCATGTCGCGGGCTATCAGGCGGGCGTGATCGTGCGATCGATGCTCTTTGGCCTGCGGGCGCGCGGGCGCTCCGACCATATCCCGCGCGTCACCTATACCGATCCCGAGCTTGCGCAAGTCGGCCTGACCGAGGCCGAGGCGCGCAAGATCCATGGTGCGCGGCTGACCATCGTGCGGGCTGATTTCGCCCATAATGACCGCGCCATCGCCACCGGCCAGGCGCAGGGCTTTGCCAAGGTGATGGTGGTGCGCGGCCGCCCCGTTGGGGCCGTGATCGTGGGGCCGCAAGCGGGCGAATTGATCCAGGTTTGGGCGCTTGCGCTGGCCGCACGGCTGAAAATCTCGGCTGTGGCGGGGATGATTTCGCCCTATCCCACACTGGGAGAGATTAACAAACGCGTCGCGGGTGCCTATTTTGCCCCAAGGCTGTTTGAAAGCCCATGGGTGAAACGGGTGGTGCGCTTCGTGCAGCGGCTTCCCTGATCCGTCGGGCAGACCGGGGTTCGTGTGGGACATACACTTTCAGGGCGGTTTCTGATCCTGACCATCATCTTTGTGATGCTGGCCGAAGTGTTCATTTTCGTGCCCTCTGTCGCGCGCTTCCGCGAGGATTACCTGCTGGCGCGTTTGGAACGGGCACAGATCGCCTCGCTTGCCTTGTTGGCCACGGATCGGCGCATCGACGCGGCGCTTGAGGCCGAGCTTTTGGAAAACGCCGAAGTCCTGAACGTGGTCTTGCGCCGCGATGCGGTGCGGCAACTGATCTTGTCGTCAGATGCGATGCCGCAGATTTCGGCCACCTATGATCTGCGCGATCCGCCGGGCTGGGTCTTGATGCGCGACGCGCTGGCGCGCATGGTCAACCCCGAACCGCAGGTCATTCGCGTGATCGGGGAACCGGTGCGCGAAGCGGGGCTGTTGATCGAAGTCACCATGCCGACCGAACCCTTGCGGGCGGCGCTGATCGATTATGGCCTGCGCATTCTGGCGCTGTCGGCGGTGATCTCGATCTTTACGGCGGTGCTGCTGTTTATTGCCGTGCGCCAATTGATGGTCAGCCCGATCAAACGTCTTGTGGCCAGCATGACACGCTATGCCGCGGCACCAGAGGACCCCGCACGCATCATCCAGCCACAAGGGCGCGTGCGCGAATTGCGCGATGCCGAGGACGCGCTGAACAGCTTGCAGACCGAGCTGACCGGGGCCCTCAAACAGCGTGAGCGTTTGGCCCAACTGGGTGAGGCGGTGGCCAAGATCAGCCATGATCTGCGCAACATGCTGTCGGTGGCCACCATGCTGGGCGACCGTCTGGAGGCATCGCAAGATCCGGCCGTGCAACGCATCGCGCCCCGGCTTTTGGCATCGCTTGACCGGGCCATTCATCTGACCGAGGCGACGCTGGCCTTTGGGCGGGCCGAAGAACCAGCACCCAAATTGACGCGGTTGCCCCTGCGCGGCTTGGTCGAGGATGTGATCGAAAACGAACGGCTCAGCGACGACAGTGCAGCGATTGAATATGGCTGCGACGTGGCACCGGGGCTGATGGTGCGCGCGGATGCCGAACAATTGCACCGCGTCTTGTCGAACCTTGTGCGCAACGCCCGCCTTGCCATTGCGGCCACCGGCAATCCCGGCAGCGTGACGATCACCGGCCGCGAGACCGACGAGGGCTGGGAAATCGGCGTGCAAGACACGGGGCCAGGCCTTCCGCAAAAGGCGCGCGCGCATCTGTTCAAGCCGTTTCATGGCGGCGTGCGCAAGGGCGGCACGGGCTTGGGGCTGGCCATCTGCGCCGAGCTGGTCAAGGGTCATGGCGGCAAGCTGGAACTGGTTCGGTCCGACGCCGATGGCACCGTTTTCCGCATCATGTTGCCGGCTGGATTGGCCACCTGATCTGCGCGGGTTTTTTCCTTGCAACACCCCGAGGCCGACGTTAAACCCCGCCCTCACGCACTGGTAGCTCAGTTGGATAGAGTACTTGACTACGAATCAAGGGGTCGGGGGTTCGAATCCTCCCCAGTGCGCCACTTTCCCTAAATCATGGACAGCTTGCGGGCGCCTTGGCCTGGTTCGGGTGCTTTTCGGGGCATCTGTCGTGATCGAGGTGTGTGCTAGGGCAAGACCTCAAGATCTTGTCGCTGGAAACCCTTGACCAGATGTTTCAGCGCCTCGGGCGCCACCACCTCGACCTGATCGCCCCATTGGTAGAGATGCCAGATCATCTCGATCCAACCCGAGGCGGTGAATTCCACCCGCAGGCTTCCGTCGGGCTCGTCGATCAGGCGTTGCGTGGGGTGAAATTCGAAATCGCGCGCGACCGGCGCGGCCTTGGGGGTGAAGCGCCAGATGACCGGGCCGTGTTCGCTGTCGGAATGGAAAGAACCGAAAGCCTGTGCTGCAAAGCTGGTCAGGTCGAATTCAGGGTCGCGGGCAAAAGATTGCCCGGTGATCCTTGCATCCGTGATCCGGTCGAGGCGAAAGCGCCGATAGGCTCCGCCCTGTTGCGTGTCGCGGGCCACCAGATATTGCCGCACGCCCAGCAACAGGCCATAGGGCTCAACCTTTCGCGGCGTGGCATCGGTATCGCGCGCGCCCTGATACACAAGGTCGAGCGCAAAGGGCGCCTTGATGCCCAAAGCGATGTTGCCAAGGATCATGGGCGCGATCTGAGCCTTGGGGCCGGGCCGACAGGCATATCCCTGTGCCTCCAGCATGGCGGCTGCATCCGCTTCGGCGCGGCGGGCATGGGGGCCGGGCATGGTGGCCAAGATCCTGTCGCGCAAGCAAACAAGGGCGGCCGCATCCAGATCGGCGCCCTCGCGCCGGGCGCGGCGGATGCTCATGTCGAGTGCGGCCAGTTCGCTGTCGCGGACGCCCTGCCATCGCAGAACGGTTGCATCTTGCAGCTTCCACCATTTGCGCCGGTCATCGTCGATGGAATGCACCACGCTTGCAAAGGCCGCTTCCAGCCCGCGCATCATGCGTTGCGCGGTGCGTTGGTTGACCGCGAATTCTTCCATCACATCCAGCAAGCACACGCCCTGATGTCGGGCTGCGGCCATTTCGGCCAAACGCAACAAGGAAAGACTTTTCTCGAAGGCCATGGTCGGTCGGTAATCCACGTAAGGTTCTGACGTGGAGGCTTTGTAAAGAGGTGATGTGATGAAGTCACCTTCTGATTCGGAGCTTGCTGTGTTGTCGGTCTTTGCGTGTCGGTCGTTGGTTCCGAACAGAGTCTGAATTGGCCCCCCGGCGCTGAATGGCCGGGGCAACAGGATCGACAATGGACATGCATATGACATCTGCAACGACCGCACCGCATGTGGAACATCTGGCAAGCTCGCTCAAGCATCTGATTGATGAGATCATCCACATCTTTCCCGAAGGCGCCGACCACGAAGAAATCGAGATCCAGGGGCGCATCTGTCTGCGGCTGCTGGAACAGGCGCAAAGCGATGCGGCCCGGCTGTGCGATGCGGTCTTGTGCCCGCCCCTACCTGTCGATCGCAGAAACAAGACCGCCGCGAGCGATCATCGCGTCTGTGGTCTGTTGTCGATGCCTGAGCGGTGATGGCTTACGGCTCTTCGCTTTTGCGCAGCGCGGTGACGATCACCTCAAGATAGCGCAGCGTTTCCAAGGCCAGCCCGCGCAGCTCTTGCGCCGCTTTTGGGGTCATGCTCCAGCCGGTCACGGGGCGCCGTTCGATCCAGCCGCGTGCGGTCAGGTCGGCCAGCTTGCGCTGCACCGTCGCGCGCGGGATGCCCGTGGCCAGCGCGATCGAGGCGGTGTTGGTTGACCCCATGCGCGGCAGCCGGTCCAGCGTGTCGAACGCTGCATCCTGCCACGTTGTGCTATCCTCAGAGGCCAAGATCACGCACAAGATGAACATCGCATCCAGATCGCCCCCGAACTGCTGCCGCGCCATGTTGAGCAATCGCGCCGAACTTCTGAGGTAGGCAGGAAAAACCGTGCCAAACGCGCTTTGTATCAGGGTGCGTTGTTGTTTCTGACCGGGTTTGGCGACCATGTTGCGTCACGCGCTCCACATGACCGGGCCCAAGCGCCGGGATATGGCTTTGGGCCAGTCACGGCTGGTGTCCGGTTGCATCGATCGGCTCGCGCGGCGCGCCGTTGCGGTGCCGATACAAGGACAGTTCCGGATTGTCCCAGCCGGGCCCGCCCGTGTGTTGGTGTTCACTTACGCTCACCCTTTTGAATTGCAGGCTCTGTCATGCGGCGCAGGGCCGCCGGGTGGCGCCCAAAACGCAGCCAGTGGGTGTTGCCGGATCATCATTTGTTCAGTCTCAGGGCCGGGTTTCAACCGGGGCACGTGCCCAATTTGGGCGTTGACCGGCGGTGCCAAAGCCGCAGTCGGCACAAGCGCTGGCCCACGGCCCGGACGCAGTTGATCACGGCGCGATCAAGCCGGTCACGTCATCATGCCCAAACTGGGCACTTGGGTGTGTTGCACTCTTGCATGCACCTTGTGCAGGTGTGCGTCCTGTCGACAAACACAATCGCGGTGTTTGCTCCAGCCCGGCGGGATCGCGCCGATATCAGCCTTTTTTTATCGGCAAAGGTGAGCGCAGTGAGCATCGAACAACAGCAACGCATGACCTGGAGCATCGCCCGGTTGCTGCAGCAAGCCTATGGGCATCTGAAATTTCGCAAAAGCGTTCTGGTCGATCCGGTGCTGGACATCACGCTTGACAAGATCATCGCCGCACCCGGGGGCTTGGGCGCTTTTCTGGCCCGATGCGATGGTGTGCCCGGATGTGGCGATGCGCAGATCGACAATATCCATGCCGCATTGCTGACCGAAATTCGGCTTCAGGCGCATCTTGCTGCGGCAAGCGGTGACAACGCGCGGGCGCAAAGCCTTGCGGCGATCCTGGACCATGCGCATGCGACGGCCGAAGCCGCAACCAGCGAGATCACCGGTCAGTTTCTGCCGGGCGATGCCGCCGGGCTGGAGGATGTCAGTTGGCGCATGTGGCGTCAGGCACCGGCCGAGCGTTTTCATTACCTGCCCATCACCTTGCCCGACTGCGCCAAAAGCAGGGAACTGGTCGCGGCGGAACTTGGCACGGATGCGCCTGTGCCTCTTGATGCCAAAGGCTCGGCCCCTGGTGTTGATCTTGGACAGGCGACGCGCGGCGTGATCTTGATTGACGCTCAGGTGCTGGACGCCATGCGCGCCCGCTTGGGCCGCTATGCGGTCTTGAGCGATCGGGCGATCACCGCACAGATGGCACGGCTGTTGGATTTCCCGGCCAGATTGCCGCCGGGCATCGACGCCTTTGTCACCGATTTTGCGCGTGCGCGCCTGAGTGCTGCGGCGATCTTTGGGGGCCGTGCGATCTTGCCCGCGCCCGGTGGGTATGTGGTTCTGTTCAGCCCGCCGTGGTTGGCACAGATGGTCGCCCGTTGCGAGGCCGCCCGCCAAGATGCGCAACCCCTGACCGCGTATCTGGCCGCCCTCATCTAGGGGGATGGGCCAGCCGCGCGCCGGGACGTTTCGTCATACACTGTCCGGTCGCGCAAGATCGGCCTGACCGCGATTGCCCCACCAATTCAAGGCCAGCATGGCCACGATCAGCGCAACGCCACCCGCCTCGATCACGAAGCTTGGCCAGAACACCGCGATCACCCCCGGCACGATCAGCGCCCGCTGCCACAAGGCCATGGGGCGCCACAAATAGCCTTCGATGGCCGCCGCAAAACCCACCAGCGCGACGATGGCGATGGTCCCGCTCCAGATCAGCAAGGGCAGGGGGCCGCCAAGGATGATTTCCTCGTTGAACACCATGAACAGCGGGATCAGATACAACCCTTTGGCGTATTTCCACGCCTGAAAGCTGGTCTCCATCGGTTTCGATCCGGCGATGGCTGCTCCGGCAAATCCCGCAAGCGCAACGGGCGGGGTGACGTTGCTGTCTTGGGAATACCAAAACACCACAAGATGCGCGATCAACAGCGGCACGCCGAATTCCGAGGTCAGCGCCGGGCCAACCAGAATGATCAGCACGATATAGGCCGCCGTCACCGGCAAGCCCATTCCAAGGATCAGGCTTGCAATCAGCACCAAAAGCAGCGCCAGCACCAGATTGCCGCCCGAAAATGCCAGCATCATGGCCGAGAATTTCAGCCCCAGCCCCGTCAGCCCCACCACCCCGACGATGATGCCCGCCACGGCACAGGCCATGGAAACAGCCACCGCATTGCGCGCGCCCAGTTCCATCGCCCGCAGTGTCAGGGACAGGCCGCGCCGGCACAGCGCCACAAGGCCCGCGACCGTGGGTCCCGTGACGAAAAAGACCCACAATGCCTTGGCCGATGCAGCCGCGACCACCGAAAGGATGGCAAAGAACCCGACCCGCATCGGCGAATAGCCCGCAATCAGGAAATAGGTCAGTGCCACCAGCGGCAGCAAGAAATGCCAGCCTTCGGCCAGCACATGGCGCACGCTGGGAAGCTCAGCGGCGGGAATGCCGCTCATGCCTTGTTTCACGGCGGCGATGTGGACCAGAAGATAGACCGTTCCGAAATAGAGAATGGCCGGAAAGATCGACACCAAAACGATGTCGCCATAGGGCACGCGGGTAAACTCGCTCATCAGAAATGCGCCTGCGCCCATCAGGGGCGGCATGATCTGCCCGCCCGTGCTGGCGGCGGCCTCGATCCCGCCGGCCTGCGCCGGGCGATAGCCCAGCCGCTTCATCAGCGGGATGGTAAAGGCACCCGTCGTGACCACATTGGCGATGGCCGATCCGCTGATCGACCCCATTCCTGCGCTGGCGATGACGGCGGCCTTGGCGGGGCCGCCGCGCTGGCGGCCTGTGGCGGCATAGGCCAGATCGATGAAGAATTTGCCCGCGCCCGTCACCTCCAGAAAGGCGCCGAACAAGACGAAGACAAAGATAAAGGTCGCCGCTACCCCAAGCGGCAGCCCGAATATGCCTTCGGCCCCCAAGGTCATCTGGCTGGCGACCCGTTCCAGCGAATAGCCGCGATGGTTCATGATGCCGGGCATCCAATCGGCAAGAAACGGCATTTCGCCGCGCGCGCCAGAAAAGGCATAGGCGACAAAGGCGGCGCCGATGATCGTCATGCCAAGACCCACGGCGCGGCGTGCGCCCTCCAGCACGACCAGAATGGTCAGAACGCCCATCCAGACATCGATGTCGCGCGGAAAGACCTGATTGGCGATGATGTCGATGTTGATCGGCACCCAAGCGCCGACCACCACGCCGCACAAGATCAAGGTTGCGTCGATGATCCAGCCGGTGATGCCGCGTGGGTGCGCCGGCCCCCAGACGGGATAGATCAGGAAACACAAGACAAGGATAAAACCCAGATGGATCGGGCGCTGATAGAACAGGCCAAGCGGCTGGATACCCGCGGCGTAAAGATGAAACAGCGACAGCACGATGCCGACCACGGCGATCGCACGCAGCACGATCGGGGGCTGTGGGTGGCTTGCCATTGGCATGTCGGTATCGGTGGCCATCCGCATCAATCCCCTGTCAGTTCGATCCGCACCCGTTGCCGCGGCGCGCGCGCCGACAGCGAGACGATCTGTTCACCGACCCGAAGCCGGTGATCGACCGAAGCTTCGCCGGGGCGCAAGATATAGGCGTTGCCCGCAACCGCTTCGTTGATATCAAGGATCCAGTAGCCACCCTGCCCATCCGATACCTGCCGCCCACGGCCGGGAATATGGTCAAGACCGGCTGCGAAATCGGGCAGATGGGCGCGCACCAGCACCATCTGCCCGCCTCGGTTTTCATAGCAGTCCGACACCGGAAAGCCGCGCACCGAATGGTTCCACAAAACGCACCATCCCGATCCCTCCGGGACGGACAGGCGCGCGATCTCGGTGCCGTCCTCAAGCGAAGCAACCAGCGTTTCGGCCGTGACGACCTGCGATGTGGCCAACAGGTACAAGAGGAGGGCGATACACCGCCCCCCTCCGGCCTTGATGCTCACGGGCGCAGCGCGTCGGGGATGGTGGCGCCGATTTCCTCGTAGTAGCGGACGGCGCCAGGGTGCAGCGGGATCGGGGTCGCGAGCATGGTGAATTCGACCGAGGTCTCGTTGGCGGCCGGATGGACCGCGCGCAGCGCCTCGATCTGTTCGAACATCGCGCGGGTGATCGCATAGGCCAGATCATCGGACATGTCCGAGGATACGACCAGCACATTGGGCACGCCCAGAACGGCGGTATCGTTGGCAACGCCCTCATATGTGCCGCCCGGAAGGCTGGTCATCGCGAATACCGGGTCGACAGCTTGCGCGGCGGCCATTTCGGCTTCGGACAGGGCGATCAAGACGATGGTATTCGTCGTGGCAAGGTTCATGATCGACGAGGTCGGCGCGCCCACCGACCAGATGCCTGCATCGATGTCGCCATTGGCCAGCGCATCGGCGGTTTCGTTGAAATTCAGGCGCTGTTCGTCGATGTCATCATAGGTGATGCCGTTGGCGTTCAGGATCGCGGCCGCGTTCACCTCGGTGCCCGAACCGGGCGCGCCGATGGACACGCGTTTGCCGCGCAGATCCGCCAGCGCGGTGATCCCGCTGCCCTCCAGAGCCACGATATGCACCATATTGGCATAGGACACGGCCAGACCGCGCAGCATGGGCAGTGCTTGGCCTTCGAAGCGGCCGGTGCCGCCAAAAGCTTGCTGCACGGTATCTGCAAGCGCAAATGCAATGTCGGCATCGCCGGTGGCGATCAGACCCATATTCTCGACCGAGGCGCCGGTCACCTCTGCGGTGGCCGAATAGCCATCGACATGCGCGTTGATGATTTCCGCAAGCCCGCCCCCCATGGGATAGTAGACGCCGCCCGTGCCGCCGGTGGCGATCGACAGTTGCTCTTGTGCAAGAACGGGCGTTGCAGCCGCCAGCAGGGTGCTGGCTGCGATGGCCTTTAAGAGTTTCATGATAACCTCCCTGTGATGCTTATGGAGCGGATGATCTACGATATTTGGTGTCTTTCGCCAACCCGGCAATCCAAATTCCTATCGCAACCTTAGGGTTTCGCGCGGAGCGCGGCCCTGAGAGAGCAGGAAAGTTGCACGCCTGGCCGATCAAACGCGGTGGCTGCGCACCCATTTGTCACGGGGTGCTGTCCCTGCTGCCATCGCGATCAATCCGCGTTCCAGCCGCTTTGCGGGCGCTGCACACACCATGCGCGGTGGAACGAACGGGCGCTTGCCCGGCACGGCGTGCGATTGCCTGAGCGTAGAAAATGTAAATCTTGCTTGACAGTTTATTCTGTGTACAACTGGTGACAGGAAACACGCTGCGCCAGAGAAACAGGGCCGGTTCCGGGCTGAACCGGACATGAGTTGAAAAGAACGACCGCAATGACCAAGACGACCGAATTTCTTTCGCTGGTGGCGATTGACGACGCGTCCCGACAAGATGCCTTGGCCGATCTTGCCCGTGCCGCTTTGGTGCGCCTGTGCGCCCAGCTCGCGCCACGTGGGGTTCCACGCGATGCCCAGTCCGTTCTGGGCGATCCTTGCGCCGCAGCGATGGCTTTTGCCCTGTGCGACCCCGATGAGGACGCGGCGGGAATTCTTGTAGATGATCTTTTGGCGGCGGGTCTGTCGGTCGAGGATCTGTGCCGCGACCATCTTGCCCCTGCCGCCCGGCGGCTTGGCACGCTTTGGGATCACGATCGCCTGCCCTTCACCGAGGTGGCGATGGCCACCACCCGCATCCAATCCATCTTGCGCCGCATCCCGGCAGGCCGCGCCGTTGCGGGCCGCGGCACGCGACCGGGTGCGGTTTTCGCCGCTGTTCCCGGCGAAATGCACACGCTGGGCGTGATGATGGCGGCCGATCTGTTTCGCCGGGGCGGATGGGATGTCAGCTTGCTTGTGGGGTTGACGCATGATGAATTGCTGGCCCGCATCACCCGTGACGACAGGCCGGTGATCGGGTTGAGCTGCGCGGGCGATCACAGCTATCCGGCGCTGCGGCGGCTGCTGGCGGCCATCGGCAATGCCCGGCCCGATGCAACGGTCTTGTTGTCGGGGCACATCATCAACCGGCCCGACCGCATCGCGGGCCTGCCGGTTTCGGTTCTGACCGTCACCGATCTGGCCAGCGCCGAAGCACAAATGGCCCGCATGGACGCGCGCGCGTCAGCGCCCAAGGTCGGCCGCCCCGGCAACACACGCGGCCGAAGCAGCGCGGTCGCCTAAGACCATTTGCCGCCACCCGCGGTCAGGGCGCCAGCTCATCAAGGGGAAGAAACGGGAAAAACACGCCGCTCGACCAAAGCCCGAACCAGCCTTGTTCGGCCTCGGGGCCGGTTTGTCCCAGATCGACCAGCCGGTAAAAGCTTTTGCGGTCGATCAGCGCCTCGAGCCCGGCGCGGACATGCACATAGGGGCGCGGGGCGCCGCTGGCGTCGTGCTCTACCCGGATGGCGCAATCGGGGCCGGCCGGCACGCGGTCGCCCACATTTGTCACAAAGGTGACGATCTGTGACCGGCCCTTGCCTGTCACCTCGAGATCCTGTGCGACAAAGGGCGCATCCTCGACGCGGATGCCCACTTTTTCGGCGGGAGTGACCAGAAAATAGCGCGCGCCTTCGCGCTTGAGGATGGTGGAAAACAGCCGCACCAAAGCGGGCCGCCCGATGGGCGTACCTTCGTGGAACCATGTGCCGTCACGGCGGATTTCCATGTCGATATCGCCACAAAAGGGTGGGTTCCAAAGGTGGATGGGTGGCAAGCGCCCGGTCTTTTCTGCGGCCTTGGCCGCGCGGACAAGCTGGTCGGTGTTTGGTGTCTGAGCATCCGTCACGATCTTTTGTCCCGTTCGTGCTTTGCCATTTGGTCTGTGCGCAATAGGTCTGATAGCACGGGAATGCGTAATCACCCAGCGGAGCCTTGCCATGTCTGATCCTGACGCCCTTGTGTCCGAAATCGAAGCACTGGGCGCCAAGCTGGCGCAAGCCCGGCACGCCATCGCCACCCGCATCATCGGCCAGACCGAGGTGGTCGATCTTGCGCTGGGCGCGATGCTGTCGGGGGGGCATGCCTTGTTGATGGGGCTGCCGGGGCTGGGCAAGACGCTTTTGGTCGACACCCTGGCCACGGTGATGGGCCTGAGCGCAAACCGCGTGCAATTCACCCCCGATCTGATGCCCGCCGATATCCTTGGCTCCGAGGTGCTGGAGACGGGCGCCGATGGCGCACGCGCCTTTCGCTTTATCGAGGGGCCGGTGTTTTGCCAGCTGTTGATGGCCGATGAGATCAACCGCGCCAGCCCCCGCACGCAATCTGCGCTGCTGCAAGCGATGCAGGAGCGCGAGGTGACGGTGGCGGGCACCCATCGCGCCTTGCCGCGCCCCTTTCATGTGCTGGCCACCCAGAACCCGATCGAGCAGGAAGGCACCTATCCTTTGCCCGAGGCGCAGCTGGATCGCTTTCTGGTGCGCATCGATGTGGCCTATCCCGACCGCGCGACCGAGCGCGGTATTCTCTTGGCCACAACCGGCACGCATGAGGCGCGCGCGCCGGCCGTCTTTACCGCCGAGGCGCTGATCGCGGCCCAAGCCGTCGTGCGGCGGATGCCCGTGGGCGAAGGCGTGGTAGAGCTGATCCTTGATCTGGTCCGCGCCTGCCGCCCCGATGGGCAAGAGGCGCCCGAGATTGTACGCCGCACCGTTGCGTGGGGGCCCGGTCCACGGGCCGCGCAGGCCATGATGCTGGCCGTGCGCGCCCGCGCGCTGCTGGATGGGCGCCTTGCCCCTTCGGCCGAGGATGTGGCGGCACTGGCCCGCCCGGTCCTGAGCCACCGCATGGCGCTTGGGTATGGCGCACGCGCCGAAGGGGCGGTGCTGGAACAGGTCATCGATGAGGTCACGGCCAGTGTCAGCCGGAAGGGGCTGGCCGCTTGAGCGACCCGGCGCTGCATACGCCCCAGACGCTGCGCTCGCGGGCTGAAACGGTCGCGGCAGGCTTGCCTGCATTGATGGCCGATGCCCAGCATCTGGCGGCCACCGTGCTGCTTGGGGTGCATGGGCGCAAGCGTGCGGGCACGGGCGATGAATTCTGGCAATATCGCCCTGCCCAGCCCGGGGATGGCTATCGACAGATCGATTGGCGCCGGTCGGCCCTGTCGGATGGGCATTTCATCCGCCAGACCGAATGGCAGGCCGCGCAGGCGGTGATGATCGGGGTGGATGATGCGGCTGCAATGACGTTTTCGGGCGCCAGCACCCGCCCGCCCAAGCTGCGCCGCGCGCAAACCTTGGCGATGGCGCTGGCGATTGTCGCGGTGCGCGGCGGTGAGCGTGTCGGCCTGACCCATCTGAACGATCCGCCCCGCGGCGGGGCCACGCAACTGATGCGCATGGCGGCGGCCTTGATGGAACCCCATGAGCCCGGCGATTACGGCGCCCCCCGCCCTCAGATCATGCCCTTGGGCAGTCGCGCGGTGTTCTTTTCGGATTTCCTTGGCGATGCCTCGGCGATCGAGACGGCGGTGGGCCGCGCCGCCGACCGCGAGGTCAAGGGCGCCCTGGTGCAGATCCTTGACCCCGACGAAGAGGTCTTTCCCTTTGAAGGGCGCACGGTGTTTGAATCGATGACCGGCGCGATCCGCTTTGAAACCCTCAAGGCACGCAGCCTGCGCGACGCCTATCTTGACCGGCTGGCCGCGCGAAAGGCACATCTGCAAGACATCTGCCGGCGCATTGGATGGCGCTATCATCTGCACCATACCGACCAGCCCGCCGAGCCGACGTTGTTGTGGCTTTATCGCGCCCTGGAACGGGTGCGGTCATGATCGCGGGGCTTGCCTTTGCGATGCCGCTTTTGCTTAGCGCGCTGATCGCGCTGCCGGTCTTGTGGTGGATTTTGCGCGCAGTGCCCCCCGCCCCCATTCGGCGGCGGTTTCCGGGTGTGGCGTTGTTGTTGGGCCTGAAAGACGACGACAGCCAGACCGACAAGACACCGTGGTGGCTGTTGGTGTTGCGCATGGCCGCACTGGCGGCGGCGATCATCGGTTTTTCCGGCCCGATCCTGAACCCACAGGCCGAGCGGGCTGGCACGGGCCCGCTTTTGATCGTGATGGACAGCTCTTGGGCCGCGGCGCGCGACTGGTCGGCCCAGTTGGATCGCACGGCCCTGTTGCTGGATGAGGCATCGCGCGCGGGCCGCCCCGTGGCGCTGGTGCAGTTGACCGATCTGCCGGTGGGCGATCCGACGGTGCAGGCGGCCAATGCCTGGGCCGCGCGCCTGCCTTTGCTGATGCCTGCGCCGTTTGCGCCCGATATGCTGGCTGCTGCGCGCTGGGCTGGGGGTTTGTCGGCCCCGGTCGAGACATGGTGGATTGCCGATGGGCTGGATCATCCGGGGCGGGCGGATCTGACGGATGCGCTGATGGCCTTGGGCCCGGTGTCGGTGTTCGAGGGCGCGCGCGATCTGGTGGCGCTCAGGCCGCCGCGGTTCGAGGATGGGGTGGTGCGCGCGGATCTGATCCGGCTGGGCGATGCACCGCTTGCGGTGGATGTCATCGCCCATGGGCTGGATCCGGCGGGTATCGCCCGCGATCTGGCCCGTGTGCCCGTGCGCTTTGAGGCCGGCGCGACGTTGGCCGAGGCGGAATTCGACCTGCCCCCGGAACTCCGCAACCGGATCACCCGGTTCGAGATCGCGGGGCTGAGTGGCGCCGGGGGCGTGGCGCTGACCGATGATGCACTGCAACGCCGCAAGGTGGCGCTGATTTCCGGGGGGGCCGCTGATGAGCAACAATCCCTTTTGTCGCCGCTCCATTACCTGCGTCAGGCTTTGGCGCCGAGCGCTGATCTGATCGAAGGCGCCTTGGGCGATATGCTGATGGCAAGCCCGGATGTCATCATCCTGGTCGATATCGCCACGCTCGCCCCCGAGGAGGAGGCGGCGCTGATCGCATGGGTCGCGCGCGGCGGGCTTTTGGTGCGTTTTGCGGGGCCGCGGTTGGCCGCGTCCGATGTCGCGCGCGATGCGGCGGGCCCCCTGATGCCGGTGCGGTTGCGCGCGGGCGGGCGGTCGGTGGGCGGCGCGATGAGTTGGGGGGAACCCAAGGCGCTCAGCCCTTTTGCCGACACCTCGCCCTTTTTCGGTCTGGCGATCCCCGCCGATGTCACCGTCACCGCTCAGGTGATGGCCCAGCCCGATCCCGAGCTTGCCGCCCGCAGCATCGCAACCCTCAGTGATGGCACGCCGTTGGTCACGCGCCTTGCGCAAGGGCAAGGGTCGGTCGTCTTGTTCCATGTGACGGCCAATGCGGATTGGTCGACGCTGCCGCTGTCGGGGCTGTTTGTGCAGATGCTGGAACGGCTGGCGATCTCGACCCGGCCCGCTGCCACGCCCGCGGCGGTCGATCTGGTCGGCACGCTGTGGTCCCCGCAACAGGTGCTGGACGGTTTTGGGCATCTGCGCGATGCGGGCAACCGGCCCGGGGTCGACGGGGCCGATCTGGCCGCCGCACCCCTGTCGGCCGATCTGTTGCCGGGGCTCTACGCCGCCGATGATCGCCGCATCGCCCGCAATGTGATCGGCGCCGAGACGGTGCTGGTGCCTGCGGATTGGCCGGCCCTTGTGCCGGTCGAGGGGTTGGAGGTGATCGCGCCGACCGAGTTGATGGCCGGGTTTCTCAGCGCTGCGCTGATCTTGCTTCTGGTGGATGCGCTGGCGGCGCTTTGGCTGGCCGGGCGGCTGTCGGGGCTGGTGCGGGGTGCCGGGGTGCTGGTGGTGGCGCTGGCCCTTCCGCAAGGCGGGCAGGCACAGGCCGTCTTGAGCCCCGCGGACGAATTGGCCCTGCTGGCCACATCCGATGTGCGGCTGGCCTATGTCATCACCGGCGACGTCACGCTTGACGAGATGTCGCGCGCGGGTCTTCAGGGGCTGTCGAACACGCTTTATCAGCGCACATCGGTCGAGCCGGGCGCACCCATGGGCGTGACCCTTGAAACCGATGAGCTGAGCTTTTTTCCGCTGCTTTACTGGCCCATCGCGCCCGACCAGCCCTTGCCCTCGGCCGCGGCCTATCGGCGGTTGAACGATTATCTGCGCTCGGGTGGCATGATCATCTTTGACACGCGCGACGCCCATCTGGGCGGTCTTGGGTCCGGCACCCCCGAAGGACGGCGTTTGCGCGCCTTGGCTGCGGCGCTTGACATTCCGCCGCTGGAACCCATCCCGCCCGATCACGTGCTGACCCGCACCTTTTATCTGCTGCAAGATTTTCCCGGTCGCCATCCGGGCCGTGATATCTGGGTCGAAGCCGCCCCCGCCGACGCCGAACAGGTCGAGGGGATGCCGTTTCGCAACCTCAACGATGGGGTGACCCCGGTTCTGATCGGCGGCAACGATTGGGCCGCGGCATGGGCGCAAGATGCGGCCGGCCGGCCATCCTATCCGGTGGGTCGCGGCGCAACCGGCGACCGCCAGCGCGAGATCGCGCTCCGGTTCGGGGTCAACCTTGTGATGCATGTGCTGTCGGGCAACTACAAATCCGATCAGGTGCATGTGCCCGCACTTCTGGATCGGTTGGGGCAATAGCCATGGCACAGACGATCTTGTTCGATCCGCTTTTGCCGCTTTGGATGATCTGGGCGCTGGGGGGCGCAAGCGTGCTGATCGTGGCGCTGGCGATCTGGCGGGGCTTGTCGGGCTGGCCCTTTCGGTTGGCGGGGGCGGTCGCGGTGCTGGCCGCGCTTTCCAACCCGTCGCTGCAATCCGAACAGCGCGAGCCGCTGTCCGACATCGTGCTGGTCGTGGTCGATCAATCCGCCAGCCAGCGCATTTCCGACCGCGCCCAGCAGACCGAGGCGGCCCTGGCCGCGCTTGAGGCCGACATCGCGGCGCTGGGCATGGAGATGCGTCTGGCGCGCGTGGGCGATGACCCCGACAATGGTGGCACGCTGGCGATGACGGCGCTGTCGCGCCTGTTGGCCGAAGAACCCCGCGCGCGCGTGGCGGGGGCCATCATCGTCACCGATGGGCAGTTGCACGATGCCCAGATTGTGCCCGATCTGCCCGCGCCGCTGCATGCGTTGCTGACCGGGCGCGCCACCGATTGGGACCGCCGCCTTGTGATCGAAACCGCCCCCGCCTTTGGCATCATCGGCGAGGAATTGTTGATCACCCTCAGGATCGACGATCAAGGTGCTGTGCCCGCCGATCTTGCCGGCCGGGCCGGGATTGCCATCGCCATCGACGGTGCCCCCGCCCAAAGCTTTGTTGTGCCCACAAACGAGACGCTGCGCTTGCCCCTGACGCTGGATCAGGCGGGCCGCAACGTGGTGCAGTTCATCATCGACGGGGCGCCGGGCGAATTGACCGACCGCAACAACGCCGCCGTGGTGCAGATCAACGGCATCCGCGACCGGCTGTCGGTTCTACTGGTTTCGGGCGAACCGCATCCGGGCCAGCGCACATGGCGCAACCTGTTGAAATCCGACCCCTCTGTCGATCTGGTGCATTTCACCATTCTGCGCCCGCCCGACAAGCAAGATGGCGTGCCCGTGACCGAGCTGAGCCTGATTGCCTTTCCCACGCGGGAATTGTTCATGGACTCGGTCGATGACTTCGACCTGATCATCTTTGACCGCTACCGCCGGCGCGGCATCTTGCCCCTGAGCTATTTCGACAACATCCGCCGCTATGTCGAAGACGGTGGCGCGCTGCTGGTGGCGGCGGGGCCCGATTATGCCTCGGCCGCGTCGCTCTATCGCTCGCCTTTGGCGGATATCTTGCCGGGAATGCCCACCGCGCGGGTGATCGAGGCGCCCTTTGTGCCCAGGATTTCGGAACTGGGCCAACGACACCCGGTCACGGCGGGGCTGCAAGAGGCGCATCAACCCTTGCCAGACAGCGACCAGCCCTGGGGCCGCTGGATGCGCCAGATCGAAGTGACGGTACAATCGGGCCAGACGGTGATGACCGGCGATGGCGATGCGCCGCTGTTGATACTGGACCGGGTGGGCGAGGGGCGCGTGGCGCTTTTGGCCTCGGACCATGCATGGCTATGGGATCGCGGCTATGAAGGCGGCGGCCCCCAGCTTGAGATGCTGCGCCGTTTGGCGCATTGGATGATGGGCGAGCCCGAGCTGGAGGAAGAGGCGCTGGTCGCACAGACCGATGGCCAGACGATCCGCGTGACACGGCGCACCTTGGGCGATGCCGTGGGCCCGCTCAGCGTGACCGAGCCCGATGGCACAGTGACACAGATGGCGTTGGTGCAAACCGCGCCCGGTCGCTTTACCGCCGAAATCATGGATGCGGAACAAGGGCTTTATCGGCTGGCCGAGGGGGCATTCGACAGCGTGATCGCCCTGGGCCCCGCCGCCCCGCGTGAATTCGAGGACACCATCGCCTCAGGCCTGCGGCTGGAGCCGCTGAGCGAGGGCCTTGGGGGGGCGGTGATGCGGCTCGAAGACGGGATGCCCGATCTGCGGCGCGTGGCCGAAGGGCGTAACGCAGCAGGTCGCGGCTGGATCGGCCTGACGACGCGCGCGGCCTATCTGACCACCGATGTGACG
>NZ_CALAHQ010000055.1 GCF_937892565.1 uncultured Roseicyclus sp. | reverse complement strand
TCATTGGCCACACCCATCACAAGCCCGCGCTTGCCCGCCATCAAATTCGCCATGATCGTTACCCGTGATACCGGCTGAGCAGCATGGAGCCATTCGTGCCGCCAAAGCCAAAAGAATTCGTCATCACCGTGTCGAGGCCCGCGTTTTCGCGCAGGTCGGTCGCAATCTCACCCGGCGACAACGCTGGGTCCAGCGTTTCGACATTGATCGAGGGCGCGATGAAATCGCCCTTGAGCATCAGGAGGCAGAAAATCGCCTCGAGCGCGCCGGCGGCGCCCTGGGCATGGCCGGTCATGGATTTGGTCGAGGAAATCGGCGGTGTCGTGCCCTGACCAAACACCCGGCGGACCGCCTGCACCTCACCCACATCGCCCACGGGGGTCGATGTGCCATGGGCGTTGATGTAATCGACGCGGCGCCCCGCAGGCAGGGATTGCAGCGCAAGGCGCATCGCGCGCTCGCCACCCTCGCCGCTTGGGGCGACCATGTCGTGGCCGTCGGAGGTGGCGGCGAAACCCGTGACCTCGCCCAGAATGGTGGCGCCGCGCGCCAGCGCGTGATCGAGCGCTTCCAGCACCACGATGCCGCCGCCGCCTGCGATGACAAAGCCGTCCCGGCCCGCATCAAAGGCGCGCGAGGCTGTTTGCGGCGTGTCGTTATACTTCGAGGACATCGCGCCCATGGCGTCGAACAGGCACGACAGCGTCCAGTCAAGCTCTTCGGCACCGCCCGCAAACATCACATCTTGCTTGCCCAGCATGATCTGTTCGGCCGCCGCCCCGATGCAATGCAGCGAGGTCGAGCAGGCGGACGTGATGGAATAATTGACGCCCTTGATCTTGTAGGCCGTGGAGAGGTTGGCCGAGATCGTGGAGGACATGCATTTGGGCACGGCAAAAGGACCGATGCGCTTGGTGGCACCCGTGGACAGCACCGATTGGTGGGCCGCGAACATGGCGCTGGTCGATGGCCCGCCCGACCCCGCGATCAGGCCCGTGCGCTCGTTGACAATCTGATCCTCGGTCAGGCCCGATTGCGCGATGGCCTCAGCCATGGCGATGTGGGCATAGGCCGCACCCGCACCCATGAAGCGCAGGGTCCGCTTGTCGATATGCGCGGCCGGGTCGATCTTGAGCGTGCCGGCGATCTGGCTGCGAAAGCCATGCGCCACCATATCCGGGTGCGTCTCGATCCCCGAGCGACCGGCGCGCAGACTGGCTTCCACCTCGGCGGCGGTGTTTCCGATGGGCGAGACGATGCCCAATCCCGTGACGACGACACGGCGCATGTGGCCTCCCTCAGTCATTCGGCGCTTGTGTAGGGCATGGATGGGCACCCGTGCAAGCCGATAGCTTTGCCCATATGGGTTGCACGAAAGACTTGGCAATATTCCCCAACCCTCCGGTTCACACCCGCCGGGGGGCCGTCCGCTTTCACAAGGATCGAGACTGAAGCGGGATCAGGACCCAAGGCATGGGGCACAAGACCGGTCAGCTTTCGCTCAGCGCGACCTTCATGTCCTTGACAAGATAAATCGTTTCGCCATCGGCCTCGACCCGGCCATCGGCCACGCCCATGGTCAGGCGGCGGGTCTGGATCGCCTTGGTGAAATCGACAAAATAGGTCAGCATGCGGCGATCGGGGCGCACCATTCCGGTCAGTTTCACCTCACCCACACCCAGCGCATAACCCCGCCCCTTCCAGCCACGCCAGCCAAGGTTGAAGCCGGTCAGTTGCCACAAGCCGTCAAGGCCCAAACAGCCCGGCATGATCGGGTTGCCCGGAAAGTGACAATCAAAGAACCACAGATCGGGGGTGATGTCGAATTCGGCCACCACATGCCCCTTGCCGTGCAGCCCGCCGTCTTCGGATATCTCGGTGATGCGGTCCATCATCAGCATGGGCGGCGCGGGCAGCTGGGCATTGCCGGGCCCGAACAATTCACCGCGCGCACAGGCCAAAAGCGCGTCACGGTCAAAGGAAGTGGGATAATCTGCCATGTCCCCCCGCAGAATGCACGACCCCGGCCCTGCGCCGGCACGCCCGGTCTAGCATCGGGGCTTGTAACGACGCAAGTGTGGCGGGCGATCGGGCGGTTTGACATTGAAACGCGACGCCAAAGCCCTCAATATACATATGTCAAGGCCAAGGATGACAAAGATCATGACCCCCGAAGCGCTGGAACGCGGAAAAAGCTGGTTGATCGAGGCCGATCTGCGCCCGACCCGGCAACGCCTTGCCCTGGCCGCGATGTTGGTGGGCGACGGTCAAAACCGCCATGTGACCGCCGAAGGCTTGCATGATGCGGTGCTGGCGACGGGCGACCGCGTATCCTTGGCCACCGTCTACAACACGCTCAAGGCATTTTGTGATGCGGGTCTCATGCAGGAGGTGACGGTCGATGGCTCGCGCAGCTATTTCGACACCCGAATGGACGACCACCCGCATTTTCACTTCGAAGACAGCGGTCGGTTGACCGATGCACCGGCGGCACAGCTTCAGATCCGCGCGCTTCCTGAAGTGCCCGAAGGGTATGAAATTGCCAAGCTCGACGTGGTGATCCGTCTGCGCCGCAAGAGTTGATCACAGGTTCGGGGCCCTTTGGGACGGCGCATGCCAAGCCTGTGGGGTGATATCCGGTGCCATTGCAGGTTGCTCCGATCTGGCAGCATGTGCGGCATGCCATCAAGGGTGCTGTGACAGTATAACGAGCGACGGCAGTGCGATGGCCCATGACAACCGGGAAAAACATCCTGCTTGTCAGTTTTGACAATTGCATGCCGTTCCAGAAGCAAAGTGCGGCGTTTGGCGTGCGCCTTCAGACTCCCAATCTGGACCGGATCATGGCGCGCGCGGCGGTGTTTCGCGCCGCGCACTGCGAAATTCCGCTGTGTGGGCCGTCGCGGGCCAGCTTCATGACCGGGCGCATGCCACATGACATTGGCCTGTTGTCAAATGAAGGCCATGTGTTCGACCTGATCAATGCGCAAGACATCTGGACCTGTCGGCTGAAAGAGGCACGATATTTCTGTTCTTCGGGCGGCGGGGTGTGCCACGGCCGTAAACCGTTGAAGTGGCGCCACAGCACGCATGACATCGACGGCGAAGATGTCGCCCTGCCTGATATCCGGGCGGCGATGGTGCGACAGGCCGAACACCACAAGGATCAATTCATCTGGGGGCCAGTGGCCAGCACGACGATCTACCGTATCCCGGACCGCTTTGCTGAGGTGCTGTAAATCCGGCTCGGCGGGTCAAGTGACCGCGCCCTGCCTGGCGATGCGTGTCGCGATCAGGTCACAACGGGCCGCCACCACAACCGGGGTCGTTTCCGCCTAGCCAAACGCGGCCATAGCCTGTAACGGCAGGGCCAACCCCGAAGTCTCCCTCAAAAGGCGCCCCATGGACCTCCGCAATATTGCGATCATCGCGCATGTCGACCACGGCAAGACCACGCTCGTCGACAATCTTCTCAAACAATCCGGTGCATTCCGCGACAATCAAGCGGTGGCAGAACGTGCAATGGACAGCAATGATCTGGAACGCGAGCGCGGGATCACGATCTTTGCAAAGCCCACATCCGTTGAATGGAAGGGCACGCGGATCAATATCGTCGACACCCCCGGCCATGCCGATTTCGGCGGCGAGGTCGAACGTATCTTGTCGATGGTCGATGGTGTGGTGCTGCTGGTCGATGCCGCCGAAGGCCCGATGCCGCAAACGAAATTCGTGACATCTAAGGCGTTGGCGCTTGGGTTGCGACCCATCGTTGTGCTCAACAAGGTCGACAAGCCCGACGCCGACCCCGATCGCGCGCTCGATGAGGTCTTCGATCTGTTCGCAGCCCTCGATGCCGACGAAGATCAACTGGATTTTCCGCATATGTACGCCTCGGGCCGGGCGGGCTGGGCGGATCATAAGCTCGACGGTGCGCGCAAGGATTTGGGGGCACTGTTTGACCTGGTGGTGAACCACGTGCCACCGCCGCGTCAGATCGCGCGCCAAAACGAAGATTTCCGGATGTTGGCCACGACGCTGGGTGCAGACCCTTTTGTGGGGCGACTGCTGACGGGGCGGGTGGAATCAGGTCGCCTGAGGGTGGGCCAGACCGTGCAGACGCTGAGCCGTCTGGGCGAAAAGGTGGAACAGTTTCGCGTCACGCGCATTCAAGCCTTTCGCGGCTTGAGCCAGCAAGACATCGAGGAAGCGCTGGCCGGCGATATCGTCAGCCTTGCGGGGATGACCAAATCGACCGTGGCCGACACGATCTGTGCGCTGGCAGTGGACAAGCCGCTCTATGCCCAACCCATCGACCCGCCGACCATCACCGTCACCTTCGGGATCAACGACAGCCCGCTGGCCGGGCGCGACGGCAAGAAGGTGCAATCGCGCGTCATCCGCGAGCGGCTGCTGAAAGAAGCGGAAAGCAACGTCGCCATCAAGGTCACCGATACGCCGGGCGGCGAAGCCTTCGAGGTGGCAGGCCGCGGCGAATTGCAGATGGGCGTGTTGATCGAAAACATGCGCCGCGAAGGCTTTGAGCTGTCGATCTCGCGTCCGCAGGTGCTGTTTCGCGAAATCGATGGCGTCAGGCACGAGCCGGTCGAAGAGGTCACCATCGACGTGGATGATGAATTCACCGGGGCCGTGATCGAAAAGATCACCGGGCCGCGCAAGGGTGACATGAAGGAAATGAAGCCCGCAGGTGCGGGCAAGACCCGCATCATCGCGCTGGTGCCTTCGCGTGGCTTGATCGGCTATCACGGCGAGTTTCTGACCGATACGCGCGGAACGGGCGTTTTGAACCGTGTCTTTCACGCTTGGGAGCCCTACAAGGGTCCAATCGAAGGGCGGCGTGCGGGGGTGCTGATCTCGATGGAGAACGGGGTTTCAGTGGCCTACGCGCTGTGGAACCTCGAAGAACGCGGGCGCATGTTCATCGGGGCACAGGCACCGATCTACACCGGCATGATCATCGGCGAGCATAGCCGAGACAATGATCTTGAGGTCAACCCGCTGAAGGGCAAGAAACTGACCAACGTGCGTGCATCAGGCACCGATGAAGCGGTGCGTCTGACCACACCCATAACCATGACGTTGGAACAGGCCATCGCCTATATCGATGATGATGAACTGGTCGAAGTGACACCCAATGCGATCCGCTTGCGCAAGCGCTTTCTTGATCCCCATGAGCGTAAAAGGCAGGGTCGCGCCAGCTAAGGCCGGGCGCAAAACGCATCAAAGCCCGCAGCACCTAACGATGCTGCTGGCTTTTTCATTTCATGACGCCCCGTAGGATGGCCCGGAACGCACAGCCTATGGCTTATCCTGCGCCACCGTTCCCGCGCCCGGCAACAGGTGATCCATCAACATCGAAGGCTGTTCGCAGCCAGCCTCGCCGACGATCCGGGCTGGCACGCCAGCCACGGTTTTGCACGGCGGGACCTCCTCGAGCACGACCGAACCCGCCGCGATGCGCGAGCAATGGCCGATGCGGATATTGCCCAGCACCTTGGCGCCTGCTCCGATCAACACACCGTCGCCGATCTTGGGATGGCGATCCTCGGTCTCTTTGCCGGTGCCGCCCAGCGTGACCGAGTGCAGCATCGACACATTGTCGCCTACGACTGCCGTTTCGCCCACGACGATGGAATGGGCATGGTCGATCATGATGCCCTTGCCGATGCGGGCAGCCGGGTGGATATCCACACCAAATACCTCAGACACACGCATCTGCACGAAATAGGCAAAATCGTGACGCCCTTGTTGCCAGAGCCAATGACCGACACGATAGGCCTGCACCGCTTGAAAGCCCTTGAAAAACAACAATGGCTGAATGAAGCGATGGCAGGCTGGGTCGCGGTCGAACACCGCCATGATATCGGCACGCGCTGCCACCCCAAGCGATGGATCAGCGGCATAGGCTTCATCGGCGATCTCGCGCAAAAGCTGTTCGGACATCTCTCCCGAGGCCAGCTTTTGCGCCATGCGATAGGCCAGCGCCATTTCCAGCGTTCCGTGATGCAGCACACAGCCATGGATCAGGCCGCCCAGAAGCGGTTCATCGGCAACGGCCTGTGCTGCCTCTTCGCGGATGCGGCTCCAGACAGGATCGACCCCTGCCAGTTTCGGTTGCACCTTTGCCATGGCTTTGCCCT
>NZ_CALAHQ010000054.1 GCF_937892565.1 uncultured Roseicyclus sp. | reverse complement strand
CAAACCAAGCCAGCCGGCCTGGTACCAGATTCCTCAGCGTGCGAACCCAGCGAATGTCATCCGACCACCAGCGATCCGCCACCTTGTCATGGATCGTCAGATCATTGCGCATCGCGCTGATCCTTTGATTGGGTTAGTCGAGGCACGGCATAAGGCACCGCCGCGCGATAATGGTCGAAACGGCTGCCATAGCGGGCGGCAAAGCGGCGTTCCTTCAAACGCGGGGCAAGTAGGCAATAGGCCGTGAAACTGATCGCCAGCACCAGCTGGTCGGGCGTCCAGACGGGTACGGTCCATAGTGTGAGCGTGAATGCCACATAAATCGGTTGGCGGATGACGCGGAACAGCCCCTGGGTGGGCATATCAGGAAACACGGGCCTTATGCGCGCCATCAGCGACATCCACCCCAATGCCCCCGATTGAACCTCGGCTCCGGCGTCGAAGCTGGCCTTCAACAAGATCAGCCAGCTTGCCCCGTAGGCGGCCACCACTGCCCAGAACACCGCGCCTTCTGCCCGCCACCAGACGATACCCGACGGCGTCCACAGCACAAACAGTGCCAGCAGTTGGGCTGATGCGATGATGGCATAGGTGGTCGTGGCGAGCGTCTTGCCATGCAAGCCGGGGATCAGTCGGGCCAGAAACCGCCCGCCGGGACCGGTCAGGAGTAACGAATGCGCCAAGGGAAATTGCACGATCAGCGCAGCATTGGCCAGCGCCGCCATAGGCCAAGGCACCGTGCCAAAGCTTTCGCTCAACCCAAAGAACATCATCCCGATCATGGATAGCACCGCCGCCGCGAAGGTCGCATGACACAGCAAGCCCATGAACAGCGCAAACGCGATCCGTCCCACTCCCTGAGGGGGGCGCAGAGCGGCGCGGATCAAGCGCAGAAAGCGCGCAATGCGAGGATCATCCAGCAGGGTCATGCGCGCGCCAGAATGTCATCGGCGATGGCGGTCCCGCTTTGCCATGCAGCCTCGACCCGTGCACCGATGCACCAATCGCCGCCCAGATGCAGCGTGCCATCCACGCTGGTCAGGAACGGATGGCCCAGCGCCCCTGTCACGCGGGCATAGCGCCAGCGATGGGCCGCGGCATGGATTACATGATCGGCTGTCACGCCCAGCCGGTCACACAGCAACGGGAGCATGAGCTGCGCGATGGCGGTTGGATTTTGCTCCAGATGCATTTCCGAAAAACCTTGGCCCGCCTGCGCGACCCACAGCGCGGTCCCTTGCGGGCGGTCCGGCTTGCTATTGTCATGCGCGATCCATGCCAGCGGATCGTCGAGATCTTGGCGGCTTTGAAAAGCCGCAGGCGCGGTCACGGCAGCCATCAGCGTGAGGCAGGGCGCCATGCGCACCGGGCTTGCAGCTTTGGTCAAAGGGTGATCTGCACCCAACAACCCCGCTACCTGCGGTGCGGGCACGGTGATCACCACGCGTTTGGTTTGCAGGAGTGTTTCGCCCAAATGCAGGTCCCAGCCCGCGCCGGTTTGTGTCACGCCGGTGACTTGCATGCCCTGCCGGATGTCCAGCCCCTGCCCCATCGCCTTGGCCAGTGATGACATGCCGGGCCGTCCGACGCTGCGGTGGTGCCCGTTGTCATCCGGCCAATCGACAAGCGCCCCTGCCGTTTGCAACCCTTCTAGGACAGCCGCAAAACTGGGGGTGCGCGCGGTGACATATTGCGCACCATGATCAAATTGCATGGCATCCACGCGTCGGGTCGCCACGCGACCGCCGATCCCGCGCCCCTTATCCAACAAGACGGGTGCAAGACCGGCCTGCGTCAGGCGTCGCGCACAGGCCAATCCAGCAATACCCGCGCCGATGATGGTGATAGGGATCATGCCAAACCTGTCTGTTCAAGAATGCGGGGGATGTTCTGTTTGACCTTGAAGAACCCTGCTGTTGCATGCGGCCATATCGCGGCGTCCCAATCACGCTGCCATTCGCACAGGGTTATGCCTTGCTTGACCAAAGCCGGGGTGGCCTCGTCCAGCCAGTCGCGCAATGGGCCGCGCGTGACAAAGGGGGTCACGATCTGTGTGGCACCCACACCCGCCGCCCATCGTGCCAAGCCGGCGGGGTCGTTTGCCTCTATCGCCTCTGACGCCACACCAGCCCGCGCTGCGGCATCCGCCAGCGCACCATCCTCAAAGCGCAAGACAAGACCAGATACAGGCAGAGGGGATCGCAGATGACCCGTTCTGAGCGTAGCCGCCGCTCGGATATCCAATGCAGCAAGGTCAAAATCCTCAACCCGGCAATCCTCATCCGTGATCAGCAAGGCCGTTGGGCGGCCGGGTTGCGGTGGCGTGACCGGGCGCAGCGGCAAAACGGACGGCAGGCCGTCAGGCTCGGTTGCCTCAAGACCTTGCGTGACCTCGGCCAGATCACTTCGTCGCGGGGTGAACCGACCGGCCGTGAAGGTGGCGATATTCTGCGCATCGGCCGGATAGGGCTTGCCGCGCGTGTGCAGCCCCGCCACCCAGCGCCAACCCAGCGTGTTCGAGGCGGCATCGCCATCAAGCAGGTGACGGAAAAAGAAATCAGCCCCCAGCCGCCATGGCAGCCCCAGCGTAAAGATCCAGATAGAAGCGAACCACATCCGTGCATGGTTGTGGAGATAACCGGTATCCACCAGTTCGGTGGCCCAAGCATCAAAGCACGCCAAACCCGTTTGCCCAGCCATCGCGCGATCCACATCGCGGCGCAGGCGGCGGTCACGCGCAAGGGTGGCCAGATCAGCGTCCAGCCCGTTGCGATAACTGTCCCAGACCTGCGGGCGACGTTCCAGCCAACCCTTGAAATAACCGCGCCAGATCACCTCTTGCACAAATTTTTCAGCGTCATCGGGTCCATGCCCAGCCAGCGCCGCCGCAACCACATCGGTTTCCAGCACCAACCTGCGCCGGATGTAAGGCGATAGCCCTGAAACTGCCTGATGTGCGCCGGGTCCGTGGTCCGTATTGCGGCCATTGGCATAGCGCCGCCCCATACGGGGCGCGAAAGCCGCCAAAAGCTCTTCGCCTGCGGCACGGGTCGGGGGCATGTCTGTCATGGTGCCAATCTCAATTTTTCCGCTTCGCCACCTAACGCTCGGTCACCAGAGTTCAACGCGGCAGAAATGCGCGACACCACTCACAGCAACGCCGCCTTCGGGTGTCTCTATTCGCACCGAGAGCCCACGAACCCGCTTTAACTGCGGCGCAATTCGATTTCGACAAAATGCTGAAATCGCTAAATATTTCGGATCCGTCTCGATTTGGGTGAAGGGCGGATGGAAAGAGACGCGGGGCGTTCAGAGACCAATTTCGGCGAAACCGCGAGTCTCCGAAAGTCGGATGGCCTTGCTAAACCCCTTGAAAAAAAGGCCCCGTCAGGGCCGTCATCTCGGGTTTGCGATGGGCAAGTGGCGGAGCTTATGGATCTGGCATCCAACGCGCTACAATCATTAAACCATTGAAATCAATAAAACAACATCTTGTTCAAAGACCGTACGGTTCGCTCGGGCCGGGCGGCGGCACCTCCTCGGGCAAGATTGCCCTAACCGCCGGAATTCGGACAAATCGTTTGCCCTTTTGGCGGATTTGCAAAATTTACAGTTCACCCTCCCCGTCCCTTTCCCGATCCTGCCGCTCTCGCAGCCGTATCAGTCGCGCCACGACCGGCGCGCCTGAAATAACCAAAAGCACCCGCGTCAGGTGATGCACGATGATATAGCCAAGATCGGCACCCACGATGATGGCCAGCATCGTCATCTCGGCTTGCCCGCCCGGCGCAAAGGCGATGAAGCCGTCCACCGCGGGCGCCAATCCCAAGAGCACCACCACCTCGGTAAACAGCGCCGCTAGCCCGGCCAGCATCAGCACAAAGATCACACCTGCCGACACATCGCGGCGGATTTCGTGCAGTGTCACACCGACATAACAGACGCCGATGCCGATCCCTATCATGAACTGCGCGACCAGAATCGCCTCGGTCGGTGGGCGGTAATGGATGATGTCGGTCAGCGACAACACACCGGTGACGATCATCGGCCCAAGGATCGAGGCCCCGAAAAGCCCGATCTTCTCTCCGCCCTTCCAGCCGATCAGCGCAGCGGCGGCCATGATCGCCATCTCGTGCAGGGGGAGCTCTGCCGCTGGTGCGCCGATTGGATTGTCGAGCGAGACCCCAAAACCAAGCGTCAGGATCAGGGGCGCAACCGTGATGATGATCAACACCCGTGTCGCATGGATGAGGCTGAGGGCGCGCACATCGCCCCCTGCCTCCTGCCCGAAGACCACCATGTCCTGTAGCCCGCCCGGCATTGCGGCATACCAGCTGGTCGCCCAGTCGAACTTGTAGATCTTGCGAAAGAAGGGCACGCCCACCAGCCCGATCACCGCGACATAAAGCGGGATCAGCGCAACCGACGCCGCCATTTGCGGCACCCGCGCAACCACTTCAGGCGTGAGCGAGGCCCCAACCGCCACGCCCAAGATCGTGCGCGCCGCGACCGAAACCTGCCCCAACCCCTTAAGCGGTGCACCCGCCAATGCCGCGAGAAGACATGCAAAGAGGGGTCCGAACAGAAACGGCAGCGGCAAGGACAGCACCCAGAACACGCCCGTGCCGATCAGCGCCAATCCCACCGTCAAGAGGCGGCGGCGCGGATCGCTCAACGGTGTCGATAGCATGGGTCGCGCGCTCCATCATCTTGCGCAGGCGGGTTGGCCACCTGATGTCATGTTGGCCTTCGGTCATGCAAGGTGGCGCGTCATGTCAACGGCCATGGCAAACGCACGAACTCTTGCAAAAGACCCGGCGGGAAATCGCGGTTCAAGACCCACGCCAGCCCGCAGATCAACAAGATCGCAAGGGCTGAAAGGGTCAGTGTTTGGCCCCAGCTGACCTGCGCGCGGACGCGAAAGAAGGCCAGCATGAAGATCGCCAAGGCGATGACAAAGCCAAACAGCCCCGTCAGCGCCAGAAGGCCAAAGAACCA
>NZ_CALAHQ010000053.1 GCF_937892565.1 uncultured Roseicyclus sp. | reverse complement strand
CACGGGGCGCAAGGACGTCAGCCTAGGCCTAGCCGGGCCGGGCCGGCGATGCACGCGCGATTTTCACCCTTGGGGCGCGGGCCACAGGCTCAGGCCGGAACCACCACCCGGTCGCAGATCGCCACATGCCCCGCCCTGTCGCGCCGCACCAGCCAGTCGCCCGGGCCACCATCGCGCGCGCGCAGACGCGACAAATGCCACCCCTCGGCGCGGGTGTCATGGGCGGGCTCCAGCCGCCAGCGGCTTTCCACCCCCGGCGCGCCGCCCCCCCCCGGCGTCAACACCAGCCCCAGCGCCATCTGCCCATGCGCCGCCACCCCCGCCTCGGCGGCCAGATGCAACCGGCGGATCGGCGTCAGCCCCGGAGCCTCGGGCAGATCGCCGATCACGGCCGCCACCGCACCCGCGCGCAGCGCCTCCTCCATCACCCACAGCAGATCCTCGGGCCGCTCGGGCGTGACCATGATCAAACGGCTCGGATCGATCTCGCCCCGCACGCCCGCCATATGCAGCCTGTCAGGGTGCCATGCGGGCCGAATCCAGATCACCGGCCCCGGCACTCCAGCCAAAAGCCACAAGGCCAACCGCCGCCGCGCCGCGCCGCAGATCTCGTGTGCCCGCCCGCCCGACAGCCGGAAGCGGCCCAAAAGCGGCACTCCGGGGCGGTCATGGCGATGGCTCTGACGGGTCAGCATGGGCATATCCATGACCCACAAGATACATGTTCATGATATGTTCTCAAGCCCCGACCTTGCAGATCCCGCTCCGTCCCCTAGTGTCCGCCCCCAAGGCGATGACAGGACACACACCCCATGCGCAAGATCACCCTCGGCACGACCGACACCCAGATCACCGATTATTGTCTGGGCACGATGACATGGGGCACCCACACCCCCGAAGGTGACGCACACCGCCAGATGGACATGGCGCTTGATGCGGGCATCACCATCATCGACACCGCCGAGATGTATCCGGTCAACCCGGTCACCCCCGAAACCGTGGGGCTGAGCGAAACGGTGCTGGGCAACTGGAACGCACAGCATCCGGGCCGGCGCGGCGACTACCTGCTGGCCACCAAGATCACCGGCAAGAATGCGGGCTTTGTGCGCTTTGGCCAAGACATCACCCCCGCAACCTTTGCCCAGGCGCTCGATGCCTCGCTTGTGCGGCTCAAGACCGATGTGATCGACATCTACCAGATCCACTGGCCCAACCGGGGCAGCTACCACTTTCGCCAGAACTGGCGCTATGACCCTTCCGCTCAGGATCGCGCCGCGACCCGCGCCGATATGCTGGCCCTGCTCGAGGCAGCAGAGCGCGCCGTGAAATCGGGCAAGATCCGTCACTTCGCGCTCTCGAATGAAAGCGCATGGGGCACCGCGCAATGGCTGGATCTTGCCCGGGCGCATGGCCTGCCGCGGGTGCAATCGATCCAGAACGAATATTCCCTGCTGTGCCGCCTCTACGACACGGATCTGGCGGAACTGGCGGTGAACGAGGCGGTGACGCTGCTGGGCTATTCACCGCTGGCCACGGGGCTTTTGACCGGCAAATACCAGAACGGCGCCCTGCCTGCGGGCAGCCGGATGGCGATCAATGGCGATCTGGGCGGGCGCAAGACCGCACGCGCCTTTGACGCGGTATCGGCCTATCTGGAAATGGCGGCCCGCCACGACCTCGACCCGGTGCATATGGCGCTGGCCTTCAGCGTGCAGCGCCCCTTTGGGGTCTCGACGATCTTCGGGGCCACGACCTGCGACCAGCTGGCCCATATCCTCAAGGGGATCGACCTGACGCTTGGCGCCGATCAGCTGGCCGAGATCGACCAGATCCACAAGGCCCATCCAATGCCCTTCTAGGCGGCGCTGCCGCAACCCGGCGCAAACAGCGCCGCGCCAAGGACGGGCACTGGCCATGCCACCCGCGCCCAGCGCGCCGGCGAGCGGCCCCACCGGGGCCCGAGCCGGCGCGCCGCGCGGGGGCCGCAAGGCCCCCGGCCCGATCAGAGCCGCAGCACCGCGCCGGGGTTCAAGATGCCCCTGGGGTCCAGCGCCGATTTGATCGCGCGCATCGCCACAAGCTTGCCCGGATCGCCATACCGCTCCAGATCATCGACCTTGAGCCGCCCGACCCCATGCTCGGCCGAAACCGACCCACCCAGCTCTTCAACCAGATCATGCACCGCCCGCTTGATCGCGCCCCGCTGGTTATCGTGGTCGGCGCGGGATTTGCCGGGCATCGGAAAGACGTTGTAATGCAGATTGCCGTCGCCCATGTGGCCAAAGCAATTCAGCCGAAACGCCCCCACCGCCCCGATGCGCGCGGGGGCCTCGGCAATGAAGCGCGGCACCAGCGCGACCGGCACCGAAATATCATGCGAGGATACCGCCCCGATCCGGCGATTGGCCTCGGGGATGTTTTCGCGCAGCGCCCAGAATTCGGCCCGCTGGCCATCGGATTGCGCGATCACCCCGTCGCTGACCAGCCCCGCCTCGAAAGCGGCGGCAAACAGCGCCTCCAGCGCCGCTTCGGGATTGCCGCCCGCCCCCATGCCCAGATCGATCAGGCACATCCATTCGGGGCGCGGATCAAAGGGCTGGCGCGTCTCGGGGCCCATCGCATCGAGAAACAGCAACCCCTGCTGGCTGATCAGTTCAAAGGCCGACAGCGCATCGCCCACCCGCGCCTGCGCCAGCTTCAGCAAGCTCAGCGCCGCCTCGGGCGATGGCACGACCACCATCGCCGCCCCTTGCCGCGCGGGCTTGGGAAACAGCCGCAGGGACGCGGCCGTGATCACCCCCAGCGTGCCCTCGGACCCGATCAGAAGATGGCGCAGATCATAGCCCATGTTGTTCTTGCGCAAGGGCGAAAGCGTGTTGATCACCGTGCCGTCCGCCAGCACCGCCTCGATCCCCAGAACCAGATCGCGCGCATTGCCATAGCGGATCACATTGACCCCGCCTGCATTGGTGGCAAGCAACCCGCCCAGCCGCGCCGAGCCCTGGCTGGCCAGCGTCAGCGGAAAGATCCAGCCCTGCGCCTCGGCCATGGCATGGATGTCTTGCAAGATCGCGCCCGCCTCGATGGTCAGCGTGCCCGCATCCACATCAAAGCTGCGCAGCGCGCGCATCCGCTCCAGCGTCAAGATCACGGGCGCTGTGCCCTCTTCTGCCAATTGGCCGCCCACCAGCCCCGTGCCACCGCCATAGGGAATGACGGGCGTGCCCGTCTGCGAACACAGCCCCAGCACCGCCGAGACCTCGTCGACACTGGCAGGCGCCACAATCGCCAGGGCCCGCCCCTGCCAACGGCCGCGCGGTTCCTCCAGATAGGCGGGCGTGACATCGCGGATCGCCTGCGGCGGCAAGATCGCTGCCAGTCGGGTCAGAAAATCGGTCATCTCGCGCGCTCCGGTTCGGGGTGTCACGGCTCAGGCCACATCGGTGCGCCCGCGCCGGTCATGGCGCAGATGGGCATACAGCACATGGTTGCGCCACCGCCCGCCGATCTGGAGATAGCTTTGCGCCACACCCTCGTATTTGAAGCCGGTCTTTTCCAGAACCCCCCGCGAGGCGATGTTTTCCGGCAGGCACGCCGCCTCGACCCGGCTCAGATCCAGCCCGCGAAAGGCATGATGGACCATGACCTCGATGGCCTCGCGCATGTAGCCCTGCCGCGCATGGGGCGCGCCGATCCAGTAACCCAGCGTGGCCGATTGCGCCGGACCGCGGCGGATATTGTCAAGCGTGATGGCGCCCAGCAGCGTCTCATCGGATCGCCGCACGATGAACAGCGGCACCGCAGTGCCATCGCCAAGCGCGCGTTGCGCCCAATAGACACGCCCCGTAAAGCTCTTGCGGCTCAGATGATCGGCGGCCCAGCCTGGTTCCCACGGGGTCAGAAACCCGCGCGATCCATCGCGCAGGGCCGCCCAGGACCGGAAATCGGCATGGCGCGGCAAGCGGAGCGTCAGGCGCTCGGTCTCAAGCCTGAGATGCCGTTTGCGCAAAAGCATCAGGCGACCAGCCGCTCCGTGATCTTGCCCAAGCGGGGTGCGCCGGCCACGGGTCCGTAAAGCGCCATCGCCGCTTGCCCCGCCCCCACAAGGCCCACCGCGTGATCGCGCAAGCCCGCCAGCGTCACCGCTTCGATCTGGGCCACTGTTTCGGTCAGGGGCGGCACGCGGTTCCACACCGCCACCAGCCGTGCCAGACGTTCGGCGCGCGCCGATGGGCTTTCAAGCCCCATCAGCAACCCCGCCTTCATCTGTGCCCGCGCGCGGTCCAGTTCGGCCCGGCTCATATCCTCGGCCGAGCGTTTCAACTCATCAACGGTCAGCCCCACCAGTTGCGCCAGATCCTCGCCCGAGGTGCCGGCATAGATGGTCAACATGCCGGTGTCGTCATAGCTGCCGACCTGGGCATAGATCGTGTAACACAGGCCCCGCTTTTCGCGGATTTCCTGAAACAGCCGCGACGACATCCCCCCACCCAGAGCACTGGCATAGATCTGGGCGGTGTAGAAATCATCCGACCGATACCCCGGCGCCTCGAGCGCAAGGGTGAAATGCGCCTGTTCCAGCGCCTTGATCTCATGGCGCTCGCCGCTGGCGAATGTGGCTGCTTCCGGCTGCATCGGATGCGACGGCGGCAGATGGCCGAAAATCGCCTCCGCCAAGCGCACGATCCGGTCATGATCGACCGCACCGGCCGCCGACAAGATCAACTGACCCGGCCCGTAATGGCTGGCCACGAACCGGTCGAAATCTGCCCGCCCAAAGGCGCGCACCCGGTCGCTGGGCCCAAGGATCGTGCGCCCCAAAGCCTGCCCGGGATACGAGACCTCTTGCAGCCAGTCAAAGATGATGTCGTCGGGCGTATCGGCGGCCTGTCCGATTTCCTGCAAGATCACGCCGCGCTCCACCTCGATCTCGCGCGGATCAAAGATCGGGTTCAAGACGATGTCGGCAATCAGATCGAGTGCCAGGGGCACATCATCCTTGAGAACCCGCGCGTAATAGGCCGTGACCTCGCGGCTTGTGTAGGCGTTGATATAGCCGCCCACATCTTCGATTTCCTCGGCGATCTGCAATGCGGTGCGGCGCCTTGTGCCCTTGAAGGCCATGTGTTCAAGAAAATGCGCGATGCCGTTCTGGTCGGCGGCCTCGTGCCGGCCACCGGCCGACACCCACAGACCAAGCGCGGCCGATTCCAGCCCCGGCATATGCTCGGTCACAATCCGCAGGCCGTTCGATAGGGTATGAAGTTCGACGCTCACTGGGCCAATGCCTCGCGGATCAGGGTTTCAATCGCAGTCAAATCATTATCGACCCGCGTCATCCGCTCGGGGCGGTCGAACAGATCGGCCATTCGCGGCGGCAGGGCCGGGCGAAGCCCCGTCGCGGCCTCGACCGCATCGGGGAATTTCGCGGGATGGGCGGTGGCCAGCGTAACCATGGGCGTTGTGCCAAGAAACCCCTGCGCGACATGCACGCCGACGGCGGAATGGGGGCACAAAAGCTCGCCCATCTCGGCGCGGGCGCGCGCGATCATGGCAGCGGTCTGGGCTTCCGATGCGCGCCCCGAGGCGAAATCGGCGCGCAATGCCGCAAGCGCGCCCTCGCTGATGTGGAAACCGCCCGCCTTCAACGCATCCATCAACTGCGCGACAGCCACGCCATCGCGGCCATAGGCGTCAAACAGCGCCCGTTCAAAATTGGAACTGACCTGAATGTCCATCGACGGGCTGATCGTGGGCGTCACGCCATGGGTGGCATATTCGCCCGACGACAGCGCCCGGTGCAAGATGTCGTTCTGATTGGTGGCCACCACCAGCCGCTCGATCGGCAAACCCAGCCGCTTGGCCAGATAGCCTGCAAAGACATCGCCGAAATTGCCCGTCGGCACCGTAAAGCTGACGGGGCGGTGCGGCGCACCCAAGGCGACGGCTGCGGTGAAATAATAGACCACCTGCGCCAGCACGCGCGCGAAGTTGATCGAATTCACACCCGCCAGCCGCACCTCATCGCGAAAGGTGAAATCGTTGAACATATCCTTCAGGCGCGCCTGCGCATCGTCGAAGGTGCCGGTGATGGCCAGCGCATGGGCGTTGGCCTCGGTCACGGTGGTCATCTGGCGGCGCTGCACATCCGATACCCGGCCATGCGGATAAAGGATGAAGACATCCACATTCGACAGCCCGCGAAACGCCTCCATCGCGGCCGACCCGGTGTCGCCGCTGGTGGCCCCCACAATGGTCACGCGCTTGCCCGACCGCGCCAGCGCCGCCTGAAACAGCTGACCGATCAGCTGCATCGCGAAATCCTTGAAGGCCAGCGTGGGGCCGTGAAACAGCTCAAGCAGGAAATGATTGTCTTGCAGCTGTTTCAGTGGCGCACGCGCCGCATGGCCAAAGCCCGCATAGGCGCGCGCGATGATGTCACCAAATTCCGCATCGCTGAAGGCATCGCCGATAAAGGGGCGCATCACGCGAAACGCGACCTCCTCATAGGACAGGCCCGCCATGGCGCTGATATCGCCGGGTGCAAAACGCGGCAGGCTGGCGGGCACATAAAGGCCCCCATCGCGCGCCAGCCCCGTCAGCATCGTGTCTTCAAAGCTCAATTCGGGGGCCTGACCCCGGGTGGAGATGTAGCGCATCGACCAAGCCGTCCCTTATGCAGATCGCGTCCCTGTACGCCAGAGCAGGAACAGTGTCATCCCCAACCACACGGCCGCCAGCGAAAACCACGTGATGGCATAGCTCAGATGGTCGTTGGGAATGGTCTCGAGCCCGACCGGCAGGGGCCTGATCGCGGCCTCGGCGGGGGTGATCGTGCGCGCGATCAGCAAAACCGGCTCGGCCCCCAGATGCGCCGCCAGCTCCGCCACATCGCGGGCAAACCACAGATTGTCCGCCAGATCATTTGCAGGGGTAAATCCGTCCCGCTCCTTGGGCCAGTGCAGATTGCCGGTAACGCTGACCGCGCCCAAACCATCCGGTGGCATCGCGGCCGCGACCGGTATCACCCCGCGATCGACCAAAACCCGGCGCCCCGTCGGTGTCTCAAGCGCCGAGATGATGCGATACCCCGCGCCCATGCCCTTTTGACTGACCAGCACCCGCACGAAGCCGGGATCAAATCGTCCCTCCAGGGCGACGGGCAGATAGGGGTGATCCTTGGGGTCAGGTACAAGGGGCAAGGCCACCGGATCGGCCGCGATGCGCGCCGCGATCTCGGCCAGAATGCCCTCTTTCCACGCCAGGCGCTGCATCTGCCAGATGCCCAGCGACATCAGGATCGCAACCCCCGCAACCCCAAGGACCAGGGCACCGATCAACCGTCCCATGCCATCCCTCCCAAAGAAAAGGCCCGCCCGAACGGCAGGCCCTCCATGCCGCGGCGAGGTCAAATCGCGCCCCTCGCTGCGTTCCAGATACTCCGGCGTGCCACCCGGACCGGGTGACGGGGGGCAAAGCCCCCCACCCCGCCGGGCTTAGCCGATGACGACTGCCTGACCCCAGATATAGACGGCCAGGAACAAGAACAGCCACACCACATCCACGAAATGCCAGTACCAGGCCGCCGCTTCAAAGCCGATGTGCTTTTCGGCGGTGAAATGACCCTTCAGCACCCGCAGCCAACACACGAACAGGAAGATCGTGCCAATGACCACATGCATCCCATGAAAGCCGGTCGCGAGGAAAAAGGTCGAAAAGAACTTGTCGCCCCCGAAGGTCCAGCCGTAATGGGCGATCAGTTCGTAATATTCGAACCCCTGCAACCCGGTAAAGAGCAGGCCCAGCACCACACCGATGATCAGCCCGTTGGCCACATCCTTGCGGGGGCCGCCATGCACCAGCGCGTGGTGCGACCATGTCACGGCACAGCCCGACAACAGCAGCACCAGCGTGTTGATCAGCGGCAGGTGAAAGGGATCAACCGCGTAGATTTCCGGCGGCACATAGGCCGACGCCTCGTACATGTTCATCGGGTAGATGGCATGCTTGAAAAAGGCCCAGAACCATGCCGCAAAGAACATGATCTCGGACATGATGAACATGATGAAGCCATAGCGCAGACCGATCCGCACGACCGGCGTATGGTCGCCCGAATTGCTTTCCGACACCACATCGGCCCACCAGCCGAACATGACGTACAAGACGGCAACAAACCCCATCAGGAACATCCAGGGTGTGCCGTCATGCATCCAGTTCACGGCGCCAAACAGCATCGCGAAAGCCGAGGCCGCCGCGATGAAGGGCCAGATCGAGGGGTTGATGATATGATAGTCGTGGTTCTTGGTATGGGCCATGGGTATCGTCCTCGGTCCGGGGTGTCTTCAGTTCGCCACAGGCGCGGATGCGTCCAGCGCGGCAAGGTCTTGGGGGATGTCCGTCACGTGAAAGGTGTAGGACAGGGTGATGGCGGGGGTGCCGTTCGCGTCCGGGTCGTCGACGATGGCGGGATCGACGAAAAAGCTGACCGGCATCTGCACCCGTTCGCCGGGTTGCAAGACCTGCAGCTCAAAGCAGAAACAGGCGATCTTGACGAAATAGCCGCCCGTCGAAAAGGGTGCGACATTGAACGACGCGGTGCCGGCCACGGGTTTGTCGGTCGGGTTGTAGGCCTCGTAAAAGGCCAGACCGGTTTCCCCGATCCGGATATCCATATGCGGCTGCATGGCGCGGAATTCCCACGGCATGTCATGGGCCAGGCTGGCGTCAAAGCGCACGCGGATGGTCTGATCGAGGATCACCTCGCTGTCGCCGCTGGCCACCTGTGTGGTGCCGCCAAAGCCCGTCACGCGGCAAAACCAGTCGTAGAACGGAACCGAGCCCCAGGCCAGCGCGCTCATCACGACGATCACGCCCAAAAGACGCGTGACGACCTTGGAATTGGCACTCATTGATCACGCTCCACCGGGGGGGTGACCGAGACGCGCGGCTGATGGTCGAACCCTTCCATCAGGGATCCTTGCCGGATCTTGGCGACAGTCAGGCCAAAGACAATGGCGGCAAATCCCACAAGGCTCAGCGCCACACCCAGATTGCGGCCAAAGCGGCGCTTGTGCAGCTCATGGGTTTGCGTGATCGGCATCAGACAATCCCCCAGACGCGCAGGCCCGCATCGGCCAAAAGCGCACCAAAGTGCAAGAACAGGTAATAGAGAGAGAAGCGAAAGACGCGCTTTTCAACGGCGTAGCCATCGGCCTCGGCCACAGCCTCATCGCGGCGCCAGATGTCCCACGCGCCCTTGAGGAAGATGGCGTTCAAAACGATCGCGGCCGCCAGATAGACCGGCCCGGCGATCGATGTCAGCGCCAGGCCCAGCGCCACAGGCGCCAGCAACACCGTGTAGATCAGGATCTGGCGCCGCGTTTCCGGCCGGCCATGGGTCACGGTCAGCATCGGCACCTTTGCTTCGTGGTAGTCCGCTTTCATGAACAGCGCGAGCGCCCAGAAATGCGGCGGCGTCCACATGAAGATCAGCCCGAACATCAGCACCGCCTCAAGGCTGACCGACCCTGTGGCCGCAACCCAGCCCACCATGGGCGGAAAGGCCCCCGCGGCGCCGCCGATCACGATGTTCTGCGGCGTCGCGCGCTTGAGCCAGATGGTGTAGACGACCGCGTAGAAAAAGATCGTGAACGCCAACAGCCCTGCGGCCATCCAGTTGGTCGCCAAGCCCAGCATCGCCACCGAAATCGCCGACAGCCACAGGCCCAGCGACAGCGCCTCACCCGGCGCGACCTTGCCCGCTGGCACGGGGCGGCGGGCGGTGCGGCGCATCACCCGGTCGATATCGGCATCATACCACATGTTCAGCGCGCCCGACGCACCCGCACCCAGCGCGATGAACAAGATCGCGGTAAAACCGATCATCGGATCGACGCGGACGGGCGCCACCAAAAGACCGACCAGGGCCGTAAAGACCACCAGCGACATCACCCGCGGCTTGAGAAGCTGTATGTAATCGCCAAACCGCGCTTCGCCTTCGGTCGCGTGTGCGGAGGTGTTGGTGGTCAGGTCGGTCATGGGCGCTTGCCAAATCCTGCGATCAAGGTCGGGCATCGGCCCGGGAATAGAAAACAAGCCGGACCCAAGCCCGGCCTGTCAGATCAGTTGGCCAAAGCCAGTTCCAGAACCCGCGGCGCCCGCATGCCGCCCGCGCTGGCGAAATCCTGCGCTTCGCCATTGATCCAGGCATCGTATTCTTCTTGCGTCACGGCAAAGACGGTGATCGGCATATAGGCATGGTTCACACCGCACAATTCCGAACACTGGCCGAAATAGACGCCTTCCTGACCCGGCTCGACCTTGAACCACAACTCGGCCAGACGACCCGGCACGCCATCTTGCTTCACGCCAAAGGCGGGGACGGTCCAGGAATGGATCACGTCCGAGGCAGTGACCTGCACCACGACGGTCGCGCCGGTCGGCACGACCATGGCGGTGTCGGTGGCAAGCAGGTATTCGTCGCGCGAATAGCCGAATTCCTCCAACTCATCCTCGCGCAGCATGAAGCTGTCGTAGACGATGCCATGCTCGGGGTATTCATAGCCCCAGTACCACTGATAGCCCGTGGCCTTCACGACCACATCCGCCTCGGGGATGGTTTGCTGCTTGAACAGCACCGGCAGCGAAAAGGCGCCGATCACCACAAGGATGATCAGGGGCACGACGGTCCATGCGATTTCGATGCGGGTGTTGTGGGTGAAGGTGGCGGGCTTCGGGTTCGCCTTGGCATTGTGGCGGACCGCCGCCCAGATCATCAACGCCGTGACAAACAGCACGATCGCCGTCATGATCACCAGAAGGAAACTGTCGAGCGCACGAATATCGCGCGCCACTTCGGTGACACCGGGCTGAAAGCCAATGCCACCGGGCACGGGCGCCCCGATGATGTCCAGCCCATCGCGCATCGAGGCGGTTTGTGCCGCTGCCATGCCCGCGAACAGGGTTGCACCAAATGCGGCCCCAAGGCCGCCCAGCATCTTGCGAAGGGTCATTGCGGTCTGTCCTGTCTTTCCCGGCGCACCACCCATGGGTTCATCTGCGGCGTGCCGTTGCGTTCTTTGTCGAACGGACCATATAGCTGAGACGACGCCAACGCATTTGGTCTAAATGTCTCACCCTGCGCGAATGTGACCGCGGTCATTTTTGCGGCAGCCCATCCACGCCGGAGGCACCTTGTCCGATCACCCCCCCTTTCGCCCCTTCGAGACACTGATCGACGAGGCGGCAGCGCTTGGCATCTTGCGCGCGGCCACCGCCGGCGCCGAGGATGGCGAGCTGTTTCTGGAACGCCGCCGCTCCGAGGTGCTGGTGTTCGATGACGGGCGCGTCAAGACCGCCAGCTATGATGCCGGCGAAGGCTTCGGCCTGCGCGCGGTCAAGGGCGAGGTGGCGGGGTATGCCCATTCCACCGAAATTTCCGAAGCCGCCCTGCGCCGCGCCGCGCAAACCGCGCGGTTGGCGGTGGGCGATGGCGGCGGCACGCTGGCCGAAGCGCCGCACGGCACCAATCAGCGGCTTTACACCGATGCCGACCCGATGGCGGGCGCGGAATTTGCCGTAAAGCTTGATATGCTGGCCCAGATCGACGCCTTTGCCCGTGCCCTTGACCCAAAGGTCGTCCAAGTGTCGGCCTCGCTGGCGGCCAGCCATCAGGAGGTGGAGATCTTGCGCCCCGAAGGTGGCCGGGTGCGCGATGTGCGGCCCATGGTGCGGCTCAACATTTCGGTGATCGTCGAAGACAAGGGCCGCCGCGAAACAGGCAGCGCGGGCGGCGGCGGGCGAATCGGTCTGACCGGTCTTTTGGAACGCCCCCATTGGGAGGCGCTGGCGCGTGAGGCGCTGCGCATCGCGGTGGTCAACCTGTCGGCCGAACCCGCCCCGGCGGGTGCCATGGATGTGGTGCTTGGCCCCGGCTGGCCCGGGATCTTGCTGCACGAGGCGGTGGGCCATGGGCTGGAGGGCGATTTCAACCGCAAGAAGCAATCGGCCTTTGCCGGTCTGATGGGCCAGCGCGTCGCAGCGCCGGGTGTGACCGTTCTTGATGATGGCACCATCCCCGACCGGCGCGGATCGATCAGCGTCGATGACGAAGGCACGCCATCGGCCCGCAATGTGCTGATCGAGGACGGCATTCTGGTGGGCTACATGCAAGACCGGCAATCGGCCCGTCTGATGGGCGTGGCCGCCACCGGCAACGGGCGGCGCGAAAGCTATGCCCATGCGCCGATGGCACGGATGACCAACACCTACATGCTGGGCGGCAATGCCGACCCCGCCGATATCCTGGCCGATCTCAGGGATGGCATCTATGCCGTCGGTTTTGGCGGCGGTCAGGTCGATATCACCAACGGCAAATTCGTGTTCAGCTGCACCGAGGCCTATCGCGTGAAGAACGGCGTGATCGGCGCGCCGGTCAAAGGCGCCACGCTGATCGGCGATGGGGCCACCGCGCTGCAACAGATCCGGGCGATCGGCAATGACATGGCGCTGGACCCGGGCATGGGCAATTGCGGCAAGGCGGGCCAATGGGTGCCGGTGGGCGTGGGCCAGCCCACGCTGTTGATCGGCGGGCTGACGGTCGGCGGTTCGGCGGCGTGAGGGTCGGGGCGGTAACATTGCGTTAACCATTATCGGCCTAGCCTTGGCCCATGCATCACGACACCGAGTTCGGATTCGCCGAACCTGACCACAGCTTTCTGCCCGCTCCTGCCGCCGATGAGGCGGACAGGATCGCACGCCTGCGGCTGATCCGCTCGCGCCGGGTGGGTCCGGCCACCTATCTGCGGCTGATGGGCGCGCATGGCGGTGCGCGCGCGGCGCTGGCGGCGCTGCCCGATCTGGCGCGTGCGGCGGGCGTGGATGGCTATGCCCCCTGCCCCGAAGCCGTGGCATTGGCGGAATGGCGCGCCGCCCAACGCGCCGGTGCCAAGATGATCTGCCTTGGCGATCGCGACTACCCCGCGGCCCTTGCCGAAATCGCCGATGCCCCGCCCCTGTTGTGGGCCAAGGGCCGGATCGAACTGCTGCACCGGCCGATGCTGGCCCTGGTCGGCACGCGCAACGCATCGGCCATGGGCACGCGCATGGCGCGCCGGCTGGCGGGTGATCTGGGGGCGGCCGGCCATGTCATCGTGTCGGGTCTGGCGCGCGGCATCGATGCGCTGGCCCATCGCGCCGCGCTGGACACCGGCACCATCGCTGTCATGGCCGGGGGCCTCGATTGCATCTATCCCGCCGAGAACATCGATCTGGCCGCCCAGATCGCGGCCCATGGGCTGATGATCAGCGAAATGCCCTTTGGGCTCGACCCGCAAGCCCGCCATTTCCCGCGCCGCAACCGCATCGTGTCGGGCCTGTCGCGCGCCGTCATCGTGGTCGAGGCTGCCACGCGATCCGGGTCGCTGATCACCGCGCGCATGGCGCTTGATCAGGGGCGCGAGGTGATGGCGGTGCCCGGTCATCCGATGGATGCCCGCGCCGGTGGCGGCAATCTGTTGATCCGCGATGGCGCGATCCTGGTGCGCGGGGCCGAAGATGTGATCGAGGCCCTGGGCGGCCCGGTCACTGCCCCCCCCATCATTGCGCGCCCCGCCATCGCACAGGCCCAGACAGCCCCCGCGACACCCGGCCTTTCACCCGCCACCCTGCCCGATGGCGGGCTGGAGGGCGCCATCCTGACCTGTCTGGGCGCCGCCCCCGTGGCCGAGGATCAGTTGATCCGTGATCTTGGCCATCCACCGCGCAAGATCGCCCAAGCCCTTGCCGTGCTTGAGATGGCGGGCCGGATCAACCGTGCAGGCGGCGGCCTGATCACCCGGCTCTAGCGCCCCTGCGGCTGACCCTCAAAAAAAGCCTCATTGAAAATGAGCGGCTTTGCCCCCGTCGCTGACGCATTGACAAGGCAGGCCCCGACCCCACATGGTCCGCCGCCACAAGGCCCCCGGCCGGAACAGGAAACCAGCATATGCCCGTCGTCGTCGTAGAATCGCCCGCCAAGGCCAAGACAATCAATGGATATCTTGGAAGCGATTACACGGTGTTGGCGTCTTACGGCCATGTGCGGGACCTGCCGTCGAAGGATGGATCGGTGGATCCCGAGCAGGGATTCGCGATGGAATGGGAAATCGGCGTCGATAGCCGCAAGCACGTCAAGGCGATCGCCGATGCGTTGAAAGATGACCCCGTCCTGATCCTTGCCACCGACCCCGACCGCGAGGGCGAGGCGATTTCATGGCACCTGCAAGAGGCGCTGACCAGCCGCAAGGCGATCAAGCCCGGCATGCCCGTCAGCCGCGTGGTGTTCAACGCGATCACCAGATCCGCCGTCACCGAAGCGATGAAGAACCCCCGTCAGGTCGACATGGAACTGGTCGAGGCCTATCTGGCGCGCCGGGCGCTGGATTATCTGGTGGGCTTCAACCTGTCGCCCGTGTTGTGGCGCAAGCTGCCCGGCGCGAAATCGGCGGGCCGGGTGCAATCGGTGGCCTTGCGCATCATCACCGACCGCGAGATGGAAATCGAAGCCTTTCGCGGCCGCGAATACTGGTCGGTGCGCGCCATGCTGCAAACACCGCGCGGACAGGAATTCGAGGCGCGGTTGACGCATCTGCGGGGCCGCAAGCTTGACCGCTTCGATCTGGCGACCGCGGCCGAGGCCGGGCTGGCGGTGCAGGCCGTATCGTCGCGCGCGCTCAGCGTCACCGATGTGGAAGCCAAGCCCGCCAATCGCAACCCCGCCCCACCCTTCATGACATCGACCCTCCAGCAAGAGGCCAGCCGCAAATTCGGCATGGGCGCGCGCCAGACCATGAGCGCGGCCCAGCGCCTCTATGAGGCGGGCCACATCACCTATATGCGTACCGATGGCATCGACATGGCGCCCGAGGCGGTGCATGCCGCCCGCGACACGATCAAGACGCGCTATGGCGCCGAATATGTCCCCGCCGATCCGCGCATGTACAAGAACAAGGCCAAGAATGCGCAAGAGGCCCATGAATGCATCCGCCCCACCGACATGGCCAAGGCACCGGGCGAATTGCGCCTGTCCGAGGAAGATCAGCGCAAGCTTTATGACCTGATCTGGAAGCGCACCATCGCCAGCCAGATGGCGGCGGCGCGGCTGGAACGCACCACCGTCACCATCGCCAGCGCCGATCTACAGGTGGAATTGCGCGCGACCGGGCAGGTGATGTTGTTCGACGGGTTCCTGAAGCTTTACGAAGAAGGCCGCGACGACGCCGAAGACGAAGACAGCCGCCGCTTGCCACAGATGGCGCGTGGCGAGGCGCTCACACCCGTGGCGCGCGCCCTGTCTGGCGATTGGGTCAAGCTGGCGGGCCGCCCCGCCCCCCAGACCGGCATGGCCGAGGATGCAGCGGCGCTTTTGTCGGCCGATGGCGCGGTTCTGGGCCAGCAGCATGTCACCCAGCCCCCGCCCCGCTACACCGAGGCGACACTGGTCAAGCGGATGGAAGAGCTGGGCATCGGGCGGCCTTCGACCTATGCCAGCATTCTCGACACGATCGTGGCGCGCGGTTACGTCCGCAAGGACAAGAACCGCCTGATCCCCGAAGACAAGGGGCGGCTGGTCACTGCATTCCTGGTCAATTACTTTGGCCGATATGTGGAATATGATTTCACCGCCGATCTGGAAAACCAGCTGGATGAGGTCAGCGCCGGCGCGCGCGCCTACAAGACGGTGCTTGATGCCTTCTGGCGCGATTTTTCGGCATCCTTGGCCGAAACGGCGGAATTGCGCATCACCGATGTGCTGGACAAGATCAACGAGGTGCTGGAGCCGCATCTGTTTCCGGCCAAGCCCGACGGCTCTGATCCGCGTGCCTGCCCGACCTGTGGGCAGGGGCGGCTGAGCATGCGCACCGCACGCTCGGGCGGGGCCTTCATCGGCTGTTCGAACTATCCCGACTGCCGCTACACCCGCCCCTTCGGCCCGCCCAATGCCGATGCCGATGCCGGCACGGCCATCGGTGCGCAGGGCAAGATGCTGGGCGTTGATCCCGACACATCGCTGCCCGTCACGCTGCGCGATGGCCGGTTTGGCCCCTATGTGCAACTGGGCGAGGCCACCACCGACGACCCCAAGCCCAAGCGCGCCTCGCTGCCCAAGGGATGGGTGGTGGAGACAATCGATCTGGACGGGGCGCTCAGGCTTTTGGCGCTGCCACGATGGGTGGGCGCGCATCCCGAGGATGGCGCGCCGGTCGAGGCGGCCATCGGGCGCTACGGGCCATTTGTCAGCTACAAGGCCAAGGATGCGGCCAAGCCGATCTATGCCAATCTGCCCGAGGTGGATGAAGTCTGGACCATCGGCATGAACCGCGCGGTGGAGCTTTTGTCCGCCAAGGCCATGGGGCGCGGCGCGCGCGGCGCTTCGGCGGCGCCGCTCAAGGATCTGGGCGAACACCCCGAGCATGGCGGGCCGGTGCATGTGATGGCGGGACGCTACGGACCTTATGTGAAATGGGACAAGATCAATGCGACCTTGCCCAAGGACCTTGAGCCTGAGGCGCTGACGCTTGCGATGGCGGTGGCGCTGATTGCACAAAAAGCCACCAAGGGCGGCAAGGCTGCGAAATCACCCAAGGCCAAGACAGCCAAGGCCCTGGCCAAGCCCAAGGCCACTGCCAAAACCAAGGCCGCAGCCAAGCCCAAGGCGGCC
>NZ_CALAHQ010000052.1 GCF_937892565.1 uncultured Roseicyclus sp. | reverse complement strand
GGGCGACCTTTCCAAAGCTCCGAACGGTCGATCAGCACCAGCCCGCGCTGGCCCGGCGTCGTCGGCTTGTACGACTTGAGTGCCATGCTTTCTGTCTTCCGTTGCTTTGCGGGGCGCGCTTGGCCCCGATTTTGGTATAGGGCCCCGAAGGTCCCCGGTGGAAAACCCGGTGCGGGTGGCGACGTCAGACGCCCCTACCCCGGGAAAAACACGCGGCCCCGGACATGTCCGGAGCCGGCAAGTTGCTGCGGCCTATTAAAGACCGGTGGCAACGTCAATGGTGTTGCCCTCTTCGAGGGTCACATAGGCCTTTTTCACATCCTTGCGGGTGCCAAGGCGGCCCCGAAAGCGCTTGTGCTTGCCCTTGGTGATGGTCGTGTTCACGGCCTTCACCTTGACGCCGAACAGCGCCTCGACAGCCTGCTTGATCTGCGGCTTGTTCGATTCCATCGCCACCTCGAACACAACGGCGCCATTTTCGGACGCCATGGTGGCCTTTTCGGTGATGATCGGCTTGCGGATCACATCGTAATGTTCTGCCTTGGCGGTCATTGCAGGCGAGCCTCCAGTGCTTCGAGACCGGCGCGGGTGATGACCAGCGTGTCCCGCTTGAGGATGTCATAGACATTGGCGCCCATCGAAGGCAGCACATCCAGACCTTCGATGTTGCGGGCGGCCATGGCAAAGTTTTCGTCCAGCGTCGCGCCGTCGATGATCAGCGCCCGCTTCCAGCCAAGGTTCTTGATCTGCCTGGCCAATGCGGCGGTCTTGGGCGTATCCATCGATGCCACGTCCAGCACGACAAGGTTGCCCTCGGCGGCCTTGGCGCTGAGCGCATGCTTCAGGCCCAGCTGGCGGAACTTCTTGGGCAGATCATGCGCATGGCTGCGCGGTGTCGGGCCCTTGTAGATACCACCCTTGCGGAAGATCGGCGCATTGCGGTCGCCGTGGCGTGCGCCACCGGTGCCTTTTTGCTTGTAGATCTTCTTGGTCGAATAGCTGGTTTCCATCCGGGTCTTGACCTTGTGGGTGCCAGCCTGCGCCTTGTTGCGCTGCCAGCGGACCACACGGTGCAAGATGTCAGCCCGCGGATCGAGACCGAAGATATCTTCGCCCAGATCAACCGAGCCGGCAATGCCGCCGTCCAGTTTGATAACGTCGAGTTTCATTCCCCACCGTCCTTCTGTTCAGCCGCAACCTCGGCGGCCGCTTGCTCGGAGGCCTTGGCGGCGGACCGCAAGGCAGCAGGCAGCACGGCGTTGTCGGGGAAGGGCTTTTTGACAGCGTCCTTCACCGTGACCCAACCGCCCTTGTTGCCCGGCACAGCACCCTTGACCATGATCAGACCACGGTCGCTATCGGTGCGGACAACCTGAAGGTTCTGGGTCGTCACACGGGCAGCGCCCATGTGGCCGGCCATCTTCTTGCCCTTGAACACCTTGCCCGGATCCTGACACTGGCCGGTAGAGCCGTGCGACCGGTGGCTGACCGAAACACCATGCGATGCGCGCAGGCCGCCGAAATTGTGCCGCTTCATGGCACCGGCAAAGCCTTTGCCAATCGAGGTGCCCGTCACATCGACGAACTGACCTTCGAAGTAATGGTCGGCGATGATTTCCTCGCCGACGGAGAGCAGGTTTTCGGCATCGACGCGGAATTCCACAAGCTTGCGCTTGGGGGCCACATTGGCGGCGGCGAAATGGCCACGCATGGGGGCCGAGACGCGCTTGACCTTGGCGGTGCCCGCGCCGAGCTGGACGGCGGTATAGCCATCCGTCTCAGGGGTCCGCTGGGCCACGACCTGCAGATTGTCGAGCTGAAGAACGGTCACGGGCACTTGCCGGCCGTCTTCCATGAACAGCCGGGTCATGCCCAGCTTTTTGGCGATCACACCAGAGCGCAACATGTCAAATGCCCCCTCAGACCTTGATCTCGACATCCACGCCGGCGGCGAGGTCGAGCTTCATCAGCGCATCCACCGTCTGCGGGGTCGGATCGACGATATCGAGCAGACGCTTGTGGGTGCGAATCTCCCACTGGTCGCGCGATTTCTTGTCGATATGGGGGCCACGGAGAACCGTGAACTTTTCGATCTTGTTGGGCAACGGAATCGGCCCACGGACCTGTGCGCCTGTGCGCTTCGCGGTGTTCACGATCTCCGCGGTGGAGGCATCGAGAACCCGGAAATCGAACGCCTTGAGGCGGATCCGGATATTCTGGCTGGCAATCGCCATCTTGTTTTCCTTTCAGTTGAGAGGAGGGACAGATTTCTGCCCCTCGTCGAACCGGTTTCATCAATCCGGCCTTGTGGGCCGGTGAAGGCCGCGCATCTACAGCGCGGCCCCAGCTTCGTCAACGCCATTCCGGAAGCCCCGCACCCTTGGGCGCGGGCGCTTTGGCTCAGGCGAGGATCTTCGACACCGCCCTGTCTGGCGCGTCGGTGCGATCCGCGCC
>NZ_CALAHQ010000051.1 GCF_937892565.1 uncultured Roseicyclus sp. | reverse complement strand
GATGGCACAATCCTTGCCGAAGCCATGCGCCCCATCGCACCGGCTGTGGGCCGCGCCATGCTGACCGATCTGATCGGGGATTGGCTGGGGGGGACGGTGCCAACACCGGTGCTTGCCTGCGGCCTGTGCGGTGGAACGGATGGCGCCCCCTATCTGTCGGTTCCGGTCAAACTGGCCGCGCTCTGCCCGCAACCGGCCCCAATCCAAAGCGACTGTCGTCTGGCGCTTGCGCTTGTGCCGGGTCTGTCACAGACACAGCCGCCCGATCTGACGGCGGGTGAAGAAACCCGGGTTGCCGGGCTTTTGGCGCGCTTGCCGGGTTTTGACGGGGTCGTCTGCCTGCCTGGCGCACAGACCAGATGGCTGCAGATCAGCGCCGAGGAAATCATCAGCTTTCAGACCTGCATGACGGGTGAGATCTTTGGTCTGTTGGCCGGGCAGGCAAGCTTGCGCCCTGTGGTCGATGGCACGGCCCTTGACACCGCCGCCTTTGATGCCGCGCTGGCCGACAGCTTGACCGACCCGAGGCGCTTGGCGCAGCGGTTGTTTGCGATCCGCGCTGATGCCGTGTTGAACGGCACCGTGAACCCTGTGTCGCGCGCCCGTCTGTCGGGGGCCCTGATCGGGGCCGAGCTTGCCGCCACGCGCCCCTATTGGCTGGGGCAGGATGTGGTGGTGGCGGGCACCCCTGTCTTGACCGAACTTTATGCGCGCGCCCTTTCCCAGCAAGGGGTAAGAGCGCGGGTGATCGATGGAACCCGCTTGGCCCTTGCCGGGCTTGCCCGTATCCGGACCACCCAGATCAAGGCTGGAGGAAAACCCTGAATGAACCATGGCCGCAAGCTTATTGCCATCTTGCGCGGCATGACCCCAGACGAGGCGCGACCCATCGGTCGTGCCTTGTTCGCGGCGGGCATCGTGCGGATTGAGGTGCCGCTGAACACACCCGGCGCGCTGGACAGCATCGCCATAATGGCCCGCGATCTGGGCGATGCGGCGTTGATCGGCGCGGGAACTGTCCTTGCCGTGGATCAGGTGCGCGCCGTGGCCGGGGCGGGCGGTCGGCTGATCGTATCGCCCAATTTCGACCCCGACGTGGTGGCTGAAACCCGCCGCCGCGCGTTGGTCAGTGTGCCCGGTGTCTTGACGCCCAGCGAATGCTTTGCCGCGCTCAAGGCAGGGGCGGATGGGCTCAAGATTTTCCCGGCCTTTCAGATGGGCCCCGAAGGGGTCAGGATTTTGCGCCCGGTGCTGCCGCGCGATGCACAGCTTTACATGGTGGGCGGCATTGCGCCCGCGCAGTTTGCCGATTGGCTTGCCGCCGGGGCCGATGGGTTTGGCCTTGGGGGTGCGCTCTATCGGCCGGGTCTGTCGGCCACCGATGTTGCGCGCAACGCCGCACAGGTCGTGGCCGTCTGGGATGACGCCACCAGGGGCATGGCGGTCTAGCCCATCGTGGCGGGCGCAAAAGCCGTGCCTTGGGGTCAGCGCATCAGCCGATCCATCCTTGTGGCGACCCGTGCCAGATGCCGCGCGCGGCTCGCGGTGGTCGAACGATCCATCTGGTAGTGGGCTGCAAAGACATGCCGGCACCGCCGCGCGCACAGCGACCGCAACCCGCGCAGCAGCGTGCGCTGTCCCGGCGCGCCGATCATCTGTGTCAGCCACCAGCTTGCGCCACAGGTGGTAAAAACGCCAAGCCGCCCGATCTGTGTCAGGCCGGGACGGATGGCGCCGCCCCCGACCGTGGGAAGTGTAAAGGCCACGCCGGGCAACAGAACCCGGTCCATCCATCCCTTGAGCATCGCGGGCAGCCCATACCACCATGTCGGATAGACAAGGATCAGCGTATCGCACCACAAAAGATCGGCCACATGGTCGGCCACCCGGGCCCGATTGCCGGGCACATCGCCATAATCCGCATGCGCATCGGCCCCCAGCACGGGGTCAAAGCCTTCGGCGTAGAGATCGCGCAACCGCAGCTCGGCCCCGATGGCACGAAGCCGGTCCAGAACGGTGTCGCGAACGGCGGCTGTCATGCTGTCTTGTCGTGGATGGCAATAGATCACCAATGCCCGCCGGTGGTTGGGGGCGATCGTGGCGTGACCTGCGGTCTGGTTTTGTCGTGTCATCATCCATCCAGACGCGGGGTGCGGTTTTTGCAGTTGACGGGGCGGAGCGCTTGTCATACCTCCAGCCCGCTTGTGGCGGAGTAGCTCAGTTGGTTAGAGCAGCGGAATCATAATCCGCGTGTCGGGGGTTCGAGTCCCTCCTCCGCTACCAGATTTCCCAATAAAATATACATCATGTGGTTTTGGTTGGCCCAATTTCTGCCCTCCAGAAGTTTATCATGGTATTCTGGCTGCTCTGGGGTGCGCTTTTGGGCAGATTCGCTGCGGTGGACGCAGTGTTAAGATGGGTGTCACATCCCGTGAGGTCGTATGGCTGTTTCCTGAACAGTTCGGTCCTGAGTTTGTGCCGGTCCGTCATCGCCTGCAACGGCGTCCTTGCCGTCAATGCTGGCTGCAAAAGCTGCTCATTGTAGAGCGTGACATAGCTTGGGATGGTCTGCTCAAGGTCCTCGCTGGCCTGGAACCGATGGCTTTGCAGGACATCCTCGATCCGGCCATTGAACTTGACCATGCCGCTTGTCTGTTGCCCACGCCATGACGACGCAGGCAGCGATCAAGGCCCGACCGCGAAACATGTGGGTCAAGAACTCGCGCAACACATCCAACAGCAAAGGTGGGGTCGTTTGCAGTGCGACAGCAACGGCCTGAACCTTGCGCAAGACCGATCTTGCCGCGAAAAGCGCAAATCGACGAGGGTCTGTGTGATCCTACGGTTCGCCCACTCCGGCGATCTTGCTGGGTGGCATGGTGATCTGGGGGCTGGTTCCCGGTCCGCGTCTGTTTGTCGAGGAAATCGAATTCATCCGGGGTCTGCTCGGGTCATTCTATCTGTTGAAACAGGCGGCCTTGCTGATCAACCCGACGATCATTCCGGTCTTTGTCCGGATGCTGCGCATGCCCTGTACCACCCTTGCACGGACACGCGCCCGCTGTCGTTGTCACCGGGCGATCCGTCGATCTTTTTCACCCGTCCGGTCGCGGGTCCGATCACGATCGTGGCGCTGGTCTTGATCGCTTTGCCGGCGATCAAGCTGATACGGCGCCCGCGCCCATGCCCAAGCTGACAAGGCGTGGTGAAGAGATCGACCCGGGCCGATCCGGCGCGGGTCGATCAAGTCTGGCTGTGATGTGTCACGCGCCGTGTCATTGCAGCCGGTTCAAAAGGTTTCCAGCTCCAGCACCGCGTTGCAATATTCGCCATCATAGGTGCCGACCCAAATATCGATCAAGCCATCGGCCGGATCGGTCAGAACGATCAGGGGATCGAGATTGCCGTTGGCATCGTCATCATAATACCAAGTGGCCGTCGCGGTGTTGATCAACAGGGCGGCATCGCATTCGCTGGTGACGCGGATATGCAGTTCATAGGATTTCATACCCGAGATATCGAACCGGAAATCTGGTCGATCCGTGAAATAGCCCGATCCGACATCCGTGGCAGGTTGAATATGGCCACATTTCGTCAGCTCAAAGCTCCCGCCCGCAATCACGCTATAGGATTTTGGCTGATAGAAGAACTCACCCGTGCCGCTGTGCTGTTCGTTCGCCTTCAGGTCCCAATCCGGGCAGGCTTGCGCTGCGCCACCCAAAAGCAGAGCGGTCATAAAGAATGCAGCGTGCAAGCCGCTTTTGACGAAGTTATCCCAGTTCATCTTGTCCCCCGTTTACGCCGCCGCCCGGTTGGGTGGCCCATGATCCCTGCTGTCAGCCACCGACCGCAAGCGGTCGGCGGGTTGTGTCGCCCTCATCTGCGATCACGGTCATCAACAGGCCGCCCATCGCAGGCTGCGCGGCCATCCGCCCTTTGCTTGGGCGTGACCGAAGCGCGTATCTTGATGGCTTGCCGCAGGCTATGATCACGAGTGTCGATTTGCAAAGGCCGTTTTTCAATCGCAAACACGTGCCATGAACTTTTGAGAACAAATATCATCAAAAGATATATCCTCTGGGCCGCCAGCCAAAGAGCGCCCGGTGGGCTATCTGGCGATCAGCGCCAATCCAGCCCCAGCCAGCCCCGCGATCACCACGACCACCCAAGGGGGGGTCTTCCACAGCATCAAGGCCACAAGACAGGCCAATGCCAGTGCCAATGCCCGGAGATCCGTAATCGCGCCCGAAAACACAGGCGCATAAAGTGCCGCGCCAAGAACGCCCACCACCGCGGCATTCGCGCCGCGCATCACCGCCTGTGCCGCGGGCAAGGCGCGCAGTCGATACCAATGCGGCAAGACCGCGATCAGGATCAGAAAGCCCGGCGCAAACACGGCCAGCAATGCCACCCCCGCGCCAAGCACGCCATGGGGTGTCGGGGTCTGAACCGCACCAAGATAGGCGGCGAACGTGAACAAGGGCCCCGGAACGGCCTGTGCCGCGCCATAGCCTGCCAGAAAGGCATCGGGTGTCACCCAGCCACGCGCCACGGTTTCTGCTTCCAGCAGCGGCAGCACGACATGCCCGCCGCCAAAGACCAAGGCACCGGCACGGAAAAACGCATCGATCATCGCGACCATCGGTGCCAGATGCGCCAGCACAGGCAACGCCAGCAAAAGCGCCCCAAAGGCCATGAGCGCCACGCGCGCCTGACGATGGGTGACCGGCATGTTCGGCGCAGAACCCGTGGCGGTCCCAGCCATGGGCCGAAGCAGCACGGCCCCGGCGGCCGCGCCCAAGCCGATGGCCCCCAGCATGCCCCAAACCCCGGGCACAAAAGCCAGCCACGCAACCGACCCCACCGCAATCGCGGCGCGCGTGCGGTCCGGGCACAGGCTTTGGGCCATGCCCCAGACCGCCTGCGCCACAATGGCCACCGCCACGATCTTGAGACCTTGTACCACCCCAAGGGCAATCGGGCCTGTCAACATCGGCAGCGCAAGGGCAAATGCAATCAAGATCAGCGCGGAGGGCAGCGTAAAGGCCAGAAAGGCCGCCAGCCCCCCCCGCCAGCCGCCCCGCATCAGCCCCAGCGCAAACCCCACCTGACTGGACGCGGGGCCCGGCAGAAACTGGCACAACGCGACCAGATCAGCGTAATCGGCATCGCTGAGCCAGCCCCGGCGTGCCACGAATTCCGTGCGGAAATAGCCCAGATGCGCGATGGGGCCGCCAAAGGATGTCAGCCCCAGCTTCAAGAAGGCGCCGAACACCTCGGCTGCGTGGGCCTTGCGGGTGGGGTCGCTGGCGGGCTGTTGGTCCATGTCGGTGATCCTGTCGCTCTGAATGGTACGAGGCTGTTTGGCGCCCCTTCGCATCAGTTTTGTAACGCAGGCCAGCGCGGCACAACAATGCGCGCGGGTTTTGCGGGTGCCTGACCCTGGATCGATCCGGGTTGTGACATCCTGGCCCCCGTCACCGGCGCCCTGTGCGTGATGCCTTGTCGCTCGGCCGGGCGTTGGGCAAGCCCACCTGTCTTGACCCAAGCCCCGCACACAGGCACGACAGCATGGACAAAGCCAAGGGATCACGATCACCCATGCAGACCGATCACGCCACCACTCACGACGCGCTCGAAGACCCGCGCAACCGCGACATCTTGATCTATGTGAACGGTGCATTGCTGCCCCGCGATGAGGCAAAGGTCTCGGTCTATGACAGCGGCTTTCTGCTGGGTGACGGCATGTGGGAAGGCATGCGCCTTTACGATGGTGTCTGGGCCTTTTTCGAAGACCACATGGACCGCTTTTTCGACAGCTGCAAAGCCGTGAGCCTTGAGGTGGGCATGGACCGCGATGGCATCATGGCGGCGATGGAGCGCACGCGCAAAGCCAACGGGATGCAAACCGATGTGCATTGCCGCCTCATGCTGACGCGTGGCGTCAAGGTGCGGCCGTTCCAGCACCCGTCCCTGTCGCGGTCGGGCCCCACGCTGGTGATCATCATGGAACATTCGCGGCCCGTGGACCGCCTGCAGGGCGCAGGCATCCGGCTGGCCACCGTCCCCCAAGTGCGCGGCCTGCCGATGAGTCAGGATGCGAAATACAATTCCCATTCCAAACTCAATTGCGTGCTGGCCTGTCTTCAAGCGGAACAGGCCGGCGCGGATGAGGCCTTGATGCTGGACCCGCATGGCTTTGTGAACACGACCAATGCGTGCAATTTCTTTATCGTGCGCCGGGGCGAGGTTTGGACCTCGACGGGGGATTACTGCATGAACGGGGTGACACGCGCCAAGGTGATCGACCTGTGCCGGGCCGGCGGGATCCCGGTTTTCGAAAAGAATTTTTCGCTCTACGAGGTGCATGGGGCCGAAGAGGCGTTTCTGACCGGCACCTTCGGGGCGCAAACGCCGGTGGCCTCGATCGACGGCAAGCCGGTGGGCTGCGGGTCACGCCCCGTGACGGCGCGCATCCAGACGCTCTACAAGCAGGCGGTGGCTGACTATGTAGCGTCGCGGGGGTAGCGTTTTCCTTGCGGAAAACGCGCGGGAAAACGCAAGTTTTCCCGGTGGGAAATCCAGGGATTTCCCGCGCGCAAAACCCGGGTTTTGCGCCCCCTTCAACCCATCCGTTCGATTTCGACCAGCGCGGAATGCGCGCTGGTGCCTTGGCCAAGGCGCGAGGTGCCCACATCGCGGGTCAAGACATTGGGATTGCCATTGGTATCCATGTTCCCCCCCGGCGCGCTGAGCCATGCCCCGGTGGGAAGCGCCACGACCCCATGCACGATATCGTCGCTGACCCGCGCCCGCGCCTGCACCGCGCCACGGGCGTTGAAAACACGCACCAGATCCCCTGTGGCGATGCCGCGTGCGGCGGCGTCCGTTTCATGTATAAGAATGGTTTCGGGCCGCGTGCCTTCCAGATCCGCCAGCGCCGCCTCCAGTTGCGAATGCAACTTGTCGCCCGGCTGTGGCGAGACAAGATGGAGCGGTGCCGCAGCTGTCGCCGCGCCTTGCCATTCGACCGGCGGCAGCCAGACCGGATGGCCGGGGCAGTCATCGTAGCCAAAGCTGTCGATCGTCTTTGAAAAGATCTCGATCCGGCCTGATGGTGTCTTGAGTGGCGCACCCTCCGGGTCGGCGCGGAACCGGCGCAACACGGGCTTGGGTTGTTCATCGGTCGCCAGATCCAGCTTGACCCAATTCATCGTGCGCAGGTCGTCCAGATCTGGCACCGCCACACCCGCCGCCACGCCGCGCGCGTGCAGCCCATCGTAGAGATGGGCGATCCATTGGCCCGCATCGCGCCCTTCGGTAAAGGCCGCACCCACGCCCAGTCGTTCGGCCAGACCGGTGAAGATCGCGTAATCATCGCGCGCCTGACCCACCGGGGCGATCAGCTGCGGCATGTGAAACAGGTACTCGTCAAGCGGGCTGCGCCCGATATCTTCGCGCTCATAGGGCGTGGTGGCGGGAAAGACGATGTCGGCGCGCTGGGCGGTCGCGGTCCACCATGGCTCGTTCACGATGATGGTTTCGGGCCGTGTCCATGCCTGATGCAGGCGGTTGAGATCCTGATGATGGTGGAACGGGTTGCCGCCTGCCCAATAGACCAGCCGGATGTCGGGATAGGTCCGGCGGTCGCCGTTGAAATCGTAAGGCGCACCGGGGTTGAGCAGCATGTCGGCCACGCGGGCCACCGGGATCACATCGGTCACGGGGTTCGTGCCTTGCGGCAGGGTCATGCCGCCGATGGGTTTGAAATCCTTGCCGATGCCGCCGATGGCGCCATAGCCATAGCCGACCCCGCCACCCGGCAGGCCGATCTGGCCCAGCATCGCGGCCAGAACCGCCGACATCCAGTAGGGCTGTTCGCCATGTTCGGCGCGTTGCAGCGACCATGCCAGCGTGATCAGCGTGCGGGTTGCCGCCATGCGGCGGGCCAGTTGGCGGATCGTGTCGGCTGCCACGCCCGTCAAGGGCGCCGCCCATTCCGGGGTCTTGGGTGTGCCATCGCCTTGCCCCATCAGATAGGGGCGGAAGCGGTCATACCCCACGGTGTAGCGATCCAGAAACGTGTGATCGGCCAGCCCTTCGGTCTCCAGCACATGGGCCAGCGCCAGCATCAATGCGGTATCCGATCCGGGGCGACAGGGCAGCCAGTCACAGCCGTGGGGGGCATCGCCGCGTTGCGGGCCGATGGTGATGCGCGTCATCCCCTTGGCGGCGAAGCGGTCGAACCATCCGGCGGTCTGGTGTTCGGTGATACCGCCCATGGAAACCATGGAATTCTTGGGGTTGATGCCGCCGAACATGACCAGCGTTTCGGTGTGCTGCGCGATGGTGGCGTAGCTGTCTTGCACCTCGTAGGTCAGCGTCAGGAAATTCTCGCCGAACACATGCGGCATGATCGATTGCGCGCAGCCCGTGGAATAGCTGCCAAAACTTGCCACATAGCCGCCGATACAGTTGAGAAAGCGATGCACCTGCCCTTGCGCGTGGTGGAACCGCCCTGCCGAGGCCCAGCCGTAAGAGCCGCCATAGATGGACCCGTTGCCATGGGTCTTGCGGATGCGGTCGATTTCCCCGGCCGCGATATCGAGCGCCTCATCCCAGGGCGGCATCACGTAATCGCCATCGCCCCGCCCGGTCCGGTCGCGGCTGGCAAGCCAGGCCCGCCGGATCGCGGGCCGCGCCACCCGGCTGGCGTGATGCACCGCGGCAGGCAAGATCGCCGGGATCGCTGGCGGGGCCGGATCGGGCGCAAAGGGATAGGTCGCGATGATCCGCGTGCCGTCGGTTTCAACCTCGAATGCGCCCCAATGGCTTGAGGTGACGCGCCTGTGCCGGGTGTTGTCATCCATGATCCTGCCCTCTGCTTGCTCGTGCCATCCTAGCGTGTGGCCGGTGGCGGGGGAATGGGGGGCCTTGCACAGCCGGGCCGGGGGCGGCATCACTGGCGCCAGAAGCGGGAGGCCAGCATGACCATCAAGGTGGCGATCAACGGGTTCGGACGCATCGGGCGGTCGGTCTTGCGGGCTTGGCTCAAGGGCGGCTGGCCCGAGATCGAGATCGTGGCGCTGAATGACATCGCGCCGCTGGGAACCTGTGCCTATCTGTTCCAATACGACAGTGTCTTTGGCCCATGGCCCGAGCCGGTGACGGCGGGCGATGGCGTCTTGCGCGTGGGGTCGCGTGTCTTTCCCTTTACCCAGGTGGCCGATCTTGCCCGCCTCGATCTGTCGGGCATCGATGTGGTGATGGAATGCACCGGGCTTGCGCGCAAGCGCAGCTTTGCCGAAGCGGGCATTGCGGCGGGGGCGGGGCGGGTGCTGGTGTCGGGACCGTCACCGCAAGCGGATATGACCATCGTTCTGGGCGCCAATGACGCGGTGCTGACAGCGGCGCACCGGATCGTGTCAAACGCATCTTGCACCACCAATGCGGTGGCACCACTGGCGGCGCTGATCGATGCGCAATGGGGGCTGGAAAGCGCGCTGTTGACCACGGTGCATTGCTACACCGGCAGCCAGCCCACGGTGGATCAACCCATGGGCGAGGATTTCGCGCGTTCGCGCGCCGCAGCGCTCAGCATGGTGCCCACAACGACAAGTGCCGCCACATTGGTCGATCTGGTTCTGCCGCATCTGGCGGGGCGCATCACCGGATCGGCCGTTCGCGTGCCGGTGGCGTCGGTGTCTTGCGTTGATCTGGCCGTGATCACGCGCGACAGGCCCAGCGCCGCGCAAGCACAGGATTTCTTTCGCGATCATGCAGGCCCGATCATCGGCTTTACCGACCAGACGCTGGTGTCAAGCGATCTGCGGGCGCGACCGGAATCGGTGATCTTGCAGGGGCCGGAAATCAAACGCGCCAAGGGCGGCATGCTGCGTGTCTTTGGCTGGTATGACAATGAATGGGGCTTTTCGTGCCGTATGCTCGATCTGGCCCGCAAGATGGGAGCGATGCGATGAGCGATTGGCAAAAATGGCAGCGTCAGGCGAATTATGTGGGCGGCGCGTGGATTGCGGCCGATACGGGCCAGACGATCGACGTGACCAACCCCGCGACGGGTGAGGTCATCGGCACCGTGCCAGGCAGTGGTGCGGCCGAAACACATCGCGCCATCGATGCCGCCGCTGCCGCCTTTCCCGCCTTTGCGGCGATGGATCTGATGACCCGTGTGGGTCTTTTGTGGAAGCTGCACGACGCCTTGATGGACAATCAGGCGGCGCTGGCGGAATTGCTGACCATCGAGATGGGCAAGCCGCTGGCCGAAGCCCGGGGCGAGATCGCCATCGGCGCGCAATATGTGCGCTGGTTTGCCGAAGAAGCCCGCCGTGCCAAGGGCGAAATCGTGCCTGCGGGCGTCAAGGGCCGCCGCATTCTTGTGACCAAACATCCCGTCGGTGTGGTGGGGATGATCACGCCCTGGAATTTCCCGTCCTCGATGCTGGCGCGCAAGGTGGCGCCGGCCTTGGCGGTGGGCTGTCCCATCGTGGCCAAGCCCGCCACGGCCACGCCCTACAGCGGTCTGGCATGGGCGGCGCTGGCCCATGAGGTCGGGTATGCCCCCGGCGTGGTCAACATCGTCACGGGATCCGCCCGCGCCATTGCGGGCGCGATGATGGCGCGGCCCGAGGTGCGCAAGGTCACCTTTACCGGCTCGACCGAAGTGGGCAAGGAATTGATCCGCCAGTCGGCGGATACGGTCAAGAAGGTCTCGATGGAATTGGGCGGCAACGCGCCCTTCATCGTCTTTGACGATGCCGATCTGGATGCCGCCGCCGAAGGGGCGATTGTCTCGAAATACCGCAATTCCGGCCAGACCTGTGTCTGCGCCAACCGCATCTATGTGCAGGCAGGCGTGCATGACGCCTTTGTGGCCAGGCTGGTGGAAAAGACCCGCGCGCTGAAAGTGGGCGACGGCCGCGAGGCGGGGGTGGCACAAGGCCCGCTGATCGATGCGGCCGCTGTCGCCAAGGTCGAGGAATTTCTCGATGATGCCAAGGCCAAGGGTGCCAGCGTGGTCTTGGGCGGATCGCGCCACCAGCTTGGCGGCACGTTCTTCCAGCCGACCGTGTTGACCGGGGCGACACAGGACATGGCCTTTGCGCAAGAGGAAATCTTTGGCCCGCTGGCGCCCGTGTTCCGCTTCGACACCGAGGATGACGCCGTGGCCATGGCCAATGACACGGTGTTCGGTCTGGCATCCTATGTCTATACCCGCGATCTGGGCCGCGCCTTTCGGCTCAACGAGCGGCTGCAATACGGCATGATCGGCATCAATTCCGGGCTGATCACCACCGTCGAGGCGCCGTTTGGCGGGGTCAAGGAAAGCGGGCTTGGCAAGGAAGGCGGCAGTCAGGGGCTCGAGGATTATCTCGATACCAAATATGTCTGCATCGACGGCATCTGATCTGAGATAAGCCGCGGCCTTCGTCCTTGAAGGGCGGTCCGGGCTTGACCCTTGGGTCAGGGCCCATAGACCAGATCGTCCGCGACCAATCGCAGGCGCTGGCGCGCGATGGCCGTGCCAGTCGCGTCGCGCGCGGTGCGTGTCAGCACCAACAGCGCGGTGTGCCGGTCACAGGCGAGGGCCACCGATTGGCTCATCGTGGTGACGGCGGCGGTCACATGGTCGTCGATCCGGGCAAAAGCCAGCCCGGCATCTTGCAGCAGGCGGGCCAGATCGGGGTTGGCATCTTCGTCAAGCGCGGGGATCACCGCCTCGGGGATCGCCACATCCTCAAGTGCGACGCGCACGCCATTGCGGCGCAACAGACGCTCCAGACTGGCAAGGCGCGGCGTGCCAAAAAGGGCCAATTCGGTGCTGTCGGCGCTGCGGGTGGTGCTGTGGGTGCGGTAGACCTCGAATACCGGCGCCAGACCCGAGGCATCATGCAGCCCCGCGCCGGGCAGGGCGGCCGTGGAGGGGGCTGGCGTTGCGGCGCAGACCTCGGTGCCGCGGCCCGGTTTGCGGTGCAAAAGACCCATGTTTTCCAATGTGATCAGGGCCCGGCGCATGGTGCCCTGACTGACGCCGAAGGCATCGGCCAGCTCGAATTCATTGGGCAGCCTGAGCCCCACGGACCATTCGCCCGATGTGATGCGGCGGATCATTTCCGTCTCGGCGGTCTTGTAGAGCGGTACTCGCGCCATGGTTGTCACCCTCCTTTTGGGCGAGATGTGCCCGCCATCGTCTTGCCCGTCAATTCAGATGCTCGATCAGGCGGCTGTGGCGGTCGAAGGCCTTGATCACTGCCCCAAGATTGGGCAGCTCTGCCGCTTCCAGCATCGGGATCATCTTGCGAAACGCCTCGGCTGTGGCGATGGCGTCACCGATGGCGGTGTGGCGGGCCGCGTCAGGGATGCGGATGTGCAGCCGCGCGCACAGCGCATCAAGCGTATGTTCGGCCGATTGGCCATACAGGATGGCCGAACACAGCACCGTGTCGAGAATCGGTTGGTCGAAGCGCGCGCCGATCGCGGCTTCGCGGCGGCGCAGAAAGCTCATGTCGAAGGGCGCGTTATGGGCGACCAGCACCGCGCCCGCGGCAAAGGCGTGAAACCGCGCCAAGGCTTCGGTGACAGGGGGCGCACCCGCCACCATGTCGTTGGTGATGTGATGCACGGCGCTGGCCGCGGCGGGGATGTGGCGCCCGGGATTCACGAGCATGTCAAAGCGTTCGCTGTGCAAGATCTTGCCGTTCACAAGGCGCAGGGCCGCGATCTGGCACATCTCGTCTTGTGCGGGATTAAGGCCCGTCGTTTCGGTGTCAAAGATCACATAACTCAGGGATTTGAGCGGTGCGGCGGCAAGATTTTCGGGGATTGCGGCGTTCAAAAGCTCGAAATCATACATCACCACGCGGCTGGGCCCGACCGGGCGCGGTTCGGCCAGGGGCAGCGACAGGCGCAGCGCATGGCGGCCCGGCCCGGCGGGTTCGGTGGTGACATGCGTGCCATGGCTGAGCAGCACATCCGCCCCGCTGAACCCCGACACGCCGGGCGACAGCGGCGTGGCCAGCCATTGATCGAGCCGGTCGGCGGCGGGCGCGTCGCCTTGCGCCTCAAGGCTCAGGATTGCCGCATCGGAGGTTTGCGACGCCAGTGTCAGGCGCAGGCTGGTGGCCCCGATCTCGGCCCAGCACAGGGCAAGGCGTTCCAGCATGCGGGTGATGGCGAACCCGTCACAGCGCAAGCGGGTCTGGTCCAGATCGGGGGTCAGCACCACGCCCTTGCGGTCCAGCCGCGCGCCCAAGGCAGCGCCCAGATCGCTGGCCCCCAGCGCCTCCATCGGCCACCATTGGGTGTCGGTGGCGCTTTTGCGCGCTGCCGTTTCCTGTGTGAGCGCGGCAAGCGCGGTCTTTGCATCGCCTTCGGGCAGATCACCAAGCAGGCTGGTCACCCCGGCCACAAGCCGGTTGAGCAGATGCGCACGTTCGGCGTGAACCCTGAGACCGGCGGTCACATCGCGCAGCGTCAGCACATAGCCGGGGTCTTCGGTTTCCTGCCCCTCAAGCCGCAAGAGCCGCAGGCGCGCCTCAAGCAGGCGTGCGCCCTCGCGGGTGGTGACCAGAATATCGCTGCCCTCATCGGTCGCCCGTTCCACAAGCCGGCCATAGGCTTGCCGGATCGGCCCCATCTTGAGCAGCCCCGCCACCGGCCGCCCCAGCCCCAGCGCCTCGGCGTTGCCCAGGATTTCGCGGCACTGGCTGTTGTAAAGCGCGATGCCGTGGGTGGGTGTGCAAAACAGCACCCCATCCGGAATTTCCGCCAAAAGCGCCTCGAGCCGGGTTTTTTCGGAACGCAGACGCGCGGTTTCGCGGCCCACGGCCATGGCCATCGCGTTGCGGGTTGCGGTCAGATTGGCGGCCACTGCATCGGCGGCGGGCGCCAGATCGCCCAGATAGCGGCCAATCGCAGGATCGATGCCTTGATCGACATCGGAATGGGCCCGCGCGCGCAGATCAGCGGACAGCCGTTCGACCGGGCGGGCGACATGTTCGTCGAACAAGACCCAGATCCACGTCGTCAGCCCGCCGATGGCAAAGACCGCGACCAGCCCCGCGATCACAAAGGCGCTGAGCGCATGGGCTTCGCCCAGCCGGATATAGCCGATGATCAGCCCGGCGATGACCAAGCTTGATCCGCCAAGCGCAAGCAGGGCAAAAAACAAGAAAATGCGCAGACGCAGGGACAATCGGGTCAGCATGGGTCGGGGCCCTCCTTGTTGCCCCTGTCCTTTGGCCTCGGGCGGTCCGCGCGGCGCCCGGTGGGCTTCAGTTGGCTGCGGTCTCCCCTCCGCAGACAGCGCGCAGGATCGGGTCATCGGTCTGATCCTCGCGCCAGATGGCCTCCAGCGGGTGGCCGGTTTCAGTGAACACCATGCTGGCGGTCAGATCGGTCCAGCGGTTGTTGGCACAATCGACCAAAGCGGGGCGCACCATCTGAGGCTGCCAGCGTTCCTGCAGGCGCAATTGCACCGCCAACAGGCCCGAGCCCTCGGCGGTTTCCACCGTTTCGGCCGGTGAATAGCCGATGAAGCCCCGCACCCATGGCTGCACAAAGGTCCAGGGCTGATACCAGCTTTGCTGTTCACGGGTCGAAATGATGACCAGATCGGCGGGCATGGTCGTGCGCACGCCGTTGTACCAGCCATATTCCTGACCAATCGTGGCAAGGATCATGCACAGGCCAACAGAAACGGGCACGACCCCCTGGGGCAACCGCTTGCGCGACAGATGCCGCAGCGCAAGGCCGATGCCCGCGCCGGCAAAGCCCGCGATGATGACGGTAACGAGGGTCCAGAACATGCTTTTCCACACCTTTCAGCTGAGATAGCCGCGGCCCGAGCTTGCGGCATTCTGCATGGTCTTGACCACCACGAAAGCGTCGCGCAGGTGGCTGCGCTCGAAATCGCTCAGATCGGCGGGTGCCATGAAGTTGTCGGGTTTTTCCCCGTGACGGATTTGTGCGGCCTGATGGATCAGGCGGGTTTCGGCGATCATGTCATAGGCATCCAGCAGATCGCGCCCGCCCGAGCCCGATACCGCGCCCACCTCGATGGCGGCGGTGATCCGGGCGCGGGTGTTGGCCATGCGCAATTGGCCGGTCAGCGCATAGATGCGCCCCAGATCGACCACCGGGACCACGCCATTATGCTTGAGATCGATGGTGTTCTTGTGTTCGCCCGACCGCACCGTGGCGAAGCCGCGAAACAGCCCCAGCGGCGGCTGATGCTTGAGCGAGTTTGACATCATATGCGCCACGAAGATCGAATTCTTGGCGGCCGCGGCCAGCGTTTCTTCCTGAAGATGGGCAAAAAGCGCCTCATGGCCGCCGATCGGGCGCAGGTCGAACATGACGCTGGCCAGCATTTGCGCTTCGGGGTTGGGGGTGGCGATCCAGCGGCGGAAATAGTCGCGCCAGACCCGCAGGGGTTGGCGCCACTTGACGTTGGTGGCCATCATGTCGCCGGGGCAATAGAAATAGCCGGCTTCATCCAGCCCATCGGACACGAATTTGGCCAGTGCTGCGAAATAGGTGTCATCGGCGGGCGTCACGGCATCGTCGAGCATCAGGCAATTGTCCTGATCGCTGATGCCGGTCTGTTCCTGTCGCCCCTGGCTGCCACAGGCCAGCCACAGATAGGGCACAGGCGGGGGGCCGAGCCGTGCCTCGGCCAATGCCAGCAGACGGCGGGTGGTGGCATCGCCGATATCGGTGATCAGCCGCGTCACGGTCTGATGGGGGTTTTGTGCGCTGACCAGTTGCACCAGAAGCTCGGGGATGCGCCGCACGATGCCCGCCAGCGTGGCGCTGTCGGGGGCCTTGGCGATCTCGCGGATCAGCGCGGCCGAGGATGTGGCCTGAAACCGGGTCAGGTCGGTTTGCGTCAGGATGCCCACCAGTCGCCCCGCTTCGACGACGGGCATATGGGTGATGCCGCGCTCGACCATGGCATGCAGCACATCGGCCACCAGCGCGGTTGGGGGCAGGCTGAGCGGATCGGGGGTCATCACCGCATGGACCGGGGTTTCGGGGGCGCGCCCTTCGGCCATGGCGCGCGATGTGATGTCACCCGTCGTCAGGATGCCGCGCACCTGGTCGCCATCGGCGGCGATGATGCACGATACGCCCCGGTCCCGCATCCGGCGCGCGGCCTCGATCAAGGGTGTGTCGGGGTGGCAGGTGAGCGGCGCGGGCGTCATCAGATCGGACAGCGCCATGGTGGTGATGTCCTGCCGACGCGCGGCCGCGGGCCTTGTGCGGTCGAAAAACCGCAAGACGCGCGGATGATCCTTGACCAGCCGGTGAAACACCACCGCCGGAATCGCCAGAAGCTGGCTGGCCTCGGTGGCGGTCGCGGTGACCGCGCCGCGCCCATCCTTCATCAAACCCCGCTCGCCAAAGGAATTGCGCGGCCCAAGGATCGACAGGATCTCGCCGTTCTGGTCGGTGATGTCGATGCGGCCCGACACGATCAGATAGAGATGGGTCAGCACCTCACCCTTGGCATACACAACCTGACCCGCCGCGATGTCGTAGACGTCGATCTCGGCTGCCAAGCCGGCGCGCAGATCCTCGGGCAAGATATCATAGGGATGGGTCGTGGCGAGGATGGTTCGGATGTCGGTGGTCATCGCAATGGCTCCCCCGGCGAAAAAGGCGCACCCCGATCTGCCGGGATGCGCCGCTGTGTTGAACAGGGCCCGCTTGGTCGCAGGCCCCGCCCTATGGTCAGACCATCACTTGGCCAGAGCCGCACCGGCACCGCGCGGAATACGGACCGATTCGACCAGATCCTGGATGTGTTTCGGCGGTGCCGCAGTGACGCTCGACACGGCATAGGCGACAGCAAAGTTGATTGCTGCACCGATCGGGCCGAAATGCGTCGGCGGGATGCCGAACAGGTGGTTGGCTGCGGTGTTGTCCAGCATGTTGGTGCCGGGGATGAAGAACACACCCAGATAGGCAAAGAGATAGGCGCAGGTCACGACGAGACCGGCGATCATCCCCCAGGTCGCCCCAGGCGCGTTCATGCGCTTGGAGAAGATACCCATCATCAGCGTCGGGAACAGGGTTGCCGCGGCAAGACCAAAGGCCAGTGCCACCACCTGTGCCGCAAAGCCGGGCGGGTTGATCCCGAGCCAGGTCGCCAGCGCGATGGCAAAGGCCATCGACACACGCGCCCAGAGCAGTTCAGCCTTTTCCGAGATGTTCGGGTTGAACACCGATTTCACGAGGTCGTGGCTGATGGCCGAGGAAATGGCCAGCAGCAGACCCGCTGCCGTCGACAAAGCGGCCGCAAGACCACCCGCCGCGATCAGAGCGATCACCCAGCCCGGAAGCTGTGCGATTTCCGGGTTCGCCAGAACGAGAATGTCCTGGTTGAAGCGGACCAGCTCGTTGCCGGCCCATCCACGGGCTGCAGCCATTTCCTGCATCGCGGGGCTGTTTTCGTTGTAGTACTGGATCAGACCGTCGCCGTTCTTGTCTTCGACGCCCAGAAGGCCGGTTGCCGACCAGGTCTGGAACCAGTTCGGCAGATCAGCCTGCGCGACGGGTTCGCCTTCGACGCCATTGGGCCACATGGTGGTCATGATGTTCAGACGGGCCATTGCGCCCACGGCGGGTGCCGTCAGGTACAAAAGCGCGATGAACACCAGTGCCCAGCCAGCCGACCAACGCGCGTCAGACACCTTGGGAACGGTGAAGAAGCGGATGATCACATGCGGCAGACCGGCGGTGCCGATCATCAGCGACAGCGTGAACAGCGCCATCAGCCACGGGGTGCGGCCGGCGGTGTACTGGTTGAAGCCAAGATCGGTCAAAAGACCGTTCAGCGTGACCAGAAGCGGCTCACCGGTCGAGGGCATGGTCGAGAACAGACCCAGACCCGGGATCGGGTTGCCGGTCAGTTGCAGCGAGATGAAGACCGCGGGGATCGTGTAGGCGACGATCAGCACGATGTATTGCGCCACCTGCGTATAGGTGATGCCCTTCATGCCGCCCAGAACGGCGTAGACGAACACCACGGTCGAGGCGATCAACAGGCCTTGGGTCGACGTCACTTCGAGAAAGCGCGAGAAGGCCACGCCTGCGCCGGTCATCTGACCGATCACATAGGTGATCGAGATCACCAGAAGACAGATCACCGCCACGACGCGTGCGCTTGTGGAATAATAGCGGTCCCCCACGAATTCCGGCACGGTGTATTTGCCGAACTTGCGCAGGTAGGGTGCCAAGAGCATCGCCATCAGCACGTAGCCGCCGGTCCAGCCCATCAGGAAGCTCGAGTTGTTGTAGCCCACGAAGGCGATCAGACCCGCCATCGAGATGAACGAGGCCGCCGACATCCAGTCAGCCGCAGTGGCCATGCCGTTGATGACCGGGTTCACACCCCGGCCAGCAGCATAGAATTCCGAAGTGGTGCCCGCGCGGGCCCAGATCGCGATGCCGATGTAAAGCGCGAAAGACGCGCCCACCACCAGCAGATTAAGGGTAAACTGATCCATGTTTCCGTCCGTCCCTCACTGCTCGTCGACGCCGTATTCCTTGTCGAGCTTGTTCATACGCCATGCGTAGAAGAAGATCAGAGCAAGAAACACGAGGATCGATCCCTGCTGGGCAAACCAGAAGCCCAGATCCGTGCCGCCCACCGCGATGCCAGACAGCATCGGGCGAAGCAGAATTGCGAAGCCATACGAACACAAAGCCCAGATCACCAGACAGATGGTGACAAGGCGGATGTTCGCTGACCAATACGCATTATTGTTTTCGGCCATTCCATACTCCCTTCGAGTTTCGCCGGTCGGGCCATTCTGACCCGGCCGGTCTTGTCCAACGCCATCCGCCTTTCGGATGGGACGGCGCCGAATTCTCTCATGACGTCGCGAGCTTGCTCACGATGGCGTCAAGCGCGCCCGCGATCTCACCGATGTCGCCCATGGCGGGCACTTCGGTCAGAACGGAGCGGGCGCGGTAATAATCGATCAGCGGTGCGGTTTGCGCGTGATAGGCGACCAGACGGGTGCTGACGGTCTCGGCGTTGTCATCGGCGCGCCGGGTCATCTTGTCGGACCCGCATTTGTCGCAGCGCCCCGCGATCTTGGGCTGCTTGAACTGGTCGTGATAGCCTTCGCCACAGCCGCCACAGGTGTAGCGGCCCGACACCCGCGCCACCATGGCGGCATCATCAACCGCAAGGCTGATGACGGCGTCGATCCTCTGGTCGCGCCGGGCCAGAAGATCATCCAGCGCCTGCGCCTGCACGGCGGTGCGTGGAAAGCCGTCAAGGATGGTGCCGGTCCCCACATCGGGCTGGTCCAGACGATCCTTGAGCACCGCCAGCACGATGGCATCCGATACCAATTCGCCCCGCGCCATCACCGCCTTGGCGGCCAGACCGGCCTGGGTGCCCGCAGCCACCGCGCCGCGCAACAGATCGCCCGTGGACAATTGCACAAGCCCGAAGCGGTCTTGCAGCATCCGCGCCTGCGTGCCCTTGCCCGCGCCCGGAGGCCCGAGCAGGATCAGGTTCACGGGGCGCGTCTTGATGGCGGTGGCGGTCATCGGTCCACTCATGCCTTTGTACGGTTGGCGATGAGGTCATCCACCACCGAGGGATCGGCCAGCGTCGAGGTGTCGCCAAGGCTTCCGAAATCATTCTCGGCGATCTTGCGCAGGATGCGCCGCATGATCTTGCCCGACCGCGTCTTGGGCAGACCCGGCGCCCATTGGATCACATCGGGCTTGGCGATCGGTCCGATCTCGTTTCTGACCCAATCGGCGAGGGTCTTTTTCAAGTCGTCCGTGGGCGTTTCATCGGCCATCAGGGTGACGTAGCAATAAATGCCCTGGCCCTTGATCGGATGCGGATAGCCCACCACGGCGGCCTCGGACACGGTTTCATGGGCGACCAGCGCGCTTTCGATCTCGGCCGTGCCCATGCGGTGACCCGACACGTTGATCACGTCATCGACGCGGCCGGTGATCCAGTAATCGCCGTCTTCGTCGCGACGGCAACCGTCGCCAGTGAAATAGTAGCCTTTGTAGTCGCTGAAATAGGTCTTGATGAAGCGATCATGGTCGCCCCAGACGGTGCGCATCTGTCCAGGCCAACTGTCGGCCAGCACCAGCACGCCCTCCACGCCATTGCCGTCGATGATCGCGCCGCTTGCGGCATCCAGCACCAAGGGCTTGACCCCGAAGAACGGTTTTTGCGCCGCGCCGGGTTTCAGCGCATGGGCCCCCGGCAAGGGTGTCATCATGTGGCCGCCGGTCTCGGTCTGCCACCAGGTGTCGACGATCGGGCAACGGCCCTTTCCGACATGCTCATTGTACCAGTTCCACGCTTCGGGATTGATCGGTTCGCCCACCGATCCCAAAAGCTTCAGGCTGGAAAGATCGTATTTGTTGACATAATCCGGCCCCTTGCCAATCAGCGCGCGGATGGCGGTGGGGGCGGTGTAGAACTGGTTGACCTTGTGCTTTTCGCACACCGCCCAGAACCGGCCGGCATCGGGATAGGTCGGCACGCCTTCGAACATCAGGGTTGTCGCGCCATTGGCCAGCGGCCCATAGACGATATAGCTGTGGCCCGTGACCCAGCCCACATCCGCCGTACACCAGAAGATGTCGCCATCCTTGTAATCAAAGGTGATCTCATGGGTCATCGCCGCATAGACCAGATAGCCGCCGGTGGTGTGGACAACGCCCTTGGGCTGGCCCGTCGAACCCGAGGTATAGAGGATGAACAGCGGATCCTCTGCGCTCATTTCCTCGGCCGGGCATTCGGGTGCGGCCGTGGCGGCCAGATCGTGATACCAGTGATCGCGCCCTTCGACCCAGGCCACCTGTTGCCCGGTGCGCTTGACCACAAGGCAATGCACGTCATCGGCGCAATGCAAAAGCGCCTTGTTGACGTTGTCCTTCAAATCCGTCACCCGGCCCCCGCGCGGCGCGCCATCCGAGGTGATCACCAGCTTGGCATCGCAGCCATTGATCCGCGCCGACAGCGCATCGGGTGAAAACCCGGCAAAGACGATGGAATGAATGGCACCGATCCGCGCACAGGCCAGCATCGCATAGGCGGCTTCGGGGATCATCGGCATGTAGATGATGACGCGGTCGCCCTTTTTGACGCCAAGACCCTTCAGCACATTGGCAAAGCGCCCGACATGGGCAGCCAGTTCGGTATAGGTGATATGCTGCGCCGGATCGGTCGGCTCATCGGGTTCAAACAAGATCGCGGTCTGATCGCCGCGTGTGGCCAGATGGCGGTCGATGCAATTGGCGGCCACGTTCAGCGTGCCGTCCTCATACCAGCGAATGTGCAGGTCATCGGCCGCGAATGACGTGTTCTTGACCTTGGTGTAGGGCTTCATCCAGTCGATGCGCTTGCCATGCTCGCCCCAGAAAGCCTCGGGGTCGGCGATTGATGCGGCATACATCGCATCATACTTGGCGGCATCGACATGCGCGCCGGGCAAAAGATCGGGACCGGATTTCGTGGATGTGGCCAAGGTGGTATCTCCCTCGAGGTTGGGCGCTGGCAAGCGCTGGATCAGATGCGCGACGGGCAGAACCGGTACGAACCTGTTCGCGGAACTCCAAAATCGAACAGAGGATGCGATACTCCTCCATTCCGGCGATCCCATGGATATGGGACCAAGCAAAACACGGTCAGCCTCCCCTAACCTGCGATCCATGTCCGGGCTGCGCGCATCGGTCAGGTCTGTGCGACCCTCCTCCGACCACCTGCGCGCGGACCCGGGGCCCGCAACATTCGTCGCGCACGTCTTGCGTGTGGAACGAAATATGGCGGGATCATGACAGCTTGGCAGAAATTTCAGAACATCTGTCTGTGGACGCTACGCTTTTATGTAAACTATTTTCTCAGTGCAGTGCAGCAATTGTAAATTAATTATCAATTTTCAGCCTGGAATTGTGCATCGCTTGGCCCCGGATGTGGCCGAAACTGATCGCCAAGCCATGGCATCCGTGCGCGCGCGGGTGCTGCGAAATGATCCTCGATCAATTCGCGTGCGCGCTCGGCGATGCGGTCGGGGATGGGCCCGGTCCAATCCCCGGTCGCATAAAGCACGATGCGCCGCGCCATCGCTGGCCCGGGCAGGGGGTGGGCATCGATGGCGCTTGCGAAACGGCCCGCGCGGATCAGGCTGAGCGGCGTTGTGATGGTCCAGCCGGTGCCGCCCGCCACCAGCGCGCTGATGGATTGGTTGGAATCCATCTGGAACCGATGCGGCAGGTGCAGCCCCGCGGTGGTGATGTAGCGATCGATCTGCTGCCCCATGACCTGATCGGGGTCGCGCCGCAAAAAGGTCAGCCCGCCAAGGGCGTTCAGCCCGCCCGACACATCCGTGCCCTTGGGTACGGCCAGAACATAGGGATCGTCGATCAGCGGATGGGTCAGCGTGCCCGATGGGTCGGGGCTGCCTGCGGCGCAAATGGCGATGTCCAATTCGCGCCGCGCGATCTGGGCATGCAGCGCATGGCTGGCGCCCGTGACAAGACGAAAGGCGCATTGCGTCATGGCCTCGGCCAGATCGGTGGCCAGATGCGGCGTCACCTCGTTCTCGAAATCCTCGATCACGCCCAGCGACAGCGCCGAAAGCTCGGACAGATCAAGCATGCTCAACCCGCGCTGCCCCGCGCGCAGGGCCGACAGCGCCGCCTGGGCCCGCGGCAAGAACAACCGCCCTGCCGGCGTCAGAACCATGGGGCGGCGGGAATGGTCGATCAAGTCCACCCCAAGCGCCAGACTGAGATTGCGCAATTGTTGCGAAACAGCCGGTGCGCTCATGCCCAGGCGATCGGCGGTGGTGGCGACCGACCCGGTATGGGCAAGGGTCTCAAAGACCTCAAGACCCCGCAGCGTCAGACCCTTGAGCAAGAAATCACCCATCATGCGGTCACGATCTGTTCAAGCAACTCGGCCGAGCAGGCGATCGAGGCGGCGGTCGCGGGTGGGATGGCAATGTCCCAGATTTCGGCTGTGGCAAAGCTGTCGCCCGCCAATTCGGCATCAAGTCCCACCAACCACGCGACATGTCCGACCATCTCACCCAGTGGGCTGTCGGCGGGTTGTCCCAGACCGATATCGGGCAACAAAAGCCGCAGCGCCGCGCGCGGCGGATGATGCAGCGCCGCGGGCGCGGCCAGATCGGGATGCGCCAGCCGCCCCGGCCCCTCGGGGCCAAAGGCCAGCGCCGCAAGTCCGCGTTCGGCCAAAGCCGCGGTGGCGCGGATCATGCCACCCGGATCGCTGGCATGATCGAGCCGCAAAAGCGCGATCCCTTGCGTTCGGGTCAGTTCCGCAAACACCGTCATCGCCCCAGAAAGCGCGGCGGCGGCAAAGCCATGCCGCGCATCAAGCCGCACGAAGCCCGCGCGCGGTTGCGACATCTCGGCCTGTGCGGCCGCATCAAGGCGGCCATAGCGCATCAGGCGGATGTCGCGCAGCAAGGCCTCCATGCCATGCTGCCGTTCACCGGCCGCTTCGGCGGCGGCGATTTCGGCTGCAACGGCATTGGCAACGCGCCTGGGCGCATTGGCGCGGGTCAAACAATCGCGCGCAAACGCACGCAGATCGGCAAGGCTGAGGAACTCGGTCATGGCCACAGTTTTGCCCCCGCCCCTCCAGTCGTCAATGCCGCAGCATCATGCTTCCATGACAAGCTGGGGAAATCTTCGTGCCGTTCCCCGGATTGCGGCCGCCAGTCGCTCATAGGCGGGGCCCGCACCAGACGAGGATCGCCACACCAGCCCGATCGAGCGCGCAAATCTGCGGCCGCGGAACGGGCGCACCAGCACGTCGCGGGCGCGGCCCTGGATCTCGCTTTCGACATAAAGCGCCGGCAAAAACGTCAGGCCCATGTTCATCGCCACCATCTGACGCAGCGCATCAAGCGATGTGCCTTCGTATTCACGCGACATGTGGGCGCCCGTTTCGACACAGACCGCCGAAATCATGTCGTAAAGCGCATAGGCGGGCGACAGCGACAAGATGGTCTTGCCTGTCAGATCGTCATTGTCGAGCGTGTCGCGTTCGGTCAGCGGATGGCCGATCGGCAGCGCCACGGCCAGTGGTTCGCGAAACAGCCGCGCATGCGACAAGGTCGCCCCTGATACCGGCAATTGCGTCAGGATCAGATCATGTACCCCATCATGCAATTCGCGCAACAGATCGCGCGGCGTGGCTTCGCGGATATAGAGCCGCAGATCCGGATGGCTGGCGCGCAGATCGCCAACGACATGGGGCATCAGATATGGGCCAAGCGTGGCCGAAGTGCCCAGTCGGATGGTGCCGCCCAGCCCCGATTTCAGCGTCACCGACAGATCGAGAATGCCTTGCGAGGCATCAAGGATTTCGCGCGCCCGCCGTGCGACCTCGCGCCCGGCCAGTGTCAATCGCACGGGGCCGCGACCCCGTTCGACCAAGATCAGACCCAAGGTGTCTTCCAGCGTCTTGATCTGAACCGACAGCGAAGGCTGTGAAATACCACAGCTTTCCGCCGCTTCGCGGAAGTGTTGTGTTTCCTCCAGCGCGATGAGGTAGCGCATCTGGCGGAGCGTGATGGGCGGAACGGACATGACCATGCAACCGTTCATAGGTTTTTCCAATCGAAAAGCAACGAGCTTCTCTCTTTTTCCTATGCATACTCCGTTCTAATTGTTGATCACCAAGAAATTGGTGAAATGGAACGTGGGCACGCGCGAACCGT
>NZ_CALAHQ010000050.1 GCF_937892565.1 uncultured Roseicyclus sp. | reverse complement strand
CGGCCCGTGACCGGGTCGCCCGCCAGCATCTGGTTGTTGCCCATGCCGGCGTATTCATCGGCATTGCTGTCGTCGCCATCGGTCTGGATCCAGATCAGGCCGGTGCTGTCGATCACCATCCCGTCGGGCGAGTTGAACAGGTTGCCCTCGTTGATGTTGGCCGATCCTGCCAGCGGGCCTTCGGCCACGGTGGGGTTGCCCGCCATGACGTAGAGATCCCAGGTAAAGCCCTCGGCGGCGTGGTCACCGCCCATGGGCCGCCAACGCACGATCTGGCCGTAGTTGTTGGCCTCGCGCGGGTTGACCGCGTTGACCGTCATCGGATCGCCGCCCGCATTGGTGCGCACGGTGCCCGCATCGGTCAGAACGCCGCGACGCGAGTTGTTGGTCAGGCAGCAATAGGCTTCGGCCGCGTTCGGATGCACCGCGATCCACTCGGGACGGTCCATCGTCGTGGCGCCGACGCGGGAGGCCGCCGTCCGGGTGAAGACGGCGATATGGGCCGCATCCATGCCGGTGGTGGCAGGGGTCAATGGCAGCCAACGGCCCGACATGTCATCTTCGAAAACAGCGACCGAAAGCTCGCCCTCGACCAGCAGGGTCGAGGTGTCGCCGCCGGGGACGTAGACATCACGGCTCAGCCAGCGATACATGAACTCGCCCCGCTCATCATCGCCCATGTAGACGGCGACGCGACCATCGGCGGCGATGCCATAGGCGGCGTTCTCATGCTTGAAGCGGCCCAATGCAGTGTGCTTGATCGGGGTCGAGCCGGGATTGGCCGGATCGATTTCCACGATGTAGCCCGCGCGATGGGGCTCGTTGGGGTTGGTCGCCACGTCAAAGCGCGGATCGAACCCGTGGTAGTTGTAGCGGCCCGGTTCCACGGCGGTATTGACGCCGTAGCGGCGGTAGCCATCGAGAACTGCGCGCCCTGCTGCAACCTCGGAGGCGGCACCGAAGTAGCCGTTGAAGTTTTCTTCGCAGGTCAGATAGGTGCCCCAAGGCGTCCGGCCCGAGCCGCAGTTGTTCATCGTGCCAAGCGACGCCATGCCGGTCGGGTCATCAGCGGTCTTGAGCAGGTCATGACCGGCGGCAGGGCCGGAAAAGGTCATCGGCGTGTTGTGGTGGATGCGGCGGTTGTAGGGGCTGTCGACCACGACCGACCAGCCATCGGCGGCTTCGGCGATTTCCATCACCGACACGCCCTGCAGGTGCTGCAGGATGCGCACATCGTCCAGGCTGGTGGGCATCCCGTCGGCGGTGTGCGGCAGGTTGATCTTGTTGTTGGTGTATTCGCTGTTCACGACGAGGATTTCGCGCCCGTCGATGTTGAACAGCTCCATCCCGTCGGTGTTTTCACCAAAGACGCGTTCGGACATTGCAACCGATACGCCATTTTGCGGGTCAAACGCGCCTTCGGCGTCCGAGAACAGCGCATCACCCCAGCGCACCAGCGTTTTCCAGCTGTAGCCTTCGGGAACATGCACGGTGTTGTCGGTCTGGGCGGCGATCGGCATGAAGGGGAAGCGCGAGGCAGGCTGTGCCAGCGCAGTGGTGCCTTTCAAAAGGCCGGCACCCATGACGGCAGCACCCGACCCAAAGGCCAGAACACCGCCCAGAAAGCCACGGCGCGAAATGGCGCGCTCGACCACGCGGTCGAAATCCTGAACTTCGGGGCGGGGAAATTTCAGCTCGTCCCACTCATCGGCGGACAGGCTTTGAATGTCGATGTTGTTCATGGCGTGCGTTCCCTGGCTAAGATCAAACGGCTTCAACGGCCAAGGTCCGCAATAAAAACCGGGTGTAACGTTTTTTTTGCCGTTATGTGAAAATCGGATTTTTCCACAACTTTCGACGCCTTGCGCGCGGGTATCGGCCGTGACCGCTGTCACCCTGACCGAAACGTGACGCGCAGGGCACTTGTCCACAGGCGCAAGAGACCCCAAAAGAGGGTGTGTTTTCAACGCGATTCTCGACTGTGCAAAGGGAGGTGCGGTCATGCTGACCCGCCGGCATTTCATCATCACCAGTGGCGCAATGTTTTCTGGTGCTCTGGCCGGACCCGCCCTGTCGCAAGATTCGGTTGGGTTCGATGCGGGCGTGACACGCCCCGATCCTGATCCCAATGCCAACAATCCCTGGGGTCTGCATCCGCGGTTCATGCCGATCCGGGTGCAGCACAAGGCGGGCCTGCGGCCCGGTGACATCCATGTCGATGCGCGCGCGCGCTATCTTTACCATATCGGCACCGATGGCACCGCGATGCGCTATGGCGTGGCGATCGGGCGACCGGGCCTGTATGTGCCGGGCGTGTTTCGCATCGGTCGCAAGCAGGAATGGCCGTCCTGGACGCCGACGTCGAACATGATCGCACGCGAGCCCGAGATTTACGGCCAGTTTGCGGGCGGTGTGCCGGGTGGTCCGGAAAACCCGCTCGGGGCGCGGGCCTTTTATCTGTATGAAGGATCGCGCGATACCTATCTGCGCATCCACGGCACGCCGCAGCCCTGGTCGATCGGCACCTCGGCGTCGTCGGGTTGCGTGCGCATGGTCAATGCGCATGTCATCGATCTTTATGCATCTGTCGACATTGGCGTGACCGCGTTCCTTTATCCGGCATCCTGACAACGGGCGCGCGCCTTGCGTCGTTTGTGGTCTTCAGACTGTCGTGGGATCGCCTTGCGGCCGGCCCGTGGGAATGACAGGTTTGCCCCATCACGAAGGAGGACCCGACATGGACCATAGCCGCCATTTCTACATCGACGGGCGTTGGGTTGCCCCGGCCGCGCCCCGCGATCTTGATGTGATCGACCCCTCCACCGAAGAGGTCTGCGCCACGATCTCGCTGGGCGATCAGGCCGATACCGATGCCGCCGTTGCCGCCGCGCGCCGCGCCTTTGATGGCTGGGCCGCAACCCCCCTGCCGGAACGGATCGCGGCGCTGGAGCGGATTCTGGCCGTCTATCTGACCCGCAGCGAAGACATGGCACAGGCGATCACGGCGGAAATGGGTGCGCCCCTCGACTGGTCGCGCCAGCAGCAGGTCACATCGGGCGATTGGCATTTCGAGGGCTTTCTCGCCGCTGCCCGCGCGATGGAATGGGATCATCCGCTGGGCCCGCAGTCGCCGGGTGAGCGGATTTTCCATGAACCCGTGGGCGTGGTGGCGCTGATCACGCCGTGGAACTGGCCGATGAACCAGATCGCGCTCAAGGTGGCACCGGCTTTGCTGGCGGGGTGCACCATGGTGCTCAAACCCTCCGAGGTATCGCCCTTGTCGGCGTTGGTCTTTGCCGAGATCGTGGATGCGGCGGGATTGCCGCCGGGGGTGTTCAATCTGGTCAATGGTGATGGGCCGGGCGTGGGCAGCCAGCTTTCGGTCCATGCGGATGTCGACATGGTCAGCTTCACCGGATCGACGCGGGCGGGCCGCCTGATTTCCAAGGCGGCCGCTGACACGATCAAGCGCGTCAGCCTTGAACTGGGCGGAAAGGGCGCAAACATCATCTTTTCGGACGCCGATGATCGCGCGGTCAAGCGCGGCGCTGCGCGGTGTTTCAGCAATTCCGGCCAATCGTGCAACGCGCCGACCCGCATGCTGGTGCACCGTGACCGCTACGATGCGGCGGTGGACATCGCCGCGCGCGTGGCCGAAGACACCCCGGTCATTCCCGCCCATCAAGAGGGGCGCGGTATCGGCCCCGTTGTCTCCGAGGTGCAATTCCAAAAGATCCAGGCCCTGATCCAGAGCGGCATCGACGAAGGCGCGCGGCTGGTCGCGGGCGGCACCGGACGGCCCGGGCATCTGAACCGCGGCTATTTCGTACGCCCCACGGTCTTTGCCGATGTGACCCCCGACATGACGATCTGGCGCGAGGAAATCTTTGGCCCGGTCTTGTCGATCATCCCCTTCGACACCGAAGACCAGGCGATCGCCATGGCCAATGACACGGAATATGGCCTGACCAATTACATCCAGACCACCGACAAGGATCGCCTGCGGCGCGTGGCGCGGCGCTTGCGTTCGGGGATGGTGGAAAGCAACGGCCGGGGCTTTTCCAAGGGATCGCCCTTTGGTGGCATGAAGCAATCGGGCAATGGCCGCGAAGGCGGGGTCTGGGGGCTGCACGAATTCCTTGAGGTCAAGATCGTCAGCGACTGGGATTGAGCCGCCGTTTCGCCGCGCGGTGTTTCTGCGCGGCGGAAGTTTGTCGTGGTCTTGTCGCACAATCCGCCTATCTGTCGCCCTGACGATGGAAGGAATGGCGGCATGGACCCGACAGTCTTGATCCTCGGCAGCGGCCCTGCGGCCGTTGCGGTGCGCGGTTGGGACCGTGCGGGATTTGATCATGTGGTGGCAATCAACAATGCGTGGCGTCTGCGCCCCGATTGGGATGTGTCGATCCACCCCGAGGATTTCCCCCCCGAACACCGCCCCGCAACGCTTGGCCCCGGTCAGCGCCGGGTCGGTGCGGGGGATTACGTGCCGATCCAGAACGCCTATGGCGGGTTCGTCTATGCAGGCGGCACCATGGCCTTTACCGCAGGCTATTGGGCCTTGGGCGCGCTGCGCCCGCGTGTGATGGCGTTTTTCGGTTGCGACATGGTCTATGCCGCCACCGGGCGCACGCATTTCTATGGCACGGGCACCGCCGATCCGCTGCGCGCCGATATCACCCTCCAAAGTCTTGAGGCCAAGGCCGCGCGTCTGCAACTTCTGGCCGCCGCGCAGGGATGTGCCTGTGTGAACCTGTCATGGGGTGACAGCCGTCTGGTCTATCCGCGTGCAGGGATCGCCGATCTGGCCGATGTTGGGCCGATCCGGCCCGACCCCGCGAGCCTTGCCCTTGCCCAGGCGCGCGAGGCGGAATTGGGCTATCTTGTGCCCTCGGGCCGCTATTGGGACGAGGCGGCCCGTTTCGATGCGGATGCGCTGCGCGAGCTTGATGCGCTTTGGCTGGCCGCGCATCGGGCGGCCGAACCGCAAGCCGGCCCGTCGATGGGTGCGCGCGTTGCCCGCTTTCGCACGGTGAAGGCCAAGGTTTAGGCGGCACGCCCCCTCAGAACGGCACGGGCGCGCGAAACAGCATGCCCTTGCCGCCATCGGGGTGGCGCAGCTTCAGGCTTTCGGCATGCAGCATCAGGCGCGGATAATCGCGCGCCGCGCCCGTCGCATAAAACGGATCGCCAAGGATCGGATGGCCGATCTCGCGCATGTGGACCCGCAATTGATGCGACCGTCCGGTCAGCGGGTAAAGCCGCATCCGCGTCGTGCCATCCTCGATCCGAACCCGGCGCCATTCGGTCTGGGCGGGTTTGCCGATGTCCCAATTCACATGCTGAAGCGGGCGGTTCGGCCAATCGACGCAGAGCGGCAGGTCGATCGCCCCGGTTTCCCCGGCCACCTCGCCCCAGACGCGGGCGACATAGACCTTTTTCATCATCCGCTTTTCGAATTGCAGGTTCAGATGGCGCTGGGCATGCGGTGCCAGCGCGAACACCATCACCCCCGAGGTATCAAGATCCAGCCGATGCACCAGAAGCGCGGTGGGAAAGGCCGCCTGAACGCGGGCCAACAGGCAATCGTCCAGATGTTCGGCCTTGCCCGGCACTGACAACAACCCCGCAGGCTTGTTGACCAGCACGATCGCATCATCCGCATGGATCACCTCCAGCGGGCTGTCGGGGGGCGCATAGTCAAAGGGCGGGTTGGGGTTGCTCAATGGCCGGGGTTCGATGCGTCGAAGGCCGATTTTTGCGCGGCGCTGGCCTCGGTCTGGCGGGTGGCCTTCCAGTCGTCATAGGGCATCCCGTAGACGATGACGCGGGCGGCGTCCTTGTCCATCTCGATGCCGCGATCATTGGCGGCTTCCTGATACCAGCGCGCCAGGCAATTCCGGCAGAACCCTGCAAGGTTCATCATGTCGATGTTCTGCACATCGGCGCGTTCATCCAGATGTTGCAGCAACCGCCGAAAGGCGGCGGCCTCAAGGGCGGTTCTGGTCTGGTCGTCCATGGTCATTCCTCCGGCGGTTTTCTCAGACCTCGGCATTCGCAAGCGCCGCGTCAAGCATTGGCGCAAGTCTTTGGCCCCAGGCGCGCTGTTGGTCGGGTGTTTCGATCAGATCGTTGCGAATTTCCACCAGCACATGCGGCCGTCCGGGTTGCACCGCATGGCGGTCCAGCGCATCGCCGGGCAGATGGCCGGAATAGGGCTGGTTGTCGCCCACACACAGATCGGGTTCGCCACCAAGCCGCGCCAGCAGCGGATGGGCCAGCCGCCTGTCGCCCGCAGAAAGCACCCCCACATGCCACGGCCTTGGCGCACGCCCCCGCAATTGCGGGGTAAAGGAATGGATCGCCACGATCACAGGCGCCGCATGCGCAGCGATCAGCCCGGCCAGCGCGGCATGATAGGGGCGGTGGAACAGATCAAGCCGCCGGGCGATTTCCGCCGCATCGGCGTGCCGGTTGGCCGGGATGATCGAGCCGTCGTAGATCTTCATCACCAGCGTCGGATCATCTTCGCCCCGGTTGGGGTCGATCACAAGGCGCGAGACCTCGGACAAGATCACGGGGCTATCGAGCGCATGGGCGAGGCTGCGCGCCACGCCAGCCGCACCCACATCATAGGCGATGTGGCGCGCCATGTCGGCGGGCGGCAGCCCAAGATCGCCCCCTGCCACGCAATCGGGCACCCGGTTCGAGGCGTGATCACAGGTCACGATCCAGCGCCCGCGCCGGTTGTCGCCTTCGATGCTGTAGGGGGATGTCATGGCCCTGTCATGCCTTTCGCCCAAGACGCGGGCGGCATAGGCCCTTTTGCGCGGCTTGGCCAGTGGGCGCCTGGCTCGGCTGTTGTGGCTTGCCGGAATTTGCGCCATAGAACCCGTAGGGCAGGGGTGTTTGCGCTAACATGCCCAATGCCGGCAATGAGGAACCAACCGATGAAACGCGACCGCAACGTCAAGATCGTGGCCACCCTGGGCCCGGCATCCGATGGCGAGCACATGATCCGCAAGCTCTATGATGCCGGCGCGGATGTGTTCCGCCTGAACATGTCGCATGGCGGTCATGCCGAGATTGCCGCGCGCCATGCCGCGATCCGCAAGGTCGAACAGGCCGTGGGCCGGCCCATCGCGATCCTTGCCGATCTTCAGGGGCCAAAACTGCGCTGTGGCGTCTTTGCCGATGATGCGGGGCATGTGCTGAAAACCGGCGCGACCTTTCGCTTCGATCTCGACAAGACGCCGGGCAGTGATGCGCGCGTGAACCTGCCCCATCCCGAGATTTTCGCGGCCCTTGAACCCGGCGCGCGGTTGTTGGTCAATGATGGCAAGGTGCGGTTGCGCGTCGATGCCTGTGGGCCCGATTTTGCCGATTGCACGGTGATCGCGGGGGGCCCGGTATCCAACCGCAAGGGCGTGAATGTGCCCGACGTGGTACTGCCGCTGGCCGCGCTGAGCGAGAAAGACCGCGCCGATCTGGAGTTTGTCTGCGATCTGGGGGTGGACTGGCTGGCGCTGTCCTTTGTGCAGCGTGCCGCCGATGTGCACGAGGCGCGCGATCTGGCGCGCGGGCGCGCGGCGATCTTGTCCAAGATCGAGAAGCCCGCAGCCGTCACCGCCTTTGACGAGATCCTGGCGGTGTCCGATGGCATCATGGTGGCGCGCGGCGATCTGGGGGTTGAGTTGCCTGTGCAGAATGTGCCGCCGATCCAGAAGCGGCTGGTGCGCAAATGCCGGGCCGCGGCCAAGCCCGTGATCGTGGCCACCCAGATGCTCGAAAGCATGATCGACAGCCCGATGCCCACCCGCGCCGAGGTGTCGGATGTGGCGACCGCCCTTTACGAAGGGGCCGATGCCGTGATGCTGAGCGCGGAATCGGCGGCGGGCTCCTATCCGGTCGAAGCGGTGCAGACGATGAACAACGTCGCCCTCGAGGTCGAGAATGATCCGAACTTCACATCCATCATGGCCGCCTCGCGCACGGTGGCGCGGGTGACCACGGCTGATGCCATCGTTCTGGCCGCGCGCGAGATCGCCGAGACGGTGGATATCAAGGCGATCTGCTGCTTCACCCAGTCGGGCACCACCGCCGCGCTGGTGGCGCGCGAACGCCCACAGGTGCCGATCCTTGCGCTGACGCCCCTGGTTGGGGTGGCGCGGCGGATGTGCCTGACCTGGGGGTGCCATTGCTATGTCACGGGCGAGGTCACGCGCTTCAAGGAAGCGGTCGTGTCGGCCGCGCGCGTCGCCCGCGAAGGCGGCCACGCGACCGAAGAGGATCAGATCATCGTCACCGCCGGCGTGCCCTTCAACGTGCAGGGCTCGACCAACATCCTGCGCGTGGCGCCTTGCGCCGAACGGCTGATCTATGCCTCTGACCCGGAATGATCCGCGCCCTTTGCGCCCTCGCGATCCTGCTGGCTTGGCCCGCAGGCGCGCGGGTGCTGGAGGGGCAGATCACGGCGCAAGACGGGGCGGGGCGTTTCGTGCTCTTGCCCGAGCCGCCCATGGCCGTGGGCGAAGACATCTTCGACAGCCCCGATCTGATCGCCTTTGACGAGGCGCAGCTGGTCGTCTTGGAGCAGGGACTGCGCCTTGATACCGGCGGCTTGATACCGGCGGGAACAAGCGTGGCGCTGCATTCCGTGGTCTTTGATGGCATGGGCGGGCGGCAACGGGGCTGGGTGCGCTTTTCCGCGCCGATCCTGGGCCTTGTGATGACCGATGATGCGCTGGCGGCCACCGATGCGCTGGCCGGGGTGGGCGTGCTTTATCTGGGCCATCGGATGCGCGGGCTGGAACCGGGTGACCGCGCCTGGATCGATCCGGGCGACCGGGCGCGGCTTTGGGTCGATTGGGCGGGGTCTTCGCCCGGCGATCATCTGCGTGTCATTACCCAAGCCGCACCGCTCATGTGAGGGTAGCGGGCTTTTTGCAAATGTTGGGCCGGTCAATTGTGCTATGGTGGGATCATGTGCGGGAGAGTTTCATGGTCTTGGATCCCAATGTCATCATCGTGATCGCCAGCGTCTTGACGATGTTCTCGCTTTCAGCCTGTTTGTCTGGCTGGGCCGATCGGCGCATGCCGGTTGGCGGCATCCTGGTGTTGGCATCCGCGCTTGGCATGTTTGCTTATGTGCATCTGTTTTTGGCTGTGGGCGGATTGACGATCTGGTCCATCCCCGAGGCGTTTGTCCATGTCGCGGCAAAACTGCTTTGACGGGCACCGCCCTGGTGCGCTGCCTCTGGACAGGCTTGGCCCAACCTTGTATGCGACGCGCTCCAACGGTGCGGCCGGCCAAAACGGCATGCCGAGTCGCGCCCGAAGCTCTCTAGAAGACAGGAGATCGAAATGCCGAAGATGAAGACCAAATCAAGCGCCAAAAAGCGCTTCAAAGTGACCGGCACCGGCAAGGTGGTGGCAGGTCAGGCCGGCAAGCGGCACGGGATGATCAAGCGGACCAACAAGTTTGTCCGCAATGCGCGTGGGACGACGACGTTGTCGGAACAGGACGCAAAGATCGTCAAGACCTACATGCCCTACGATCGCTGAGGAGCCTGAACCATGTCCCGTACCAAAGGTGGAACCGTCACCCATCGCCGCCACAAGAAGGTTCTTGACGCGGCAAAAGGCTATTATGGCAACCGCTCGCGGAACTTCCGCACAGCGACCCAAGCCGTCGACAAGGCCAACCAATACGCAACGCGCGACCGCAAGGCCCGCAAGCGCCAGTTCCGCGCGCTGTGGATCCAGCGGATCAACGCCGCTGTCCGTGCCTTTGACGAAACGATGACCTATTCGCGTTTCATCAACGGTCTGGCGCTGGCTGGCATCGAGGTGGACCGCAAGGTTCTGGCCGACCTGGCCATCCACGAACCCGACGCCTTCGGCGCCATTGTGCAACAGGCGCGCGCTGCGCTCTGATCTGCGGCTGGCTTGAATGCGAACCCCCGCCGGGCGATGGTCCGGCGGGGGTTTGTTTTTGCGCGCTTGGCTGCGGCATGGCCATGATCGGCCAGTCGGTTCCCATCCCTCCGGCTTGCAATCGCGGCCTTGCGTGATAGGTGAGGGCGCGGAATTGACGGGCAAAAGGCGCGGATCATGGACGGGTTGGAACAGCTGAAATCGGACTGGCTGTCGCGCATTGGCGCCGCACAAGACGAGGCCACGCTTGAGGATCTGCGCGTGGCGGCGATTGGCAAGAAAGGCGACATCAGCCTGCGCATGCGCGATCTGGGGGCCATGTCCCCGCAGGAGCGCCAGATCGCGGGCCCCGCGCTGAACGCGCTCAAGGATGAGGTGACGACCGCCATCGCCGCAAAGAAAGCGGCGCTTGGCGACGCGGCGTTGGACGAGCGGCTGCGCGCCGAATGGCTGGATGTGACGCTGCCCGCGCGTCACCGCCGCAACGGCACGATCCACCCGGTCAGCCAGGTGACCGAAGAGGTGACGGCGATTTTCGCCGACATGGGCTTTGCCGTCGCCGAAGGGCCCCAGATCGAGACCGACTGGCACAATTTCGATGCGCTGAACATCCCCGGCCATCACCCGGCACGGGCCGAGATGGATACCTTCTACACCCATCGCGCGCCGGGCGATGATCGCCCGCCCCATGTGCTGCGCACCCACACCAGCCCGGTGCAGATCCGCTACATGGAGGCCCATGGCGCCCCCACCCGCGTGATCGCGCCGGGCCGCGTTTACCGCGCCGATTACGACCAGACCCATACGCCGATGTTCCATCAGGTCGAGGGGCTGGCGATTGACCGCGACATCTCGATGGCCAATCTGAAATGGGTGCTGGAGGCGTTTTTCTCGGCCTATTTCGGCCGCACCGTAAAGACCCGCTTTCGTGCCTCGCATTTCCCCTTTACCGAACCCTCGGCCGAGGTCGATATCCAGTGCAGCTGGGAAGGCGGCACCGTGAAGGTCGGCGAAGGCAACGACTGGCTCGAGGTGCTGGGTTCGGGCATGGTGCATCCGAAGGTGCTGCAAGCAGGCGGGATCGACCCGACCCAGTGGCAGGGTTTCGCCTTCGGCATGGGCATCGACCGCATCGCGATGCTGAAATACGGCATCCCCGATCTGCGTGCCTTTTTCGATTCAGACCTGCGCTGGCTGCGCCATTACGGCTTCAGCGCGTTGCAGATGCCAAGTGTGCATGCGGGGGTGTAGTAGATGAAGCGTGATGATGAGTATCTGAGGGGGCTTTTGATCGACTTTGAAGAAAGCGACGACGTTATCCATCTTGTCGCAGAGTACATGCGGATGCCGCTCGAAGAGCGGAAGAAGCTATATCATGTGCGGTTAGCTTGTGATGCCGGTTTGATGGTAGAATCCGGGGATTCAGTCTACCGTCTAACAAACTCTGGGCATGACTATATTGCAGCCGTGCGAAACGAGGGAGTTTGGCAGCAAACAAAGGCAGTCGTTGCAGAAACAGGTGGTTCAGCCACTTTGGATCTTTTGAAGCAACTCGCCATTGGTTTCTTGAAAACGAAGATAGAGAAGCACACTGGCGTACCGCTTGGTTGACGCCCGCCCGAACAGCGCCGAAGGCGCCGGGCGAGCGCCTGCCCGCCCCCCGGGCTGGCGCTTTGGTGATGGTAGCACGTGGTTCAAGCTTCGTCCGGATTTGGCACCATAAACCGCGCCGTTCGACCGATGCTGCGCCAACCCGCGGGCAGTCGCGTGCCCGGCTGGCACCGGAATGAATGTGCGGCGGACGGTGCGCCTGAAGGCGCACCCTACGGTTTGGCGGGTTTGTGGGTAGGGTGTGCCTTAAGGCGCACCTGCGATACCATCCCAGAACCCCCTTCCCCCATAGACACCGCGCGCAGAGGCGTTAGAACGCGCTCAATACCCGCGACGGAGCCATGCCCATGAAATTCACTCTCTCCTGGCTGAAGGATCATCTCGAGACCACCGCGACGGTGGACGAGATCGTGGAGAACCTGACGGATCTGGGCCTCGAGGTCGAAGGCGTGGAGGATCCTGCCGCGCGGCTGGCCCCCTTTACCATCGCGCGCATCCAGTCGGCCGAGCAGCATCCCGATGCCGACCGGTTGCGGGTCTGCATGGTCGAAACCGATGAGGGCATGAAACAGATCGTCTGTGGCGCGCCCAATGCGCGGGCGGGGATCACGGTGGTCTTGGCCAAGCCCGGCGATTACGTGCCGGGCATCGACACCACGCTGGCCGTGGGCAAGATCCGCGGCGTCGAAAGCCATGGCATGATGGCCTCGGAACGGGAATTGGAATTGTCCGACGAGCATGGCGGGATCATCGAACTCCCCTCCGGCAGTGTGGGCCAGAAATTCACCGCCTGGCTGGCCGCAAACGACCCCGCCAAGGTTGACCCGGTGATCGAGATCGCGATTACACCGAACCGCCAAGACGCGCTTGGCATCCGCGGCATCGCCCGCGATCTGGCGGCGCGCGGCTTGGGCAGGTTGAAGGCCCATGATCCGCTGCCCGTGGCGGGACGCTTTCCCTGCCCCGTCACCGTCAGCATCGACGCCGACACGCTTGACGTCGCCCCCCATTTCGCGGGCCGCGTGATCCGGGGTGTCAAGAACGGCCCCAGCCCCAGATGGCTTCAGGATCGGCTGCGGGCCATCGGTCTGCGTCCGATCTCGGCTCTCGTCGATGTGACCAACTATTTCACCTATGACATGAACAGACCCCTGCATGTGTTCGATGTGGACAAGATGCATGGTGGCCTGCGCGTTCATCGCGCCACGGGCGATGAGACGCTGTTGGCGCTGGATGGCAAGACCTATGCCTTGCGCGCGGGTCATACGCTGATTTCTGATGCGCACGGCCCCGAAAGCCTGGCCGGCATCATGGGCGGCGAAGATACGGGCTGCACCGAAGACACCGTGACCGTTTTTCTTGAAAGCGCCTGGTGGGACCCGGTTCATACCGCGCTGACGGGGCGCGATCTGAAGATCCATTCCGATGCGCGCTACCGGTTCGAACGCGGCGTCGACCCCGACTATACCCTGCCGGGGCTTGAGGCCGCGACCCGGATGATCCTTGATCTGTGTGGCGGTGAGCCCTCGGATGTGGTCGAAGCGGGCACCGCACCCAAGACTGCACGCAGCTACAGCCTCGACACAAGGCGCGTCATCTCGCTGGTGGGGATGGATATTCCCAAGGCCGAACAGGCGCGTATCCTGACCAGCCTTGGCTTTTCGGCGACGGGCGCGGGCGACACTCTGGAGGTCTGGGTGCCATCGTGGCGGCGCGACGTTCAGGGCGAGGCCGATCTGGTGGAAGAGGTGGCGCGCATTTCCTCGCTGACCAAGCTTGAGCCCAAACCCCTGCCGCGCGCCACGGCGGGTGTGCCCAAACCCGTGCTGACACCGATGCAATTGCGTGAACGCATGGGGCGGCGCACGGCTGCGGCGCTGGGCTATAATGAATGCGTCACCTATTCCTTCATCGACCGCGCGGCGGCCCAGCTGTTCGGCGGAGGGGGCGATGAGGTGATGCTGGAAAACCCGATTTCCGCCGATCTGAGCCATATGCGCCCCGACCTGCTTCCCGGCCTGTTGCGCGCGGCGTCCCGCAATCAGGCGCGCGGCATGACGGATCTGGCGCTCTTCGAAATGGGCCATGTCTTTCATGGTGGCGAACCGGGGCAACAGCATCTGCAGATCGCGGGGCTTTTGGTCGGTCACACGGGCCCCCGCGATCCCTATGGCACCCGGCGCGCGGTGGATGTCTATGACATCAAGGCCGATGCCGAAGCCGTGCTTGCCGCGATGGGCGCGCCCGCCAAGGTGCAGATCCTGCGCGGTGCGCCAGGCTGGTGGCATCCCGGGCGGCATGGCGTGATCTGTCTTGGGCCGCAAAAGCGGTTGGGGATTTTTGGTGAGCTCCATCCCAAGGTTCTCAAGGCGATGGACGTCAAGGGCCCCGCCATGGCATTTACCCTGATGCCCGGTGACATCCCGCTGCCCAAGACCGCCAGCGCCAGCCGTGGCGCGGTGGAGATGGCGGGTTTCCAAGCCGTGGATCGCGATTTCGCCTTTGTCGTCGACGCCGAGGTCGAGGCCGCCCTGCTGGTCAATGCCGCTGCCGGCGCCGACAAGGCGCTGATTGCGGATGTGCGCGTCTTCGACGAATTCATCGGCGGTTCTCTGGGCGAGGGGAAAAAATCCATCGCGCTCAGCGTGCGCTTGCAACCGCGCGACCGGACCCTGACCGAGGATGACATCGAAACCGTGGCAGCAAAAATCGTGGACAAGGTGCAAAAAGCCTCGGGCGGCTTGCTGCGCGGGTAATTCGATTATTCGTACGAATAATCGCACTCTGCGAATTTTCGTACGAAAATTCGACCCCTCGCCATGTGGCGCATGGTGCCACAGCCCTGTGGCACACGCGAACACGGCCGCAAAAATCGCATGTGACCGGCGATCCATTCTTGCGATCGGGGACGTGTCACGTACAACGTCCTGCGCAGCGCCAGGCCATCCAGCATCATCTCGGCGCGTGAGATCCGTAAACAGTGGAGCAAGCACATGATTAACGAATTCAAGAATTTCATCGCGCGCGGCAATGTCGTGGACATGGCCGTGGGCATCATCATCGGGGCGGCCTTCACCGCGATCGTGTCGTCTTTTGTGGGCGATCTGATCAACCCGGTCATCGCGATCTTGACGGGTGGCATCGATTTTTCCGGCTGGTTCTATGCCATGAACGGCGAAAGCTATGCCTCGTTGACGGCGGCCACGGAGGCCGGTGCGCCTGTGTTTGCAATCGGAAAATTCGTCATGGCCGTGATCAATTTCCTGATCATTGCCTTTGTCGTCTTCCTGCTGGTCAAGATGGTCAACCGCATCAAGCAGGCAGCCGAAGGCGAAGCAAAACAAGCCGAGGCCGAGGCCGCCCCCGCCGGTCCGACCGAGTTGGAGGTTTTGCTCGAAATCCGCGACGCGCTCAGAAAAGGCTGACGGCCGCGAACCGCAATGGCCCGCTTGTCGGGGTGGGCCATTGCGTCTGGCACGGGCCGCATCAGCCGCGCGCTGCATCCTCGGGGGCGATCGCCGCAATGCCAAGCGCCTTGCCGACCGCGTCATTGGTCAGCGCGCCTTCATGGGTGTGCAGCCCCGCCATCAGGCCAGCATCGGCCAGACAGGCCTGTCGCCATCCTTTATCCGCCAAGGACAGCATGTAAGGCAGGATTGCATTGCCCAAGGCCAATGTCGAGCTTCGCGCGACGGCGCCGGGCATGTTGGCGACGCAGTAATGCACAACGCCATCCACCTCATAGATCGGGTCCTGATGCGTGGTGGGGTGCGATGTTTCAAAGCAGCCGCCCTGATCGATGGCCACATCAACGATCACTGCGCCGGGTTTCATTGTGGCAAGCTGCGCGCGCGTCACCAGCTTGGGCGCGGCCGCGCCGGGGATCAACACCGCCCCGATCACCAGATCGGCGCGCGTGATCATGTCTGCCGTGGTCTCGGCGCTGGCATAGCGCGTACGGAATGTGCCGCGATAGACATCGTCGAGATAGCGCAGCCGTGCAAGCGAGCGGTCCAGAACGGTGACATCAGCCCCCATACCCGCCGCGACGCGCGCGGCCTGCGTGCCGACGACACCGCCGCCGATCACCAGAACCTCGGCCGGGGCCACGCCCGGCACGCCGCCCAACAACACCCCGCGCCCGCCATTGGCCTTTTGCAGCGCCCAGGCGCCCACCTGTGGGGCAAGGCGGCCCGCCACTTCGGACATGGGTGCCAAAAGCGGCAGCGCACCCGCGCCATCGCGCACGGTTTCATAGGCGATGGCGGTCACGCCGCTGGCCAGCAGATCGCGCGTCTGCTCCGGATCGGGGGCAAGATGGAGATAGGTGAACAAGATCTGCCCCCGGCGCAGGCGCTTGCGCTCGATCGCTTGCGGTTCCTTGACCTTCACGATCATGTCCGCGCGGGTGAAAACCTCTTCGGGGGTGGCGATGATCTCGGCGCCGGCGGTGACATAGGCGGCGTCGTCAAAGCCCGCGCCAAGCCCGGCGCCGGTTTCCACGATCACCCGGTGGCCATGCACAACCGCCTCATGCGCGGCGGCGGGCGTCAGGCCAACCCGGTATTCTTGCGGTTTGATTTCCTTGGGGCATCCGATCAGCATGGGGGTGTCCTTTCATTCTTGCCACGATGATGCGCCACTCCCGTTGGAATTGTTTTGATCTTTTGCCCGATATTTCGCATAATATTGCAAGATTCTTCGAATATTCAGGCCATAAATGAAAGATTCTACGTCAATCCCGTCACTGGACGACATGGATCGTGCCATTTTGCGGGCCTTGCAGCGCAATGGTCGCATGACGCATGCCGAATTGTCCGACCGCGTGCACCTGTCGCCCTCGGCCTGTCACCGGCGGGTGCAAAGGTTGGAACAGGCGGGGGTAATCCGCGATTATGTGGCGCTGTTGAACCCGCGTGCCGTGGCCCGGGTGACCACGGTTTTCGTCGAAATCCGATTGTCGGGCCAGGCCGATGAAATCCTTGACGCGTTCGAAAAGGCGGTGGCGCGGGTGCCCGATGTGCTGGAATGCCACCTGATGGCGGGTTCGGCGGATTACCTGCTCAAGGTCGTCGCGCAAGACAGCGAGGATTTTGCCCGCATCCATCGACAGCATCTGGCCCGTCTGCCCGGGGTGGCGCAGATGCAATCGAGCTTTGCGCTCAAGACTGTGTTCAAGACCACGGCCCTGCCGCTGTAGCGGCGCCGCCGCGCCATGCCCCGGCCCCAAGACGGATACGAAGATGAGCGCCACACCCACCTATGCCGACTGGATCGCGGTTGATTGGGGCAGCAGCACCGCGCGGGCATGGGCCATTGCGGCCGATGGCACAATCCTTGCCGAAGCCATGCGCCCCATCGCACCGGCTGTGGGCCGCG
>NZ_CALAHQ010000049.1 GCF_937892565.1 uncultured Roseicyclus sp. | reverse complement strand
ATGCACCCCGGCCCCGAAGGCCCGGTGACCGTCGGGATGCGCTTTGAGGACATATTGCGCCGCGACTGGCGCCATGGCGCGCTGTCGTTGTCGTCATCGCAAATGGAAGAATGGGTCGCCCAACGTCTGGCCGAACGGGCCAAACCCTATCTGCGCAAAGACGTGACCATGCGGGATGGCCGCGTCTATCGCTTGATCGATCGCAAGATCTTGGATGGTGGACGCATGACCCTGATGGTCGATATCACCGAGGTCAAACAGATCGAACAACGGCTTCAGGATGTGATCCATGCCGCCGATTTCGGGACGTGGTCCTTGGATGTGGTCCATTGGGTTGTCGATCTTGATGCGCGCGCCTGCACCATGTTGGGCCACACGACCCAAGCGCTTTCGCCGCTGCCAAAGCCGGACTGGCGCGCCATGGTGCACCCCGATGATCTGTTGCGCATCGAGGATCATATGGCGGATTTTCTGGCGGGCGATGTCGTGACCTATCATGCCGAATACCGCATGCGGCACCGTGATGGACATTGGGTCTGGCTGCAGGCACGCGGGGGCGTGTCCAGCCATCACCCCGATGGCTGTCCCCAGACATTATCGGGCATCTTGATCGACATTTCGCGCGACAAGTCGATCGAGGCCGATCTGTCCTTGCGCGCGGCCGCCATCACGGCGACCAGCGACGGGATTTTGATCACTGATGATGCCGGCATCATCCTTGACATGAACCCGGGTTGTGCGCGGATGCTTGGCTATCCGCCTGCTACCCGGTTGGTGGGCCATCATTGGTCCAAGTGTTTTGCGCAAGATTCGATCACGGCCATCGAAACACGCGGCTTTGCGGCGCTGCAACGTGAGGGCACATGGGTAAGCCCCGCCTTGGGGCGGCGCGTGGATGATGCGCGTGTTGAACTGGAACTCAGCCTGACGCGCATGGCTGACGGGCGCACGGTCTGGGTCAGCCGCGATGTCAGCGCGCGCAACGCGCTGGCGCGCGAAAAGCTCGAGTTGCGCGACAGCGTGAACCGGGCCTACAGGCAAGAAATGGTCAATCTGCTGGCGGCGGGTTTGACACATGATCTGTCGAACCTGACGGCCCTGATTTCGCATCTGTCCGATCCGGCCATGGCGGGGTTCGCCATGGACCACGAAACGCTCATGGTCGAAATCCATGCCGCTGCCCGCCAGGTGGTATCGCTGCTTGATCCGATCCGTGACCTTGGTCAGCGCCAGTCCATGGTGGCATCCACCGATCTGGGCGCGCTCGTGACCGAAGCGGCGGATATCTTGCATTTGGGGGCGCCCGGCACGCTCAGGATTTGCACGCATCTTCCCGATGTGCCGATCACGGCTGATCTGGACGCGATGCAACTGATGCAGGTTTTGCTCAATCTGGGGCTCAACGCACGCGACGCGCTGGGCGATGGGCTGCAAACGATCGATCTGTCGCTGGGTTTGGCCGAGACCCTGCCGCCGGACGCCACGCTGGAAACCGGTGTCATTCCTGACGCGCCTTTTGCGCTGTTTACCATCAAGGACAGCGGCAGCGGCATACCGCCAGCCGTTCGCGCCAGAATCTGGGAGCCGTTCTTTACCACCAAAAAGCTGCGCGGCACGGGGCTTGGCTTGTTTGTGGTGGCCGATATCGTGCGCTCGGCCGGTGGTGGCATCGCCTTGCGCACCGCCGAGGGCCAAGGCACCAGCTTTTTCATCGCCTGGCCATTGTCACGACCCAGCGCCTAGCGCTGTGCGGCATGGCACGCCGTTACCCTTGAGGCTGACGCCAAGCCCTGCCAGTGTCACGCTGTTGCATCAACCGGGCTTTCACCCCCCACGGAGACACGCGCAGATGCCCGACCCATCCGACCGGGACCGCGCCATCAGCCTTGCGCGCGCGCTTGCGGGCGACGCAGCCTTTCGCGATGCCTTGGCCGATCTGATCGCCTTTCCCACCGATGCAAGCCAGCCCGATGCCCCGCTTCAGGCCTATCTGCGCCATGTGGCCCATGGCTTTCTGGCGATGGGGTTCACGACGCAGGGCTACATCACCGAGGGGCGGCCTTTTTTGGTGGCCTCGCGGATCGAAGACAAGACCCGGCCCACGGTTCTGGGCTATGCGCATGGCGATACCGTGCCGGGCATGGCGGGCCGATGGGCGCATGGGCGCGATCCGTGGCGCCTGAGCGAAGATGCCGACAGCGGGCATTGGTATGGGCGTGGCATCGCCGACAACAAGGGTCAGATGCTGGTCAACATGACCGCGATGCAGGCGGTTTTGTCGGCGCGCGGACGCTTGGGGTTCAATGCCCATGTGATCATCGAGATGGGCGAGGAAATCGGATCGCCGGGCCTGCGCCGGCTGTGCGAACGGCTCAAGCCGGATCTTGCGGCCGATCTGCTGGTGGCGTCTGACGGGCCAAGGCTGGATGCGGCCAGCCCCACGATCTTTCTGGGCGCACGCGGCGGTGCAAGCTTCCGGCTTTGCCTCAAGCGGCGCGAGGGCGGGCGGCATTCGGGCAATTTCGGCGGTGCCTTGCGCAACCCCGCCCTTGAACTGGCCCATGCGCTGGCCACCATCACCACGGCGCAAGGCGCGCTGCAGGTCAAGGGCTGGCTGCCCGATGCGGTCCCTGACGCCGCGCGCGCAGCCTTGGCCGGGCTGACCCCCGCCGGCGGCGAGATCGACCCCGATTGGGGGGCCCAAGGCCTGACGCCCGCCGAACGCATCCATGCGTGGAATTCGGCCGAAATTCTGGCCTTTGGCGCTGGCATGATTGCCCATCCCGTCAACGCCATCCCCGATATGGCCGAGGCTGTGGTGCAATTGCGCTATGTGCCGGGCATCGATGATCGTGATCTGGGCGCGGCCTTGCGGGCGCATCTGGATGCGCATGGCTTTGGCGATGTGACCATCACGCCCGAAGGCCCCAGCTTTCGCGCCTCGGCCACCCCGGTCGATCACCCCGCCGCCCGGTTTGCCGCCGCCTCGCTGGGGCAAAGCCATGGCGCGGCGCCTGTGGTGCTGCCCTCTCTGGGTGGGTCGCTGCCCAATGACATCTTTACCGAGCTTTTGGGCCTGCCCACGATCTGGGTGCCCCATTCCTATCCCGGCTGCTGTCAACACGCCCCGAACGAGCATCTGCCCAAGGCGCTTTTGATCCAAGCCACCGGGCTGATGGCGGGGCTTTACTGGGATCTGGGGCTGGCCTCGAAATCCGATCTCGGGCTGTGACCGCCGTCCGCACGCCAGGCGGAAATGGCAGGATTGGTCGAGACAGGATCGCTGGCGGGGGCTTGTGGCACCGCCCGGCGCCTTGGCGCCAGACCGGCGCGCCGCGGGACTGTCGCGTAGCGGTAATGGTGCAACTCGCGCGCCCCGAAATAAAAGCTGACGATGGCGCCCAAAAGCCACCACAGCGGTTCCGGCACCGCCTCCAGCCCCGTCATGCGGGCCGCAAAAGCCGCGGGGTCGACCATCGCAAAGATGAACAGCCCCAGCGTTCCCAGCGCCAGCAAGGGCCGCGGCAGCCGGTTCAACCCGTTGATCACCCGATCAAAACCGCTGCTGCCGCCATACTGGAATTCGGCGGCTGCGGTTTCCAGGGTCGCGCGGTGGATGGCGCTGTCAAGCTCCATCGCGCGGGTGGCATTGGGCAAAAAGACCTCTGACACCCCTTCGACCGCGCCGCCGATGGCCTCGGCCGCCTGTCCGATGCCCATGATGCGCGACATCATCCCCATGCTGCCACCCGCGCGCGATGGTCCGCCTCGCTCAGATGCCAGCGCGGCGCGATGAATTCCTCGGCGCGCGTGATCCATCCCCCCTTGCCGCCATCGCGTCGGCGGGCAAATTTCCGGCTTTGCGGACGGCGATCGCCAAGCTGATAGTAGTAATTCCGCCGGGCAATGCCGTAGGCATCGACCAGATGATCGGGCGCATCGGCCAGCGCCCGATGCGCCGCATGCGCGGTGCGCGGCCCGATCACGCCATCCACGACAAGATCTTGGCCCATGTCACGCAAAAGCCGCTGCAAGATGCGCACCGCGTTCGAGCCCGCATTGACATACATGTCAAAGACGCTGGGCTGCAACGCTGCGGGCAAAAGCCCGATCCGGGGGCGCTGGAAATATTCCGACACAAACAGCGCGATCGCGCGTTCGCGCGTCACCAGTTGCACATCGCCCGTGTCGATGTCGCCATCGCGGTCGAGATCCAGCCCCAGCGCCCGCAACGTATGGAGCGTCACGCCAAACTGCGTGGGCCCGCCCGGGTCATCGGGGTCGTTCACATATCCGCCTTCGCGGGCAATGATGTCTTCTGCGATGGATCGAACCGACAGCATGGGTTCGCCCCTCCATGCTCGGTTTCTGATGCGGGCAGATTACGCAAAGTGGATGAACACCCCGTTAACGCCACAGCCAATTTTGAGGCGCCGCTGGTTGACGCCGCCGCAGGGGGCGGGGGCGCCCCCTACTCGGCCGCCTGCGCCAAGGCTGCGCCGCCGGCTGCCAAGCGCTGCAAGATCTCGGCACGCCTGAGGGCGGCTTTTGCGGCATTGCCCTCTTTCACCAGACCAAAGCCCCGGATCGACAGCGGCAATTCGGCCAATGCCAACAATGCCGTGGCATCGACCGCGCCCGCCTTGGGCAGCCATGCGGCCATATCCGCCTCATACTGGGCGATCAATGCCCGTTCCATCCGGCGCTCAGCCGTGTAGCCAAAGGGGTTGAAGGCCGTGCCGCGCAAGAATTTCAGCCGTGCCAGCACGGGAAAGACATGCGCGATCCAGCCCCCAAACTCCCGCTTTCTGGGCCGACCCGCCCCATCGCGCCCCGGCAGAAGGGGTGGCGCAAGATGATAGCGCAGCTTGACATCACCCTCGAACTCGGTGCGCACCTTGGCTTTCGTATCCAGATGCAGACGCGCCACTTCGAATTCATCCTTGCAGGACAAAAGCTTGTGATAGGCCTTGGCGACGGCCGCCCGCAGCGTCGGGTCTGAAATCCTGTCCAGCATGCGTTGATACCGCCGCGCCAGTCGCGCATTCTGATAGCGCGTCAGATGATCGACACGATAGGCGATCTGATCATCGAGCGTGCGCGGCAAGGCCACCACCTGTGCCGACAGCAAACGCTGGGCTGCGGCCTGGTTGACGACCGCCCAGCGACCCGTCTCGAAGGCTTGGGTGTTGCGCTCGACCGCCGCCCCGTTCAGGGCAATCGCTTCGTGGATCGCCGCATGGCTCAGCGGGATCAACCCCTGCTGCCACGCCGCGCCAAACACCATCATGTTGGAATAAATCGAATCCCCCAGCAAGATCCGCGACAATTCCGTGGCGTCAAACAGCACCAGACGATCTTGAAGCCTTGCCTGAAGAACAACCTCCAACTCGTTTGACGGAATGCGAAAATCGATGTTTTTTGTGAATTCGCCCGTGATGATCTCATGCGCGTTCACCACCGCGCCGGTCTGGCCCGTGCGCATCAGGCCCAGCGTCTTGGCCCCACCGGTCACCACCAGATCGCCACCGATCACGGCATGGGCTTCCCCCAGCGCCAGACGGATGGCCGAGATATCCTGAGGGCTTTGCGCGATGCGCAGATGGATCCAGACCGCGCCCCCCTTTTGGGCAAGGCCCGCCATTTCGATCATGCCCACGCCCTTGCCGTCGATCTGTGCGGCCTGCGCCATCACCGCCCCGATGGTCACAACCCCGGTGCCGCCCACGCCCGTCACCAGAACATTATGCGTGCCGGCAATTGCAGGCAGAACCGGGTCGGGAATGCCCGACAGATCGACCTGGGCGCTTGCCTGTTTGCGCACACGGGCACCTTCGAGCGTCACGAAGCTGGGACAAAACCCCTTGAGACAGCTGAAATCCTTGTTGCAACTGGATTGGTCGATGGCGCGCTTGCGGCCCAGTTCCGTTTCCACCGGCACGATCGAGACGCAATTCGACTGCACCCCGCAATCGCCACAGCCCTCGCAGACATCGGTATTGATGAACACACGGCGATCGGGGTCGGCAAAGCGCCCGCGCTTGCGGCGGCGGCGCTTTTCGGCGGCACAGGTTTGCACATAGACGATGGCCGATACGCCCTCGATCTGCTGAAACCGTTCCTGCACCGCCATCAGATCATCGCGGGGGTGCGTTTCGATGCCTGCCGGAAAAGCCGCCCAGTCGATGTCTTCCTTGGGGTCATGGACCACCGCCACATGGCGCACACCGATCGCCTTGAGCTCGGCCACGACGCGGGCGGGATCAAGCCCGCCGTCATTGCCCTGCCCGCCGGTCATGGCCACGGCATCATTGAACAAGATCTTGTAGGTGATGGTGGTGTTTGCGGCCACGGCCGCACGGATCGCCATGATGCCCGAATGATTATAGGTGCCTTCGCCGATATTCTGGAAGATATGCTTGCGGTGGGAAAACGGCGCCTCGCCGATCCAGTTGGCGCCTTCGCCGCCCATATGGGTAAAGGCCTCGGTGCCGCGATCCATCCATTTGACCATGAAATGGCACCCGATGCCCGCGCCGGCCCGCGCGCCGTCGGGCACCTTGGTCGATGTGTTGTGCGGACAGCCCGAACAAAACCACGGCGTCCGGTTGGCCAGATCGGGCCCATTGCCGCCGCGCGCGGCGTCTTGCACATGGGCCAGCCCCGCACGGATGCGGTCGGTGCCGCGCCCTTCCTCGATCAGGATTTCGCCCAGTTTGAGTGCGATATCACCCGGATCAAGCGCAAAATGGGTTGGAAACAGCACCTCGGCGCTGGCGCCCTTGTGGTGGCCATACACGCGCCGGCCGCGCGGGTCGTCAAAGATCGCCTCTTTCACCTGACCTTCGATCAGCTTGCGCTTTTCCTCGATCACGATGATCAGATCGATCCCGTCGGCCCATTCGACAAAGCTTTTCCGGTCCAGCGGCCATGTCTGGCCAATCTTGTAGGTGGTGATGCCCAGCCGGTCGGCCTCGGCCGCGTCAAGGCCAAGGCTGGCCATGGCCGTCATCAGATCGAGCCAGTTCTTGCCGGCCGCCACCAGACCGATCCTGGCCCCGGGCTTGCCATGCACGCGCCGATCGATGCCGTTGGCGCGCGCAAAGGCTTCGGCCGCGTAGCGTTTATGGGCGAAAAGCCGTTCCTCTTGCGCGATCCAGTGATCGTCCAGCCGGATGTTCAGCCCGCCTTTGGGCATGTCGAATTCGGGCAGCACAAAGCCCATGCGATCGGGCCGCCCATCCACCACGGCGGTGGCCTCGACCGTGTCCTTCATGGTCTTGAGCCCCACCCAGATCCCCGCAAAGCGGCTGAGCGCAAAGCCGTAAAGCCCGTAATCAAGGATTTCCTGCACCCCGGCCGGGCTGACGATGGGCATGGCGGCATCCACCATCGCCCAATCGGATTGGTGGCACACGGTCGAGCTTTCGCCGGTGTGGTCATCGCCCATGGCCATCACCACGCCGCCATGGCGCGACGTGCCGGCCATGTTGACATGCCGCATCACATCGCCCGAGCGGTCCACCCCCGGCCCCTTGCCATACCACAGGCCAAAGACACCGTCATACTTGCCCTCGCCATAAAGCTCGGCGCGCTGGCTGCCCCAAAGCGCGGTTGCCGCCAGATCCTCGTTCAGGCCCGGTTGAAACAGGATATCGGCCGCCGCAAGATGCCGCTGGGCGCGGCTCATCTGCATGTCGACCGCCCCGAGCGGGGAGCCGCGATAGCCCGTCACCAGACCCGCCGTGTTCAAGCCTGCCGCGCGGTCGCGTGCGTGTTGCATCAGCATCAAACGCACAAGCGCCTGTGTGCCGGTCAGCAAAACAGGGGATTTCGTCAGATCAAAGCGATCCTCCAGCGATACCTGCTGCACCCCCATGGCGGGCCTCCCGTGACAGCGTTGATCGAATTGTCATCCAGTATGGGTCACGCATGCTGACCTGTCCACGCAAATCGCATCACAACCGTGCACTGTCACAAAAAAGCGAGATAAATCCGGCACTTTCTCTTGGCAACTGCGGCGGTCATACCCAAGATAGGGATGCTTCATGAGGTGGACCATGGATTGGGACAAGCTAAGGATTTTTCATGCCGTGGCCGATGCGGGCAGCCTGACGCATGCAGGCGATACGCTGCATCTGTCGCAATCGGCCGTCAGCCGCCAGATCCGCGCGCTGGAGGAAGGGCTGAACACGACCCTGTTTCACCGCCATGCGCGCGGTCTGATCCTGACCGAGCAAGGCGAATTGCTGTTTGACGCGACCAAGCACATGACCAAGCGCCTCGATGCCGCCGCCGCGCGCATCCGCGACAGCGAGGAGGAGGTATTTGGCGAATTGCGGGTCACGACCACCATCGGGTTCGGGTCGCTCTGGCTGGCCCCGCGCCTGCCTGCGCTTTACGAAAAATACCCCGATCTCAAGATCGATCTGATGCTTGAGGAACGCCTGCTGGATCTGCCCATGCGCGAGGCCGACGTGGCCATTCGCATGAAGGAACCCAGCCAGGCCGATCTGATCCGCCGCCGCCTGATGACCATCAACATGCGGCTTTACGCATCGCCCGAATATCTGGCGGCCCATGGCACGCCCGCGACCACCGATGATCTGGCGCAGCATCGGGTGATCAGCCAGAACGCCACATCGGCTCAGGTCAGCGCCGGGGCGATCCTGGTGCGCGAATTGATGAGCTATTCGGTTGGATCCACCCTGACCGTGAACAATTATTTCGGCGTGCTGCAAGCGGTGATCCACCATTTGGGCATCGGGGTCCTGCCCGACTACCTGACACAGGATTTTCCCCAACTCGTGCGCGTGTTGCCCGATATCCAATCAGCCGAAGTTCCTGTTTTCCTTGCCTATCCCGAAGAACTTCGGCAATCGAAACGGGTCGAGGTTTTCCGCGATTTCGTCGCCGAAGAGGTCATCGCCTATCGTCGTCGCCGCCGCGAGGAAGAACCCGGTGCGCCTGTCTGAACCCTCGTCTGAACCCCTGTCCGAACCCTTGTTTTGGTCTGTGTGCTATGCGCAACAGGCATATCGGCTTTGCGGCATCGCGGCATGTTTCGCCTTGATAAGTAGCCCTATGCCACATAATTGGGCAGCAATGGGACGCAGACGATCTTTCGTTGTTCCATTACCTCCCTGTTGGACTTTGGCCGAGATTCGTCTCGGCCTTTTTTTTGGCTGAAAGGGTGCCGCCATGGGTTCCTCGATGGTTTCCAAAGTCGAAACAAACCCGGAGTTTCAGGACTGGGACGTGCTGGCCGCCCTGCTGCGCAAAGCCTATGCCCCGATGGCGGGCCGGATCGATCCACCCTCCTCCCTCACCACCATGACGCGCGATGATATCGCCGCCAAGGCGCGGGTCGAGGATCTGTTCCTGATCCGCGACGCGGACCTGCCCATCGCCTGCGGCTTCGGCGCCCCCCAAGGCGACGCTTACGAGATCGGAAAGGTCGCTGTCGCCGACACCCATCGCCGCCGGGGCCTAGCCCGCGCGCTGATCGAGGCCGCCGCCGCCCATGCCCGCGCCCAGGGCTTCGGCACCCTCCAGCTCTACGCCCGGATCGAGTTGACCGAGAACCGCGCCACCTACGAGGCCCTCGGCTTCCACATCGCGGCCGATTTCACCCATCCCGGCTTCACGCGCCCCACCGCCCATTTCTTCCAGCGCGCCCTTTGAGGCGTCCAGTGTCTTCCCCCCGCCCGCGCGCCCTCGTATAGAGCAGCGCAAGCAAAGGGGGCCCGCGCATGACCGAACCAGCCATCACACCCGAACTGATTGCGGCCCATGGGCTGAAGCCCGATGAATATGCGCGCATCCTTGACATCATCGGGCGTGAGCCGAACTTTACCGAACTGGGCATTTTTTCGGCCATGTGGAACGAGCATTGTTCCTACAAATCCTCCAAGAAGTGGCTGCGCACCCTGCCCACCACGGGCCCGCAGGTGATCTGTGGCCCCGGTGAGAATGCAGGCGTGATCGATATCGGTGATGGTCAGGCCGTGGTCTTCAAGATGGAAAGCCACAATCACCCTAGCTACATCGAACCCTATCAGGGGGCTGCCACCGGCGTCGGCGGGATCTTGCGGGATGTCTTTACCATGGGCGCGCGCCCGATTGCGGCGATGAATGCGCTGAGCTTTGGCACCAAGGACCACCCCAAGACGCGCCAGCTTGTGCATGGCGTGATCGCGGGGATTGGCGGCTATGGCAATGCCTTTGGCGTGCCGACCGTGGGGGGTGAGGTGCGTTTTGACCGCGCCTATAACGGCAACTGCCTTGTGAATGCCTTTGCGGCCGGTCTGGCGGATGCGGATGCGATTTTCTATTCTGCGGCCTCGGGCGTAGGCATGCCAGTGGTCTATCTGGGCGCGAAAACCGGGCGCGACGGGGTGGGCGGGGCCACCATGGCCTCGGCCGAATTCGACGATACGATCGAGGAAAAGCGCCCCACCGTGCAGGTTGGCGACCCCTTTACCGAAAAGCGTCTGCTCGAGGCCTGCCTTGAGTTGATGGCTTCGGGCGCGGTGATCTCGATCCAGGACATGGGTGCGGCCGGGCTGACCTGTTCGGCGGTCGAGATGGGCGACAAGGGCGGGTTGGGGATCAAGCTGATCCTCGATCACGTGCCGCAACGCGAAAGCAACATGACCGCCTATGAGATGATGCTGTCGGAATCGCAGGAACGGATGCTGATGGTGCTCAAGCCGTCGATGGAGGCTGTGGCCCGCGCGATCTTCGTCAAATGGGATCTGGATTTCGCCATTGTCGGCGAAACCATCCCCGAAGACCGCTTCGTGATCATCCATGGCAACACGGTCAAGGCGGACCTGCCGCTGTCAAAGCTGTCGTCCGAGGCCCCCGAATACGACCGCCCTTGGGTGCCCACCCCCCCTGCCCCGGCGCTGGACCCCGTGCCCGAGGTCGATCCCATCGATGCGCTCAAGGCCTTGATCGGATCGCCCAATTATTGTTCGCGGGCGTGGGTCTATCAGCAATACGACCATATGGTGCTGGCCGATACCGTCCTGGCCCCGGGCCTGGGCGCGGGCGTGGTGCGCGTGCATGGCACGACCAAGGCGCTGGCCTTCACATCCGATGTGACGCCGCGCTATGTCAAGGCCAACCCCGTCGAGGGCGGCAAACAGGCGGTGGCCGAAGCCTGGCGCAATCTGGTCGCGGTGGGCGCAAGGCCGCTTGCCGCCACCGACAACCTCAACTTCGGCAATCCCGAAAAGCCCGAGATCATGGGCCAGTTCGTGGGTGCCATCCAAGGCATCGGGGCGGCCTGTGCGGCCCTCGACATGCCGATCGTGTCGGGCAATGTCAGCCTTTACAATGAAACGGACGGTCAGGCGATCTTGCCCACGCCCACCATCGGCGCGGTCGGTCTGTTGGACAGTCTCGATGATCTGATCGCGGGCAAGGCGCGCGATGGGCATGTCTTGTTGGTCGCGGGTGCCACGGTCGGGCATCTGGGGCAATCGGCACTTCTGGCCGAGGTGTTCAACCGCGCCGATGGCGATGCGCCCCCCGTCGATCTGGAGGCTGAACGCCGCGTGGGCGCGTTCATTCTGGCCAACCGCAAATGGATCACCGCGTGCAGCGATCTGTCGGATGGGGGGCTGGCGCTGGCAGCGTTCGAAATGGCGGTGGCGGGCGATGTGGGGATCAGCCTTGAGGCAGCCAGCATGGCCATGTTGTTTGGCGAGGATCAGGGCCGCTACCTGATCGCCACCAGCTTTGACAAGGCCGAGGCGCTGATGGTGGCGGCCGGACAGGCCGGGGTGATCTTGCACACGGTGGGCCGTGTGGGCGGCGACAGCCTGCGCATGGGCGGGTCGGCCGCCCCCTTGGCGGAACTGGCCCGTATCTGGCGCGGTGCCTTTGGCGCCCATTTCGCATGACCCAAGCCGCGGCCGCCCGCTTGCAGCGCCGCGCGCCGCAGCCTACACTATGACCAAACAAGCCGAGGATACCCATGGCCATCACCGCCCGCGACATCGAGGACATGCTGAAAGCCGCCTTTCCCGCCGCACGGATCACCGTGGATGGCGATGACGGCGCGCATTTCGCGGCGCAAGTCATCGACGAAAGCTTTCGCGGTCTGAACCGCGTCCAGCAGCAACGCGCGGTTTACGCCGCGTTGAAAGGCAAGATGGATGGCAGCCATGGAGAGCTGCACGCGCTTGCCTTGACCACCAAAGCCCCGGATTGAAAGGGATTTTCAGATGAACGCCGAAGACACCATCCGCAAGACCGTGACCGAGAACGATGTGGTGCTGTTCATGAAAGGCACCAAGATGATGCCGCAATGCGGTTTTTCCAGCCGTGTGGCGGGCGTGTTGAATTACATGGGCGTCAGCTTTGCCGATGTGAATGTGCTGGCCGATGAAGGCATTCGTCAGGGGATCAAGAATTTCTCCGACTGGCCAACCATCCCGCAGCTTTACGTCAAGGGCGAATTCGTCGGCGGCTGCGATATCGTGACCGAGATGACGCTGTCGGGCGAACTGGATCAGCTTTTCACCGATCATGGTATCGCTTTTGACAAGGATGCCGCCGACAAGATCCGCGAAGCCAACGGCTAATCCGCACCCCGCTTATGCGGGACGATCGGACAAGGGCCACAGACCTTTTCCGTCGTGTGAAAATCGCTGACAAAAGGATCGGGCGGCTTAGCCGCCCTTTTTCTTTGTCTCGCCCGCCCGCACATGTTTGGTCAGCCGCGAGGGGATGGATTTCTTGCGGTTCTTGAACGGGTTCTGATCGGATTGGCTGCGGAAATACAGACGGATCGGCGTGCCGGGCATGTCGAAATCCTGACGCAACCCGTTGACCAGATAGCGGCTGTAGCTTTCCGGAAGCTGGTCGGGATGCGAGCACATCACCACAAATCCGGGTGGGCGCGTCTTGGCTTGCGTCATGTAGCGCAAGCGGATGCGGCGGCCGCCGGGGGCGGGTGGCGGATGGGCCTCGGTCATGGCCATCAGCCAGCGATTGAGTTGCGCGGTGGTGACGCGGCGGTTCCAGACATCATGCGCCTTGAGGATGGCCGCCTGAAGCCGGTCAAGCCCCTTGCCGGTCTTGGCCGATACCGTGACCAGCGGCGCGCCCTTGAGTTGGGGAAGCAAGGTGTCAAAGCTGTCCTTCAAGGCCCTCAACTTGTCTTGCTTGTCGTCTTCGAGATCCCATTTGTTGACCGCCACGACCACGGCGCGGCCTTCACGCTCGGCGAGATCCGCGATGCGCAGATCCTGGGATTCGAACGGGATCGCCGCGTCGAGCAGAACCACGACCACTTCGGCGAATTTCACCGCGCGCAACCCGTCGGCCACCGACATTTTTTCCAGCTTTTCCTGAATCTTGGCCTTTTTGCGCATCCCGGCCGTGTCAAAGATGCGCATCGGCGTGCCATCCCATGTGACCGGCACCGCGATGGCGTCACGGGTGATGCCCGCCTCGGGGCCGGTCAACAGCCGCTCTTCACCCAAGATGCGATTGATCAGCGTGGATTTCCCGGCGTTGGGACGCCCGACCACCGCGATCTGCAAGGGCCGCGATGGGGTGATCTTGCGGTCGTCATCTGGCCCTTCGACATCGGGATCAATGTCGATATCGGTTTCGGCCTCTTCGATCTGGCTCAGCTTTTCCTCGGCCTCATCGATCAGCGGCGCAAGCACCACGGCAAGCTCGGCCATGCCTTCGCCATGCTCGGCCGATAGCGCGATGGGCTCACCCAGACCAAGGCCATAGGCCTCAATCACGCCGGCCTCACCCTGTCGGCCCTCGGCCTTGTTGACGCCAAGGATCACCGTGCGCCCCGAGCGGCGCAGGATCTCGGCAAACAGCTGGTCCGTGGGGGTGATGCCAGTGCGGGCATCGACCAGGAACAAGCTGGCATCGGCCATGGCCACGGCGCGTTCGGTCAGGCGCCGCATGCGGCCCTGCAGGCTGTCGTCTGTGGCATCTTCAAGTCCGGCGGTATCAAGCACGGTGAAGCGCAACCCGCCCAGCCGCGCCGCCCCCTCGCGCAGATCGCGCGTCACACCGGGCTGGTCATCGACCAAAGCCAGTTTGCGGCCCACCAACCGGTTGAACAGGGTGGATTTGCCGACATTGGGGCGGCCGACGATGGCGAGGGTAAAGCTCATGGGATGTGGTTCCGGGATGCCGAAGATCGGCTGATACCGCAGGGCCCTTGTGGCATCAAGCCTTGATGCGGCGCGCGGCCTGTTCAAGGGCTTGCGCAAAGGCGCTGCGGTCCGATCTGGAAAAGGGGCGCGGGCCACCCAAGGCGTGCCCACCCAGGCCCTGGCCGTCCAGCCCGCCGCGCAGATCGGCCAGCAGATCGCGGGTGGCAAGCCTTGCGCCGATGTTGGTGGCCGTCAGCCCCTCGCCACGATGGGTCAGCACCGCCGCGCCCGCCTTGATGGCACGGTCCGCCAGGGGCAGATCGGCGGTGATCACGAGGCACCCCGGACCAGCCATGGCGGCGATCAGGTCATCCGCCGCGTCAAAGGCATCGCCCGCCATCGTCATCTGGATCAAGGGATGGTCGGGATGGCGCAGATAGGAGCCGGCAAACAGCCGCACGGGCAGCTTGTGGCGATAGGCAACGGTGTAGATCTCGTCTTTCACCGGGCAGGCATCGGCATCGACAAGGATCATGGGCGGGTGGCTGTGCCCCGCGCCGTGGGTCATGCGCCGCGTGCCAGATTGCGCAAGCTTTCGGTCACGGTGCCGCTATCGGATCCAAGCCCCAGAAACCGGACACCGGCATCGACCATGTCGGCGGCCATGCCGGGCGACACGATGATGCCCGCGGTCTTGCCCGCCGCAGTGATCACACCCACGCCACGGCGAATTTCCGCCCAAAGCGCGGGGTTGCCCATGTCATCGCGCAGCCCCATGTCGGCCGCCAGATCGGCAGGCCCGACAAAGACGCAATCCACCCCGTCAACGGCGGCAATCTGTGCCAGATCGGCCATGGCGGCGCGGCTTTCGGCCTGAACGATGACGCAGATCTGATCATTGGCGGTGGCGGCATAGTCGGCAATGGCACCATAGCCGCCCGCGCGCATCGTGGGCCCGCCACTGCCGCGCACGCCTTGGGGCGGGTAGCGACAGGCAGCGACGGCTGCGCGCGCCTCGGCCGCAGAATTCACCATCGGCACCATCACGCTTTGCGCGCCCATGTCGAGCGCCTGTTTCAGCAGCCAATCGGCATTGACAGGCACGCGCACCACGGCCGACGTGCCTGTGCCCGCCAGCACCATGAGTTGTCGCCGGATGACGGTCGGATCCCAAGGCCCGTGTTCGCCATCCACAAGGCACCAGTCAAATCCCGCCCGCCCCGCAATGTCGGTGACGATATCTGACCCCAATGACAGCCACAGCCCGCGCAAAAGCTGGCCTTGGCCCATGGCGGATTTGAGTGTGTTGATCGGTGCTGGCATGGTGGTCCCTTCCCTTGCCCGGTGTGTTCTAGAGCGCGCCGCCCGTGACCTCGCGATACCAGCGGCGGATCAAGGCCCGGTCGGCATCGGTGAGATAGGCGAAATTCCCCGGCGGCATGGCATGGCTTACGCCCGCCTGCAGATAGATCGCTTGCGCCTGGATGGCGATGCGCGCGCCAGTGTCAAGCATCACGCCGCCGGGCGCGGCCGCCAGACCGGGCATGAACACCTCGGCGGCGTGGCACATGGCACAGTTGGCGGCGACAAGCTCGCGCACCTCGGGAAAGGTTTCGTGGGCGGCGAAACGTTCCTGCCGGGGGCTGAGCGCGGTCTCGGCCAGCGGGTCATCGCGCAAGAGCGGCAGCATCGACAGCCAGACAATCACCGCAAAGATCGCGGCCGTGGCCCCCCATGTCCACCACAGCATGCCCTTGCGCATGTGCATGGTGTTGAAGAAATGCCGGATCGTGACCCCCATCAGGAACACCAGGCTGGCGATCAGCCAGTTCCAGTCCGACGCAAAGGCAAGCGGATAGTGGTTTGACAGCATCAAGAAGATGACCGGCAGCGTCAGGTAATTGTTGTGGGTCGAGCGCAGCTTGGCGATCTTGCCGTATTTGGGATCGGGGCTGCGCCCGGCCTTGAGATCGGCCACCACGATCTTCTGGTTCGGGATGATGATCATGGCGACATTGGCGGTCATGATCGTGGCCGTCAGCGCCCCCAGATGGAGCAGCGCCGCGCGGCCCGAAAACACCTGCGCATAGGCCCAGGACAGCGCCACGATGATGGCAAACAAGAGCAGCATCAGCCCTGTGGGGTTGTTGCCCAGTCTGGACTTGCACAAAAGATCATAGGCCACCCACCCCACCACAAGCGACAGGCCCGAGATCACCATCGCCTGCCAAGGCGCAAGTTCCCTCACCGTCCAGTCGATCAGATACATCTCGGCGCCGACCCAATACAACAAGATGAGCAGCGCCACACCCGACAGCCAGGTGGCGTAGCTTTCCCATTTGAACCAGGTCAGATGCTCGGGCATGGCGGCGGGGGCGACCATGTATTTCTGGATATGGTAAAACCCGCCACCATGGACCTGCCATTCCTCGCCATCGGCGGGGCCGGGAACATTGCGGTTCAGCCCCAGATCGAGCGCGATGAAATAGAAGCTCGACCCGATCCACGCGATCGCGGTGATCACATGCAGCCAGCGAACGGCGAATTCCGCCCAATGCAGGAAAATGGTCATGTCCATGGGAAAGCTCCGGTCCTTTGCGCGACCATCCGACAAAACCGACCCAAAGCGCAAGGCATCGCGCGCGGCTTTGCCATCAATGCGATCAAGACGCTTTACCTGCGGATACCTCTTTTCATGTTTCCGTCGCACAGCTAGGGTTTCGTGCCATACCAATGACCCTGTCCAACCTGGGAGTACGACAGATGAAGAAAATCCTTCTTGCCTCTGCCGCCATGATCACCATGGCCGGCACGGCACAAGCCGACATCACGCTGGGCGTGTCGCTCGGCTTTACCGGCCCGCTGGAATCGCTGGCACCGCCAATGGCGGCCGGCGCCGAAATGGCCATGGCCGAAGTCACGGCAAGCGGCAAGCTTTTGGGCGGCATGTCGGTCAGCGCGGTGCGCGGCGATTCGACCTGTATCGACGCAGCCGCCGCCGTGGCCGTGGCCGAACGCCTGATCACCTCGGATGGCGTTTCGGGGATCATGGGTGCCATGTGCTCGGGTGCGACGACCGCCATGCTTACCAATGTCGCCGTGCCCAACGGCATGGTGATGATCTCGCCCTCGGCCACCTCGCCCGCGCTGTCGACGGTGGAAGACAACGGTCTGTTCTTCCGCACGGCCCCCTCGGACGCGGCGCAAGGCGTCGTGATGTCCAACGTCATCCTCGAGCGTGGCATCAACACGGTCGCTGTGACCTATACCAACAACGATTATGGTCTGGGTCTGGCCAACAGCTTTCAGGCGGCATTCATCGCAGCGGGCGGCACCGTGACGCTCGTGGCAGCCCATGAAGACGAGCGCGCCGATTATTCGGCCGAGGTCGGCGCATTGGCGGCCGCCGGTGGCGATGCGCTGGTTGTGGCGGGCTATGTCGACAGCGGCGGGTCGGGCATCATCCGCGCGGCACTGGACACCGGCGCCTTTGACACCTTTGTCTTCCCCGACGGCATGGTCGGTCAGGCGCTGGTCGATAATTTCGGCACGGAAATCGACGGCTCCTTCGGCCAGTTCCCGGGGACCGATTCGAACGGTGCGGACATCTATCACCAGATGGCAACGGCGGCCGGTTTCGATGGCACCTCGGCCTTTTCCAAGGAATCCTATGACGCGGCGGCGCTGATCATGCTGGCGATGCAGGCGGCGGGCTCGACCAACCCGGCTGACTACGCCCAGCATGTGATGGATGTGGCCAACGCACCGGGTGAGCCGATCTTGCCGGGCGAGCTTGGCCGCGCGCTGGAACTGCTCGCCGCCGGTCAGGACATCGACTATGTCGGTGCCTCGGCTGTGGAACTGATCGGGCCCGGCGAATCCGGTGGTGCCTACCGCGAGATCGAAATTCGCGGTGGCAAGATCGAAACCGTGCGGTTCCGTTGATTTCGGCACCCTGACAACCGATGCAGCCCGGGTCCGCCCCGGGCTGCGTTTTTTCCAAGGAGACCCCGCCCGATGATCGAGGTGCGCGACCTGCACAAGCATTTCGGCGGCTTTCACGCCGTCGATGGCGCCAGCCTGCGGATCGAAACCGGATCGATCACCGGGTTGATCGGGCCAAACGGCGCGGGCAAGACCACGCTTTTCAACGTGATCGCGGGCATGCTGGCGCCCACGCAAGGCCAGGTCTTCATGGATGGCGAGGATATCACCGGGCTTGCCCCGCATCGGCTGTTTGCCAAGGGGCTGTTGCGCACCTTTCAGATCGCGCATGAGTTTCATTCGATGACCTGCCGCGAAAACCTGATGATGGTGCCGCCGGGACAGTCGGGCGAAAGCCTCTGGAACACATGGTTCGGCCGCAAGCGCATCGCCGACGAAGACCGCGCGCTGCGTGCCAAGGCCGATGAGGTGCTTGAATTCCTGACCATTTCCCATCTTGCCGATCACCCCGCGGGAATGATTTCGGGTGGTCAGAAGAAATTGCTGGAACTGGGCCGCACCATGATGGTGGATGCCAAGATCGTCTTTCTCGACGAGGTTGGCGCCGGCGTGAACCGCACATTGTTGAAGACCATCGGGGATGCGATCGTGCGGCTGAACCGGGAACGCGGCTACACATTCTGCGTCATTGAACATGACATGGATTTCATCGGGCGGCTGTGTGACCCGGTCATCGTCATGTCCGAAGGGCGCGTGCTGGCCCAAGGCACGATCGACCAGATCAAGGCCAATGAACAGGTGATCGAGGCCTATCTGGGCACCGGCTTGAAAAACAAGGCCAAGCTGGAAGGCATCGGCGCATGACCGACAACCCCTACCAGACTGACCGGGGCAACAAGGACGTCTCGATCACCAATCCCAAGGGGGTGGGCACGATCACGGCTGTGCCCGGCACCGACCGGCCAATGGCAACCGACACGGCCTTTTTGATCGGGGACAGCATGACAGGCGGCTATGGCAACGGCCCCGATATCCTGCATGACTGCACCATCGCCGTGAACCCCGGCGAGATTGCGGTGATCGTGGGGCCCAACGGCGCTGGCAAATCCACCGCGATGAAGGCGGTGTTTGGCATGCTGTCGCTGCGCCAAGGCTCGGTGCGGCTGGATGGTGAGGATATCACCACCCTGTCGCCACAAGCCCGTGTGGCCAAGGGGATGGGCTTTGTTCCACAGACCGGCAACATCTTTACCTCGATGACGGTCGAGGAAAACCTGGAGATGGGCGCCTTTATCCGCCGCGATGACATCCGCAAGACGATGGAACAGGTTTTCGCGTTGTTTCCGATCTTGCGCGACAAGCGCCGTCAGGCGGCGGGGGAATTGTCGGGCGGCCAGCGTCAGCAGGTCGCGGTGGGTCGCGCCTTGATGACCAAGCCCAAGCTCTTGATGCTTGATGAACCGACCGCGGGCGTCAGCCCCATCGTGATGGATGAGCTGTTTGACCGCATCATCGAGGTCGCCCGCACCGGCATTCCGATCTTGATGGTGGAACAAAACGCGCGCCAAGCCCTGGAAATCGCGGACCGGGGTTATGTGCTGGTGCAAGGGCGCAATGCCCACACCGGCACCGGCAAGGAACTGCTGGCCGATCCGCAGGTCCGCCGCAGCTTTCTGGGGGGATGAGCATGGGCTGTGGGCTACCGGCACAGGGGGAGATCTGAATGGATATCCTGAACGCCATCGTCGTGCTCTTGAATTTCGTCATCATTCCTGCGACCGCCTATGGCGCGCAACTGGCGTTGGGCGCGCTGGGTGTGACGCTGATCTATGGCATCTTGCGCTTTTCGAACTTTGCCCATGGCGACACCATGGCTTTTGGCACAATGATCGTGATCTTGTGCACTTGGGGTTTGCAGGCCGCTGGCGTCACCCTGGGCCCGCTGCCCACGGCGCTGCTGGCTTTGCCCGTGGGCATCGCGCTGACGGCGCTGTTGCTGATGGGAACCGACCGGGCGGTCTATCGGTTCTACCGCCGACAAAAGGCAAAACCGGTGGTTTATGTCATCGCCTCACTGGGGGTGATGTTCATCATGAACGGCATTGTGCGGTTCATCATCGGGGTCGACGATCAGCGCTTTGACGATGGCGAACGTTTCCTCATTTCGGTGCGCCGCTTTCGCGATCTGACCGGGCTGGAGGAAGGTCTGGGCATCCGCACAAGCCAAGCCATCACCGTGGTGGTGGCCTTGATCGCCATGGTGGCGCTGTTTTGGTTTCTCAACCGCACCCGGACAGGCAAGTCGATGCGCGCCTTTTCCGACAATGAGGATCTGGCGCTGTTGTCGGGCATCAACCCCGAACGGGTGGTGATGATCACATGGTTGATCGTGGCGGCGCTGGCGACCACGGCGGGCACGCTTTATGGCCTCGACAAGGCCTTCAAGCCCTTCACCTATTTCCAGCTGTTGCTGCCGATCTTTGCCGCGGCCATCGTTGGGGGCCTCGGCAATCCGGTGGGTGCGATCCTGGGCGGTTTTCTGATCGCCTTTTCCGAGGTCGGCGTGACCTATGCCTTTCGCAAGGTGGTGGGCTATCTTGGGCCCGAGGGTTGGGAACCGGCCGGCATGATGCAGCTGTTGTCGACCGATTACAAATTCGCCGTCAGCTTCACGATCCTGCTGATCGTGCTGCTGTTCCGTCCGACCGGCATCATGAAGGGCAAGACGATATGACCGGCGTGCGCGACATCAGGGCGGTGGCATTGTTTGCCGCGGTGGCCGTGCTTTATCTCGGCACGGGCTTTGTTCAGTCATGGAACATCGCGCTGAGCATTTTCAACATGGGCCTTGTCAGCGCGATCCTTGCGCTGGGCGTCAACATGCAATGGGGGTACGCGGGCCTGTTCAATGTCGGCGTGATGGGCTTTGTCGCGCTGGGCGGTCTGGCGACCGTGCTGATCGCCGTGCCCCCGGTCGAGGATGCCTGGGCGGCGGGGGGCTTGCGCATCGTGCTGGCGCTGGTTCTGGGGGCGGCCACGATCATCGCCGCGATCCTTGTATGGTCCAAGCTGGCACCGGGGCGGTTGCGCGCGCTGGGCATGGTGGTGATCCTGATCGGCGGTTTTGCGCTGTTTCGCACGGTTTTTGACGGTGGCGTCATCGCTGTCGAGGCGGTCAACCCGGCCGCGACCGGATTTCTGGGGGGGCTTGGCCTTCCGGTGCTGGTGGCCTGGCCCGTCGGTGGGGTGCTTGCGGCCGGTGCGGCATGGCTGATCGGCAAGACCGCGCTGGGGCTCAGATCGGATTATCTGGCCATCGCGACGCTGGGGATTTCGGAGATCATCATTGCCGTTCTGAAGAACGAGGATTGGTTGACGCGCGGGGTCAAGAACGTGACCGGCGTGCCGCGCCCGGTCCCCTATGAGGTCGAATTGCAACAGACCCCGTGGTTCACCGATCTTGCCGCCCGGCTGGGGGCCGACCCTGTCAGCATGTCCTCGATCATGGTCAAGCTCAGCTATGCGGGCCTGTTCATGGTGGTTTTGCTGGTGCTGATCTGGTTTTCGCAAAAAGCGTGGAATTCGCCCTGGGGCCGGATGATGCGGGCGATCCGCGACAATGAGGTATCGGCCGCCGCCATGGGCAAGGATGTCAAGGCACGCCATCTTCAGGTCTTCGTGCTGGGATCGGCCGTGGTGGGGATGGCCGGCGCGATGATGACAACGCTCGACAGCCAGCTTGTGCCCAGCAGCTATCAGCCGCTTCGCTTTACATTTCTGGTATGGGTGATGGTGATCGTCGGGGGATCTGGCAACAATTGGGGGGCGGTCTTGGGCGGTTTCCTGATCTGGTGGCTCTGGATTCAGGTGGAGCCGCTGGGACAGCTTTTGATGCAGTCCATCACATCAGGCATGGCCGAGGGGTCATGGTTGCGCGCGCATCTGTTGGAAGCGGCGGCGCATATGCGGCTGATGACGATGGGGGTGATCTTGCTTTTGGTGCTGCGCTTCAGCCCAAGGGGGCTGATCCCCGAACGCTAGGACCAAAGGGGCGCGCGATCAGCGCCCCTCGAATACCGGAGTGCGCTTTTCAAGAAAGGCCACCACGCCTTCCTTGAAATCCCGCGTCTTGCCACATTGGCCCTGAAGCTGGCCCTCCAGCATCAACTGCTCATCAAGGCTGTTGCCAAAGCTGGCCTGCATCGCGGCCTTGACGCGCTTGAAGGCAGCACCTGGACCTTGGGCCAGATGCATCGCCCGTGCCCGCCATGTCGCGTCGAATTCGGCATCGGGCACCGCTTCCCAGATCATGCCCCAATCATCGGCCTGACGTGCGGTGATGCGGTCGGCAAACAACGCCGCCCCCATCGCCTTTTGCATGCCGATGCTGCGCGGCAAGATCCATGTTCCGCCCGCATCGGGGATCAGACCGATCCGGGTGAAGGCCTGAATGAAGCTGGCGCCTTCCGTGGCGATGGTGATGTCGCAGACAAGCGCCAGATTGGCCCCAGCGCCTGCGGCCGTCCCGTTTACGGCAGCGATCACCGGCACGGGGCAATCCACGATCGCCATCAGCATCGGCACATATTCATCGCGCAGCGTCCGCTCCAGGTTAAGCGTGGCGGCATTGCCCCCATCGCCCAGATCCTGACCCGAGCAAAAGGCACGACCCGCCCCGGTCAGGACAACCACCCGCGCCTCGCGCCCGGCGGTGCCGATGGCATGGGTGATTTCCGCACGCATCTGGGTATTGAGCGCATTCATCACCTCGGGGCGGTTCAGCGTAACCACCGCCATCCCGTCGTGATCTTGGCGTGTGATGGTGTCATACTGCATGGCTGCCTCCGCCTGGGGTTTGGGCCAAGACTAGGCAAAGTGGCGCGGCGCGAAAAGCGCAAACGCTGCGTCACTCCTTCAGAAGCACCTTCAGACGGGCTTCTTCATCAGGTGACAGCGCGGCCTCGGCGGGGGCCACGGCCACGGCGCGGCGGCGGATATAGACAATTGAAAGCGCCCCGCCCAAACCGATCAGCAACAGCGGCGCCGCCCAGAGCAAGATATTGGCCCCGCTCAGCGTGGGGCGCAGCAACACGAATTCGCCGTAGCGGTCGACGACATAGCTCATCACCTCGGCGTCGCTGTCGCCCGCGACCAGACGCTCGCGCACCAAAAGCCGCAGATCGCGGGCCAGTTCGGCATTAGACTCATCGATCGATTCGTTGCGGCAGACGATACAGCGCAAACCGCCCGAGATGGCGCGCGCGCGCTCCTCCAGCGCCGGATCGGGCAGAACCTCGTCGGGTTGCACCGCCCCGGCCGGGATGGCCAGCGCCATGGCGACCGCCGCAAGACCCGCCAGCCCCAGCCGCCGCAAACGGGCGCGCGCGCCGCTCATTCGGCGGGTAACCCGCGTGCGGCAACCGGCCGTGCCTTTGCACCACCCGCAGCGATGCGATACCGGCGATCGGTCAAGCTCAACAGCCCGCCAAGGGCCATGATTATGGTGCCGCCCCAGATCCAGTTGGCAAAGGGTTTGATCCATGTGCGCAGCGCCCAGCCCCCATCGGGCTGTGGATCGCCAAGCGCCAGATAGACATCGCGCGTCCAGCCGCTGTCGATGCCTGCCTCGGTCGTGGGCATGCCCGCCACCGGATAGAGGCGCTTTTCGGGATGCAGCAAGGCGATCTGTTCGCCGCCCGGTCCGCGCAGCGCCACATGCGCCATGGTCGAGATGTAGTTGGGCCCCTGCACATTCCGATCGACGCTCAAAAGCTCCACCTCATAGGCGCCCACGCGATAGGGCTGGCCGGGTTGGGCGACGCGGATATCCTCGACCTGATAGCCGGTCAGCGCGGCGACACCGAACAAGGTGATGCCAAAGCCCGCATGGCCAACCGCCTTGCCCCAATCGGCGCGCGGCAAGCGCCCCAGCCGCCCGATGCGGGCAGCCAAGCCGCCCGCACGCCCCGTGCGCGTCCACAGATCCACCAACGCGCCCGCCACCAGCCACACCGACAGGCCGATGGCGATGGGCGACAGGGTCGATTTGCCGGTGAATGCCGCCCAGCACAGCAACGCGACCGCCACCGCAAGGACCAAGGCGGGAACAAGCTGGATCAAGACGCGGCCAAGCTGCGCCCGTTTCCACGCCAGCATGCCCCCGATGGGCAAGGCCAGCGCCAGCGCAAAGACAAAGGGCGTAATGGCCATGTTGAAAAATGGCGGGCCCACCGACACGGTGCGATCCGAAAAGATCTCCGTCACCAGGGGCCAGATCGTGCCGATGAACACCACAAAGGTCGATACCGCCAGCAACAGGTTGTTGAGCACCAGGCCCGATTCCCGGCTCAGCGTCGAAAACACGCCCTTGGCCTCCATCGCGCCCGCGCGCAGCGCAAAGAGGATCAACGCCCCACCCATGAAAAAGCCAAGGATCATCAAGATGAACACGCCCCGTTCGGGATCATTGGCAAAGGCATGCACGCTGGTCAGCACGCCCGAGCGCACGATGAAGGTGCCGATCAGCGAAAATCCAAAGGCAAGGATCGCAAGAAGGATCGTCCAGCTTTTCAACGCCTCGCGCTTTTCCACCACGATGGCCGAATGCAAGAGCGCGGCCGCAATCAGCCACGGCATGAGCGAGGCATTTTCGACCGGATCCCAGAACCAAAAGCCGCCCCAGCCCAATTCGTAATAGGCCCACCATGATCCCAAACCGATCCCGATGGTCAGGAATACCCAGGCCGCCAGCGTCCACGGCCGCACCCAGCGGCCCCATGCGGCATCGACCCGCCCCTCGATCAGTGCGGCAACCGCAAAGGAGAACGCCATCGAAAGCCCGACATAGCCAAGATAAAGAAACGGCGGATGAAAGGCCAAACCGGGGTCTTGCAACAGCGGGTTGAGATCCTGACCATCCATCGGCGGCACGGCAAGCCGTGTGAACGGGTTGGATGTGAACAGGATAAAGGCGAAAAACGCCGCCGCAACCGAGGATTGCACCGCCAGCACCCGCGCGCGCAACCCGGGCGGAAGGTTCGATCCGAACCACGCCGCGCAGGCGCCAAACAGCGTCAGGATCAGCACCCACAGCAAAAGCGACCCCTCATGGTTGCCCCAGACGCCGCTGATCTTGTAGAGCATCGGCTTGTCGGTGTGGGAATTCGCGGTCACAAGGTTCAGCGAGAAATCCGATGTCACAAAGGCCCATGTCAGCGCGCCAAAGCTGAAGGCGGTGAGCAGGAATTGCGTCGTTGCCGCCGGCTCGGCCACGCTCATCCAACCAACATTGCCACGATGCGCGCCGACCAGGGGCACGATGGTCTGAAAGATCGCCACCATGAAGGCGAGGATCAGGGCAAAATGTCCAAGCTCTGTGATCATGGGACGGATAGTAAGCACTCTGCGGCTTCGCGCCAATAGGATGTGGCACGGCTTTCCATCGGAATGGCCGTGTCAAAGCCGCGCAACCCGCGGCCCTGCAGCCGCAGATCGGGCTGTTTCACAACCTCGGGGCATGGCATAGGGTGCGCTCATGAAACGGCGTATCGACATCGGCATCGACGGGGGCGGCACGGGGTGCCGTGTGGCGCTATCGATCGATGGCGGGGCCGTCACGGAAACCGCGGGCGGGCCGGCCAATATCGTCACCGATCCGGCCGCGGCCGAGGCCGCGATCCGGCTGGCCCTGACCCAAGCGCTTGGCGCGCAAGGTCTTGGGCTTGAGGCATTGTCGGATGCCCGGATTTGCGCGGGGCTTGCCGGGGGGCGGTTGCCCGGTGCCGCCGACCGCTTTGCCACGCGGCTGCCGTTTCTGGCCTATGTCGTCGATGACAGCCTCACCGCGCTGGAGGGGGCGCTGGCTGGGGCGGATGGAAGCCTGGCCAGCCTTGGCACCGGAAGCTTCTTTATCGCCAAGCAAGGCGGGATCATCCGCCATCAGGGCGGCTGGGGTTTTGCCCTTGGCGACGAAGGCGGGGCCGCTTGGGCCGGGCGCATGGCGGTGTCACTGGCGCTGCATGTCGCCGATGGGCGGCTGGCCCCCGATCCGCTGGCCGATGCGCTGGGCGCGGCCTGCCCGCCCCATCCGGTTCTTTGGGCGCAAACCGCCCGGCCCGGCGATTTCGCCGATCTGATGCGCATCGTGGCCCGTCATGCCGACAGCCCGATCGCGCAGCGCGTGCAGGGCGCGATTCGTCAGGCGCTGGTGCAGGGCTTGCGCGATCTGGGCCATCGGCCCGGTCAGGCGCTGGTCGTCACCGGTGGCCTCGGTGCGCGCATCGCCTCCACATTGCCGCCGGATTTGGCGGCCGATCTGCGCCCGGCGCTTGGCCGGCCACTGGACGGCGCATTGCGGCTGGCACGGGGTTTGCCATGACGTGGTTTGTCGGGCTTGATCTGCTGGACGTCGGCGGCCTGCGCCACGACATGGCGATCGGTCTGGATGATCGGGGTGGGGTCGTGACCAAACCCTTTGACACGCAGCGCGGCACCGATCTGGCCCGCGATGGCCAGCGCGCCCTGGTGACCCCGGGATTGATCGATCTTCAGGTCAATGGCGGCGCGGGGCGGCTGTTGGGGGATTGCACGGATGTGGCCGCGATCCATGCCATGGCCGCGGCGCATTGGGCGACCGGAACGGCCGCCATCCTGCCCACCTTGATCTCGGACAGCCCGTCCACCACGCAACGGGTGATCGCGCTTGTGGCACAGGCGCAAAAGACCGACCCATCGCTTTTGGGCCTGCATCTGGAGGGGCCGCATCTGGCTGTCGCAGGGGCGCATGACCCCGCCATGCTGCGCCCGCTCACCGATGCCGATCTGGATCTCTATGCCAAGGCGCGCGCCCGGTTGGGGCGGGTCATGATCACGCTGGCGCCCGAGATTGTGCCGCCCGACCAGATCGCCGCGCTGACCAGGGCCGGGATCATCGTGGCGCTGGGGCACACCGCATGCGACCATGATCAGGCCTGTGCCGCCTATGCCGCCGGGGCTGTCATGGCCACCCATCTTTACAACGCCATGTCCGGGCTGGGGCACCGCGCGCCCGGGCTTGTGGGGGCGACGCTGGATCAGGGGCGCCCCTATGGCCTGATTGCCGATGGCGTGCATGTGCATCCCGCGGCGCTCCGCATCGCGCTGGCAGCCAGCCCGGATGCTGCGGTGCTGGTGTCGGATGCCATGGCGCTGACCGGATCGGCGCAAGACCGCTTTACCCTTGCCAGACAGCCTGTCTATCGGCGCAACGGGCGGCTGGAACGGGCGGATGGCACGCTTGCGGGTGCCGATCTGACGCTGGTGGCGGCGATCGAGAACCTTGCCCGTTGGACGGGTCGCACGGTCAGCGATCTGGCGCCCATGGCCTATGCCGCGCCGCTTGGCATCCTGGGCGACGGCCCTCACCCGACCCCTTCCCGCTTTGTGGTCTGGCACAAGGGCCAAGCCACCGCGCGCATCGACGGCGGCGGGCTTTTGCCGCTTGCACGGGTCTAAAGCGCCTGACCGACCAAGGCACCTATGGCGCTGGTCGCAGCCATGGCCAAGACACCCCAGACCATGACCCGCAGCGTGGCACGGCGGCGCGGGGCACCACCGGCCTGTGCACCGAGCGCGCCCAGAAGTCCAAGGGCGCCCAAGGTCGCAAGACCGACCCAGATCTGGAGCGTCGCCAAAGGTGCGATGGCGCCCACGATCAAGGGCACGCTCGCCCCCGCCGCAAAGGTCAGCGCCGACACAACCGCCGCCTGAAGCGGACGGGGCGGTGACAGATCGGTCAAGCCGATCTCATCGCGCAAATGCGCGCCAAGCGCGTCAGCTTCGGTCAATTGCTCCGCAACCTGCCGCGCCAAGGGCGGGGGCAGCCCGCGTATCTGATAGATCGCGGTCAACTCATCCAGTTCACCCTCGGGGTTGCGGCGCAGTTCCTGCTTTTCGCGCCGGATATCGGCCTGTTCGACATCCTCCTGACTGGAGACCGAGACATATTCGCCCGCAGCCATCGACAGCGCCCCTGCTGCCATCCCAGCGGCGCCAGCCAGCATGATCGTGACATGATCGGCCGCCCCCGCCGCGACCCCCATGATTAGCGATGCGGTCGACAAGATGCCGTCATTGGCCCCCATGACCGCCGCCCGCAACCAGCCCGAACGGCTGGACAGATGGGGTTCGTCATGTGCCGAAGGAATCCCGTGATGAAGCGGCCGGGCCATCAGTACAGCCCCATTTTCCCGGGGTTGAGGATGTTGTTTGGATCAACCGCGTTCTTGATGGCCTGCATCATCGACATCGCCCCCGCTCCCAATTCCCGTTCCAGATACTTGGCCTTTCCCTGCCCGATGCCATGTTCGCCCGTGCAGGTGCCTTCCATCGAAATGGCCAGATCGTTGAGCCATCCGATAAAGTCCTCCGCTTGCGCGATTTCGGAATGATTGTCCATGTCTATCAACAACAGGCAGTGAAAATTGCCGTCCCCCACATGGCCCACGATGGGGGCCAGGATCCCTGCACTGGCAAGGCGGTCCTGCGCTGCGGTCACGCAATCGGCCAGACGGCTGACGGGAACACAAACATCGGTCGACAACCCCTTGGCGCCGGGGCGCAATTGCAATCCCGCCCAATAGGCGTCATGGCGTGCCTGCCACAATTGGGTGCGTTCCTCTTCCCTTGTGGTAAAGACAAAGCCCGTGCCACCCTGTTCGGCGGCGATCTGGCCAAAGGTTTCGGCCTGTTCGGCCACCCCGGCCGCAGAGCCGTGAAACTCGACCAGCAGCAAGGGCGTTTCGGGCAGGCGCAGCCTGGAATAGGCGTTGACCGCGCGCACCTGCACCGCGTCCAGCAATTCGATGCGCGCGACGGGCAGCCCGTATTGAATGGTCTGGATCACGGTGTGACAAGCGGCCGACACGCTGGGAAAGGAACAGGTGGCCGCCGAAACCGCCTCTGGGATGCCACGCAGGCGCAGCGTCAATTCCGTGATCACGCCCAGCGTGCCTTCGGACCCGACCATCAGCCGCGTCAGATCGTAACCTGCGCTGGTCTTGCGCGCACGCGCCGCCGTGGTGACAAGCTCGCCCGAGGGCAAGACCGCCTTGAGCGCCAGCACATTGTCCTTCATCGTGCCATAGCGCACCGCATTCGTGCCGCTGGCCCCCGTTGCGGCCATGCCCCCCAGCGACGCATCGGCGCCCGGATCAACCGAAAAGAACAGCCCCGTGTCGCGCAGATGGGTGTTGAGCGCCTTGCGCGTGACGCCGGGCTGAACGCTGGCATCCATGTCGTCGGAATTCACCTGAAGGATGGCGTTCATATCCTTGAAATCGATCGACAAACCGCCCAAGGGTGCATTGACGTGACCCTCCAGCGACGAGCCCGTCCCAAAGGGGATGACCGGCATGCGATGGTCATTGCAGATGGCCATCACCACTTGCACCTCTTGCGTGGTGCGGGGGCAGAAAACCGCATCGGGCGGCTGGTTGGGCAACCATGTCGTGGTGTGGGCGTGTTGGCTGCGCAGCGCCAATCCGGTCTCGATCCGGTTGCCAAAGCGCTGTGACAAAACGCCAAGTCCAGCGTTGGTCGTTGTTTCGTCGCGCGATGGATCGTGGCGGATCGGCATTTTCGGTCTCTCCCATGGGATCTTGGCGGCACTATTCCCGCCCGCCGGGCCGGGCGCAAGGGCGCTTGGACCCTTGCCATGGCGCGAAACATGGCCTTTCATAGCCGCATATCATCGGAGAGTGCGCGCATGACACGGCCAACACCGCTTTGGCTTCTGGTTGGGCTGCAAGGGGGGATCTCGGCGGCGTCTCTGGTGGTGGAAATCGTGGCGGGCCGCATGCTTGCCCCTCATGTCGGCATGTCGCTTTATACATGGACAGCCGTGATCGCCGTGGTTCTGGCGGGGTTTTCGGCGGGCCATTGGTGGGGCGGACGTCTGGCCGAAAAACCGGCGGCAACAGCGCTGGCCTGGACCGGCGGCGCGACGCTGGCTGCGGCCCTGACCACGGCAGCCGCCGTGCTGATCTTGCCGATGGTGGCGGGCCCGGTGCTGAGTGTGGTGACAAGCCCGGTCTGGGGCATCACGGTGCTGACGGCGGTGGTGTTTTTCCTGCCGTCCTTTTTTGCGGGGGTGCCCGCGCCCGTTTTGGCGCAGATCGCGGTCGATACTGCCGCCCGATCGGGCCCGGCGCTGGGGGCGATGTTCGCCTCGGGGGCGGTGGGCGCCATTGCGGGCACGCTTCTGGCGGGGTTCGTCTTTATCGCATGGCTGGGATCGGCGCTGACGCTGGTGGTGGTGACGCTGGTCTATATCGGATCGGGGCTGTTGTTTTTCTGGCTGGCGCGGTCGCGCGGTCTGGTGCTGGCGTTGACGGCTGCGGCGCTGGCGGCGGGCATGGCGGGGCTGGCGCTGGCGGCACCTGCGCAATGCCATCAGGAAACCCGGTATTTCTGTTTGCGCGTCGATGATCTGTCGGCCGATCCGGCCAGCCCCGTGCATCTGATGGTGATCGATCATCTGGCGCATGGGATCAGCGCCCGCGATCTGCCAGAGGTACAGTTTACCGTGCATGGGGCGATGCTTGACCATCTGGCGCGCCTGCGTGCGCCGCGCGAAGGTTTCAGCACCTATGTGATCGGGGGCGGGTCGTTCTCGGTTCCCCGCAGCCTGCTGGCACAAGGCGCGGGGCCCATGACCGTGTCAGAAATCGACCCCGATGTGACCGCGCTGGCGGCCGATGCGTTCTGGTTTGACACCGCGCGTGCCGAGATCTGGCACGAAGATGCGCGCCGCGCGCTTCTGACGCGGCCCGATGCGCGCTTCGACATCATCATCGGCGATGCCTTTACCGATGTGGTGGCACCCGTGCATCTGGTCACGCAGGAGTTTTTCGCACTGGTGGACCGTCACCTGACGCCCCAAGGCAGCTTTCTGATGACCGTCATCGATTACGAGGATCGTCTGGCGGCGCTGGGGTCCATCGTCTTGACGCTGCAGGCGGTGTTCCCGGTGGTCGAAGTCTGGACACTGGCCGCCCAGCCGCAACCGGGCGCGCGGATGGTCTTTGCGGTGGTGGCGGGCCAGACCCCCACCCCGGTCGATCAATTCACCGCCCCCGCCCCCGACATGATGCTGTTTGGCGCCTTGGGCGATCGGTTTGTCGCGCAGCTGGCCGAGGCGCGGGGCATGGTGCTGAGCGATGATTACGCGCCCATCGACCGGCTGATGGGGCGGCGGGACTGATGATCACCCGCCGCTGACGTCACGCAAACAGATCGTGACACAATTCGAGCGCGTCGATCAGCACATCGACCTCGGCCTCGGTGTTGTACATGCCGAAACTGGCCCGGCAGGTGGCGGTGACGCCCAGATGCTCCATCAGCGGCATCGCGCAATGCTGGCCCGCGCGCACCGCCACGCCGCGCTTGTCGAGCACGGTGGAAATGTCATGGGCATGGGCCGCGCCCGTGATCGTAAAGGAAAAGATCGCGCCCTTGTGCGCCGAATTTCCCTGCACGCTCAGCCAGTTCAGGCCCGCCAGCCGCGCGCGCGCATAATCGCGGATGCGGGCCTCATGGGCGGCGATGGCCGGCATGCCGATGCCCATCATATACTCAAGCGCCACACCCAAACCGATCTGTTGCACGATCGCGGGGGTGCCAGCCTCGAATTTCATCGGCGGGTCATTGTAGATGACGCTCTCGCGATGCACTTCGCGGATCATGTCGCCACCGCCGATGAAGGGGCGCATTTCGGCCATCCGCTCGGACCGGATGTGGATCGCACCCGATCCTGACGGGCCGTAAAGCTTGTGGCCCGTCACGACATAGAAATCCGCCCCCAGCGCATCAAGCGACAAAGGCAGATGCACCGCCGCCTGACTGCCATCAAGCAACACCGGCACGCCCCGCGCATGGGCCGCGTCGATCACCGGTTTCACATCGAAAACGGTGCCCAGCACATTCGACATATGGGACATCGCGACCAGCTTGGTCCTCGGACCGATGGCATCGATCATCGCTTGCGGGTCAAGATCGCCATTGGCGTCCACCTCGACCCATTTCAGCACCACGCCTTGGCGCTCGCGCAAGAAATGCCACGGCACGATATTGGCGTGATGTTCGGCGATGGTCAGAACGATCTCATCGCCCGGCTCCATCCGTGGCATGGCCCAGCCATAGGCGACCAGGTTGATGCCTTGGGTGGCGCCAGAGGTAAAGACGATCTCGTGTTCGTCACGCACGCCCAAGAACCGCGCAATGGTGGCGCGCACGGCCTCGTATTTGTCGGTGGCAAGGTTCGACAGATAATGCAGGCCGCGATGCACATTGGCATATTCCATCGCATAGGCCTGTGTCACGGCATCGATCACCACCTGTGGCTTTTGCGCCGAGGCGCCATTGTCGAGATAGACCAGCGGCTTGCCGTTCACTTCGCGGCTCAGGATCGGAAAATCAGCCCGGATTTTGGCAAGATCATATGGCATTCAATTCATCCCGAACCCTAAGCCGAGCATCGTCAGGACAAGGCTCAGCACGAAAACGAACCCAAAGGCGGTCAAGATGGTCATCACAAAGATCAGACCAAGCGAAGAAAACCCGTGCAGCGTGGCGATGAAATTGACCAACAGCCAGAAAAACAGCCCCATCGCCAGAATGGTGATCAGCCCGGCCACGGGCGGCACGACCAGCATGGCCGCAAGCTGGATCACCTGCACCACCAGAAAGATGAATTGCAGCCAGACGATCAGCGCCAGCGCGCCCTGAAAATCACCGCTGCCACCGAAAAGCTGCCCGATACGGGCCATTCCATGGGCCACAAGGAACAAGAACGCCGCCTGGATCACACCCATGGTGATGGGTGATACCATCATTTCCGGGGGCATTGCCGCTTGGTCGGGCGGGCCCATCAAAAGCGCCACTGCCTCGCCCAGAAACATGGACAGCACGATCACCAGCCCAAAAGCGAGCCACAGCGCCCGCATCGGCAGATGCAGCTTCAAGATCACGGCCGCGCCGTCGCGCGGATTTGACACCGTGTGGCGGGCCATCCGCAACAATTGGCCGGGCTGCATCAAATCGCTCATGGCGCGGTCTGCGCCTCCGGCGCGCGTTCGGCCTCACGCAAGGTGAGGGTCCAGATCGTCAAGAAAGCCAAAAGCACCAAGGCCCCAACCCCCTGCAACGCGGGGCCCGGGCCAATGAAACCTGCCACCAATCCATGCAGCAGCCAGGCGGGCGTCGTGGCCAGCAGCGTCCAGAACAGCGCCAGCCGGGCCGAATACCAGCTGCCACGCCCCCCGAACAGCCGCGCCACCAGATGGCTTAGCCCCGCAAGCCCATAGGCCATCAAGGGCCAGATCATCAGCATCGCAAAAAAGGTGATGGCCAGTTGCGCTTCCAGCGGCGGCCCGGCGTCGCCAGCCAGAAATGCCTCACGGCTGAGACGCGGCCATTGGGCGATAAAGATCACCAAACAGGCCACAATCAGGATCGCCAGCGCCCGATCTTCGCGACGGCCCATCGACAACAGCCGTCGCATCACCCCGGTCGGGCGCCGCCATGTCGCGATGATGTCGCTTGAAACTGCCATCAGCCTTGCCTGCGCCGCTCCAGCCACTGTTGCAGCCGCGCGCGGATATCATCGGCCAGCCCCTCATGCTCGATTTCCTGGATCGCCTCGTCGATGAAGGCCAGCACCAGAAGATCGGTCGCCACCTCACGCGGGACGCCGCGCGCGCGCAGATAGAACAGCGCGCCCTCGTCGATGGCGCCGGTGGTCGAACCATGCGAGCATTTCACGTCATCGGCATAGATTTCCAGTTCGGGCTTGGCCAGAAAACTGGAATCTTCATCCAGCAACAACGATTGGCTGATCTGGTAGCCATCGGTTTTCTGAGCGCCGGGTTTGACCAGAATCTTGCCCTGAAACACGCCAACCGCCCCGTTGCGCAGCACCTTCTTGAACACCTGACGGCTTTCGCAGCGCTCGGCGTCATGGGTCACGAACACCGTGTCATCATGATGGAATGCACCGGTTTTCCCATCGCCAAGGGCGGCACCTGCGACATGGGCGCTTGCATCATCGCCGGTCAATTCGATCACATGCTCATTGCGGGTCAGCACGCCATTGGCCGTCAAGGTAAAGGATTTATAGCGGCTTTCCGCCCCAAGACGCGCAAAGATATGGGTGGCGGCGCGCCGTTCGCGGTCGCGCCCCTGCGCGCGCACATGGTGAAAGCTGGCGCCATCGGCCAGGCTGATCTCCATGCAGGTGTTGACGCGCGCGGCAGCAGGGCCGTTTTCCAACAGCGTCAGTTCAGCGCCCGGCTCGACCCGAATGACATGGTGCAAGATCACATCCGATGCCTCGGCGCGGTGCAGATAGACAAGGCTGACGGGCTTGGCCGCATGACCCGTCGCACGGATCAGCACGCCGTCACTGGCAAAGGCGGTGTTGAGCGCGGCCAAGGGACGCGCGACCGGCGCCTGCCCGCTGGCCTCCAGCACGCCGTAGATGTCGCGGGCCCAATGAATGTCCTTGCGCGCCGCATCGGCCAGCCGGTCGATTTCGATACCCGCAAGGCTCAGATCATCCGATTGCGCCGGATCGAACACGCCATCGACAAAGACGATCCGCAGCCGATCTTGGCCCTCAAAGATCGGTGCCTCATCGCTGTCATCAAAAAGTGCCGCGCGCGGTGCCGTGATCTGGCTCAGGGTGGTGGGGTCTGTGTAGCGCCAATATTCGTCGCGACGTCCCGGCAACCCCATCGCACGGCAGCGTGCCAAAGCGGCCTCGCGGGCCGTGTGTGCCCAAAGCCCATCCTTGGGCAAGCTCAGCGACGCGATGCGACTGTCGGTCAGATCCTGCCTTGCCTGTGCAACAGCCATCACAACACCTCGGACAGAATATCGGCGTAGCCGTTCTTTTCGACCTCAAGCGCCAGCTCCGGTCCACCGGTTTTCACGATACGGCCCTGCGCCATGATATGGACGACATCAGGGGCGATGTGATCGAGCAGGCGTTGGTAATGGGTGATCACCAAAAACCCGCGCCCCGCATCGCGCAGCGCATTCACGCCATCGGCCACCAGTTTCATCGCATCGACATCAAGCCCGCTGTCGGTTTCATCGAGGATGCACATCTTGGGTTCCAGCATCGCCATCTGCAGGATCTCGTTGCGCTTTTTTTCGCCGCCCGAAAAACCGACATTGACCGGACGCTTCAGCATGTCCGCATCGATCCTGAGCGCCTTGGCCTTTTCACGCACAAGCTTCAGGAAATCGCCGGCGCTGATTTCGTCCTCGCCGCGCGCTTTGCGCTGTGCGTTCAGCGCCGTGCGCAAAAAGGTCATGTTGCCCACACCCGGAATTTCGACCGGATATTGAAAGGCCAGAAACAGACCCGCCGCCGCGCGTTCCTCGGCCTCCATTGCCAGCAGATCGATACCATCAAGCGTGGCCGAGCCGTCCGTAACCTGATAGCCGTCGCGCCCCGCCAGTACATAAGACAGCGTGGATTTGCCCGACCCGTTCGGCCCCATGATCGCATGCACGCGTCCCGCCTCGACCGTCAGATCGACGCCCTTGAGGATCTGCTTGTCCTCCTCTTCCAGTTTCACGTGCAGGTT
>NZ_CALAHQ010000048.1 GCF_937892565.1 uncultured Roseicyclus sp. | reverse complement strand
CACCCAAAGTCAGCCTGGGCAGGTCATCGCCCATCCCGCCTTTCTCGAAGACCTCACGGGCGGTCGCTTCGGCGGCCTGCGCCGCCTCTGCCCCATGCAGCAGCGCTGTCACCGCATTGGCAAGCTTGATCTTGGCCTCGTTGATCTCAGAGCCCTGCAGCGCGCCCAGACGTTCACATTCGGCCACCGGCAATTCCGTGTAAAGCTTGAGGAAGCGGCCCACATCGGCATCGGTGGTGTTGCGCCAGAACTGCCAGAATTCATAGGGGCTCAGCATCGCGCCATCCAGCCAGACCGCGCCGCCTTGGGATTTGCCCATCTTGCGCCCGTCCGACGTGGTCAGAAGCGGCGTGGTCAGGCCAAACACCTGCGCATCCAGAACCCGGCGCGTCAGATCGATCCCGTTGACGATATTGCCCCATTGGTCCGAGCCGCCCATCTGCAGAACGCAGCCCTCGCGGCGGTAGAGTTCAAGGAAATCATAGGCCTGCAAGATCATGTAGTTGAATTCAAGGAAGGACAGGCTTTGTTCACTGGCCAGTCGGGTTTTCACGCTTTCGAACGACAGCATCCGGTTGACCGAGAAATGCCGCCCGATGTCGCGCAGGAAATCGAGATAGTTCAGCCCATCGAGCCATTGCGCATTGTTGAGCATAAGCGCCCCCGTGGCGCTGGCGTCATAAGACAGATACCGCGCAAACACGCGGTTCATGCCTTCTATGTTTGCATCAATCGCTGCCGCGTCCAAAAGCGGCCGCTCATCGGAGCGTCCCGAAGGGTCGCCCACCTTGGTCGTGCCGCCGCCCATCAAGGTGATGGGCCGGTGTCCGGACTTTTGCCACCAGCGCAGCAGCATGATGTTCAGCAGATGCCCGACATGAAGCGATTTGGCGGTCGCGTCATAGCCGATATAGCAGGTGACGGGGCCTTTGATCAGCGCCTCGTCAAGGCCTTGCACATCGGTACAGTCTGCCAGAAAGCCGCGCGCGATGATCTCGCGCAAGAATTCCGATTTGGGGTGGTAGGTCATCGGGCTCCGGTCCATGCTCTTGGGTCGTGGGCGAGGCTATAGCGGGCGGTGCCGTGAAGGGAAAGAGCGACAAGTCAGGGTCGATGCGGGTCGCGGGTGCGATGTCGGGCACCTCGATGGATGGGGTGGATCTTGCCGTGATCGAAACCGATGGCGTGGCGGTGACGGGCTTTTTCGAAACCCGCTATCGCCCCTATCGCGATGCGGAACGCGCGGTGATCCGGTCCGCCCTTGGCCGTTGGCCCGGTGAAGCGGGTGTTGCGGCCGCCGCCCGTGTGGTCGAAGACGCCCATCTTGAGGTTCTGGACGGGCTGCAGGATGTCGTGGCCTTTGGCTTTCACGGCCAGACACTGGCCCATGATCCGGCGGGCGGGCGCACCCATCAGGTGGGCGATGGGGCCCGCATCGCAGAGCGCGCGGGGCTGACCACCGTTTGGGATTTTCGGTCCAATGATGTGGCTTGTGGCGGGCAGGGCGCGCCCCTGGCACCGTTCTATCATTGGGCCTTGGCGCGGATGATCGGCGCGACAGGGCCGGTGGCGTTTGTCAATCTGGGGGGGGTGGGCAACATCACCTGGGTCGATCCGGCCTGCGATGGCCCCGAGGCGCCGGGGGCCTGTCTGGCCTTTGACACCGGCCCCGCCAATGCGCCGATCGACGATCTGGTTCTGGCCCGGCGGGGCCTTGGCTTCGACCGTGATGGCGCGTTGACGCGGGCGGGGCGGGTCGATGCCGCTACGGTGGCGCGGTTTCTGGATCAGGCGTTTTTTCACCGCGCCCCGCCCAAATCGCTGGACCGCGATGGGTTTCCCGATCTGGCCCGATGGGTTGCCGCCATGGCCGATGCCGATGCGGTGGCCACACTGGCGGCCTGTGCGGCGGGGGCTGTCGCACAGGCGATGAGCCATCTGCCGTCCCGGCCCGCACATGTGCTGGTCACGGGCGGCGGGCGGCGCAACCTTGGCTTGATGGCGATGCTGGCACGGGATCTGGATTGCCCTGTGGACCCGGTCGAGGCGGTGGGGCTTGATGGCGACATGCTCGAGGCACAGGCCTTTGCCTATCTGGCGGTGCGGGTGCTGCGCGATCTGCCAATCTCGGCGCCGATGACGACGGGGGTGGCCGCGCCCCTCGGCGGCGGGCGGGTGAGCCGGATCTGACGGTCGGCCCGGGGGCTCTGCCCCCGAACCCCCGGAGTATTTTTCAAGCAAAGATCGGCAGGGCCTAGGGGATGTTGGCCCGCGCCGTGCGGATCATGCTGATCGTGTAGAGGATCAGCGCCGCCCAGATCAGCGGAAAGGCAATCGCGCGGGCAAGGCCAAAGGGTTCGTGAAACACGAAGACCGCGATCAGCAAGATCATCGTGGGGGCGATATATTGCAAGATGCCGATGGTCGACAGCCGCAAGCCCTTGGCGCCATTGGCGTAAAGCATCAGCGGAATGGCTGTGACCGCACCAGAGCCGATCAGCAAGAGCCCATCCCAGCCACCCGGCTTGGTGAAATGCCCATCACCGCCGAGCCACAGGATATAGGCCAGGGCCAGAGGGCAGAGCAGCAAGACCTCGAGCAGGAAGCCCTGGTTCGGGCCGATGGGCAGCGTCTTGCGCAAAAAGCCGTAGATGCCGAAGGTTGTCATCAAGACCAGCGCCACCCAAGGCAGAACCCCCGCCGCGACCGTCAGGATCGCAACCGCCACCCCCGCCAGCCCGACGGCGATCCATTGCGTGGCGGCCAGTTTCTCGCGCAGCATGATCGCGCCCAAGGCCACGGAAAACAGCGGGTTGATATAGTACCCCAGCGCTGCATCCAGCGCGCGGTCATTGGCAATGGCCCAGACATAGACGCCCCAATTGACCGAGATCAGCGCCGCCGTCACCGCCGCCATGCCCACCATGCGCCGATTGCGCAAGGCGCCCAGCACATCCCCCGTGCGCCCCAGCACAACCAAGATCAGCCCCGCGATCGGCACCGACCACAAGATGCGATGGGCGATGATCTCGGGCGGCGGGATATGGTCCATCGCCTTCATGTAAAGCGGCAAGAAGCCCCACATCAGATAGGCCCCGACGGCATAGGCAAAGCCTGTCGCGGTATCGCCTGTCTGGGGGGTGGGGGTGGTCATGGCACGGACCTAGCCGATTGCGCGACCGGCCGCGAGGGTGATTTCAGCCGCGCGGGATGTCAAATCCGGGCGGTGCCAGCGTGAACCCTGCAAACTGGAACCCCGGCGATACGGTGCACGAGACCAGCGTATAGTCCCCCGTGGTGCGCGCGGCCTGCCAATGGGCTTGCGGCACGATGATCTGCGGCGCGCCCATGCTCAGATCGGGACACAGCAGATGATCGCGCGCAGGGCCGGCATCGGCTTCGGCCAGCGACAAGATCAGGGGCGCCCCGGCATGATAAAGCCAGATCTCGGTGGCATCGACCTTGTGCCAATGGCTGGCCTGACCCGCCTTGAGCAGGAAATAGATGCAGGTTCCCGTGGGGCGACCCGCATTTTCGGCCACCCATGTCTGGCGGAAAAAGCCGCCTTCGGGGTGGGGGGCAAGGCCCAGACGGGCGATGATCTGGTCGGCGGTCATGGCGAAAGCCTTTGGCAAAGGTCCATGAAATCGGCGGCCACAACATCCCAATCGGCCGCAGCCGCCAGATCGCTGGTCTGGCCCGGCCCATGTTCCAGCGGGCGTGGCACGAAGGCGGTCAACAGCCCCGCCGCGCGGGCGGCCACCAGATCGTCATTATGGGCGGCCACCATCATCACCCGATCGGGGCTGAGCCGCAGCGCGGCGCAGGCGGCCAGATAGACCTCGGGCTTGGGTTTGTAATCGCGCGCGATGTCGGCGCCCAGAATGCAATCCCACGGCAGACCCGCATGCCGCGCCAGCCGCGTCATCAGCGCGATGGACCCGTTCGAACAGGGCGCAATGATATGGGCCCGCTTGAGCGCGCTCAGCCCCGGCACCACGTCGGGCCAGGGATCAAGCCGTTCCCAGGCATGGGACAGCGTGTCAGGGGCGGTGGCGCCGAAAGCCGCGGCCACGCGGTGCAGGTTTTCGCGGTGCAGATCGTCAAGCGCCACATAGCCCCGCCCGCCGTCCCGGATGCGGGCCATGGCAGGGTCGTATTCGGCGCGCCAGGCGGTGGCAAAACCCGTGGCGTCGACCGATGGCAGCACGGCGGCCACCTCGCGCGCGACCGATGTGCGCCAGTCGACGCAGGTGCCAAAGACGTCGAAGATCAGCGCCGCGACCCTCATCCCCGCAGGATCGACCGCCCGGCATAGAGTGCCGTATCACCCAAGGCTTCCTCGATGCGGATCAACTGGTTGTATTTCGCAAGCCGGTCCGACCGCGCAAGGCTGCCGGTCTTGATCTGCCCGCAATTGGTGGCCACGGCCAGATCCGCGATGGTGGCATCTTCGGTTTCGCCCGAGCGGTGGCTCATCACACAGGTCATGCGATTGCGATGGGCCATATTCACCGCCGCCAGCGTTTCGCTGAGCGTGCCGATCTGATTGACCTTGACCAAAAGCGCATTGGCACAGCCCTTCTGGATGCCTTCGGCCAGCCGAGCGGGGTTGGTCACGAACAGATCATCGCCCACCAGTTGCACGCGGTGGCCCAACGTGTCGGTCAGCGCGCGCCAGCCGTCCCAATCATCTTCGGCACAGCCATCCTCGATCGACAAGATCGGGTAATCGTTCACCAAAGCCTCCAGATAGGCGACATTCTCATCGGATGTCAGAGTTTTTCCTTCTCCCGAAAGGATATAGCGGCCGTTCTTGAAATATTCCGTCGATGCGCAATCGAGCGCCAGCATGATGTCGTCGCCGGGAATGTAACCCGCTTTCTCGACAGATTTCAAAACGAAATCAAGAGCATCACGGGTCGAGCTCAGGTTGGGGGCAAAACCGCCCTCATCCCCGATGCCCGTGGACAGGCCCGCCGCGGACAGCTCTTTTTTCAGGGTGTGAAACACTTCGGCGCCCATGCGCACGGCGTCGGCGATGGAACTGGCCGACACCGGCATGATCATGAATTCCTGAATGTCGATCGGGTTGTCGGCATGCTGGCCGCCGTTGATGATGTTCATCATCGGCACCGGCAAAAGCCGCGCCGCCGTGCCGCCGACATAACGATAGAGGGGCTGGGCATTGTAGTCGGCGGCGGCCTTGGCCACAGCGAGCGACACGCCCAGGATCGCATTCGCGCCCAGACGGCCCTTGTTGTCGGTGCCGTCCATTTCGCACAGGGCGGCATCGATCGCCTCTTGCTCGGTGGCGTCAAAGCCCACCAGCGCATCGGCGATCTCGCCGTTGACGGCGCCGACCGCGCCCAGCACGCCCCGGCCCAGATAGCGGGTCTTGTCGCCATCGCGCCGCTCGACCGCCTCATGCAGACCCGTCGATGCCCCCGAGGGAACAGCGGCACGGCCCAGTGTGCCATCCTCCAGCGTCACATCCACTTCGACGGTGGGATTGCCCCGGCTGTCAAGAATTTCGCGGGCGTGAATATCGGTGATAAAGCTCATGAACAGTCCCCTTGGGTCGGATGTGCGCGCTCTATAGCAAGCCTTGCCAGACATGCGAAGGGTGTAGGGCCAGCCCTCGCTGCGGCCAAAGGGCCAAGGGGCCAAGGGGCCAGGACGGTGTCAGCCGCGCGCTTGACGCTCGCGCCACAGGCTGTAGAGCCCCGTGGCGATCACGATGGCGACCCCCGCAAGCGTCAAGGGTTCGATCGTCTCATCGAACACAACCACCGCGATGGCAAAGGCAAAGACCAGCCGCGTGTAGCGAAACGGTGTGACGGCTGCGATTTCGCCCACCCGCATGGCCGAGGTGATGGCGAAATAGGCCACCATGCCCGACCCGATGGCGGCCGGAATGCTCAACCCGATCATCAGGCCGGGCCAGACCCAGCCGCCCGACACCAGCAACACGCCGCCGCCCGCCAGCGCAAGGGCTGCAAAGCTGTAACTGGCCAAAAGCGGGGTCGGCACCGATTTGGGCACCCGCCGCGTCGCCAGATCGCGCAGCGACAGGCCGATGGCCGCAGCCACGGCATAGAGAATGTTCGGATCAAAGCTTTCGGCGCCGGGCCGCAAGATCAGCAAAACGCCTGCAAGACCGACGCCAATGGCCAGCCAGCGCCGCCAGCCGACACTTTCGCCCAGAAACAATGCGGCCCCCAGTGTCACCAGAAGCGGATTGGCTTGGATCACCGCCGACAAGGTCGACAATGGTATGAGCGACAGCGCCATCACGAAACTGACCGTGGCCAGAACCTCGGCGGTATTGCGGATCATCACCGATCGCATCAACAGCACCGGGCTGAACCAGCGATGTCCCAACAGGGCCGCCCAAAGCCCGAACAAGACAGCCCCGCCCATGCCGAACAAGAACAGGATCTGCCAGACCGGCATCTCACGCGCGGCGAAAACCATGAACATGTCGGTGAGCGCAAAGGCCAGCATCGCCAGCGTCATCCAAGCCATGCCCTTGAGATTGTCCATCAACCGCGCCTTGCTGTGAAATCTGCCCCCGGCTTAGCGCGCCCCGCACAAGGATGGAAGCGCCAAGCCCCCATCCCTTCATCTTTCAAAAAATACGCATCTTTGCGCTGACAAGCCCGCGCAAGGCTCAGGATTTGCGGATCGGCACACCATAAAGCTCAAGCTTGTGGCCCTTCAGCCGGTAGCCGAGCCTGGCTGCGATCTTTTCTTGCAGCGCCTCGATCTCGGGGTCGACGAATTCTATCACCTCGCCTGAATGCATGTCGATCAGATGGTCGTGGTGGTCGCGTTCGGCGTCTTCGTAACGTGCGCGGCCATCGCCGAATTCCAGCCGGTCCAGAATGCCCGATTCCTCGAACAGCTTGACCGTCCGATAGATGGTTGCGATCGAGATGCGCGGATCGCGGGCCGCAGCGCGGGTATAGAGTTCTTCCACATCCGGATGATCGGTCGCTTCTTCCAGCACTTGCGCGATCACGCGGCGCTGGTCGGTCATGCGCAGGCCCTTGGCTTCACAGCGCGCCTCGATCGTGTCGGTCATCACAGGGCCTCCGGGATATTGCGGTCGTGGACGATAGGTGTAAGGGATTTGCAGCGCTGAGAAAAGACGCCGCACGCCCTTTGGTTTCACGGCAGCGCGGTCCAGACCGCCAATGGCGCGCCAGCACGGGGGATCGGCCATGGCCCAGAACGACAGGATCGACGCCTTCGGGGCCGTGGCGCTGACCGGGTTCGCGGCGCTTCTGGCTGTCAATCAGGTCGTCATCGCAGTGGTCAACGAAGGGTTGCAGCCGGTTTTTTTCGCCGCCCTGCGGTCGTTGGGCGGTGTCATCTGTATTCTGGGCTGGATGCGTTACCGCGCGATTGCCCTGACCGTGCCGCCGGGCACGCTGGTGCCGGGGCTCTTGATGGGGGTGTTGTTCGCGGTCGAATTCATTTGCCTGTTCGTGGCGCTGGATCTGACGACCGTGACCCGTTCGGCCATCATATTCTATTCGATGCCGGTCTGGCTGGCGCTGATCGGTCATCTTCTGATCAAGGGTGAGCGGATCACCGGGCGCAAGGCCATGGGGCTTGGCTTGGCCTTTGCGGGTGTGGTTGTGGCGCTGGTGATGCGCGGCGGCCCCGATGCCGAGGGATCGGTGATCGGCGATCTGTGCGCGCTGGCCGCGGCGATGTCGTGGGCCGGGATCGCGGCGCTGGCCAAGGCCTCGCGCCTTCGCGATGTGCGCCCCGAGATGCAATTGATCTGGCAACTGGCCGTCTCCGTGCCGCTTCTGGCGCTGGCGGCCTTTGCCTTTGGGCCGTTCTTGCGCGATCCGGGCTGGATTCATTGGGCGGGGCTGGGGTTTCAGATCCTTGTGATTGTCTCGGCGGGCTTTTTGCTCTGGCTTTGGCTCTTGTCGATCTATCCGGCGGCCTCTGTCGCGGCCTTCAGCTTTTTGTCGCCGGTCTTTGGCGTGCTTTTGGGCTGGCTGTTGCTGGGCGAGCGGATTGGGCCCGGGATTGCTGCGGCGCTGACGCTGGTGGTGGCGGGATTGATCCTGATCAACCGGCCTGCGTCCCGCTGAGACCTGACGCAGCGGTGGGGCGGTGTATGCGTCACCGGCGAATGACAAAGGCTCAGGTGCCGCAGAAGGTGGCGGTGATGGCTTCCCCTTCGGCGGGGGCGGCTTCGTAGGTTGCAAGATGCGCATCATCGTCAAAGGGATGTGCCAGCGCCGCCATGAGCTGCGCAAAGGGGCTGAAATCGCCCTTCGTGGCGGCCTCGATCGTCTGCTCGATGCGGTGATTGCGGGGGATGCGGGCGGGGTTGGTGGCCTGCATCGCGCGAATGCGCTGCGCCTCGTCCCGGCCTTCGGTGTCAATCCGTGCCTGCCAGCGCGCAAGCCATGGGTCCAGCGCCGTCGGGTCGATGCATTCATCGCGTGCGCGGCGCGGATCGGGGCCCGAGAGTGCGCGAAAGACACGGGTGAAATCGGCGCGGGCCTCGGCCATGCGCGCCAAAAGCTCCAACGCGAGCTCTGCATCGCCCGGCGCTTCGGTCGCAAGGCCCAGCTTGGCGCGCAACACCCCATGCCACGCGGCATCGAAGCGGTCGGAAAAGCCGTTGATGGCCTGTGTAAAGGCATCGATCCCGGCGTCACGGTCTGCGATCAGGGGCAAAAGTGCCGTCGCCAGCTGCGCAAGGTTCCAGACCGCGATCTGGGGCTGGTTGGCATAGGCGTAGCGGCCGAACTGGTCGATGGAGGAAAACACCCTGTCGGGATGGTAGGCATCCATGAAGGCGCACGGACCGTAATCGATGGTCTCGCCCGATAGGGTCATGTTGTCGGTGTTCATCACACCATGGATGAAGCCCACGCCCATCCATTGCGCAATGAGCCGCGCCTGTGCCCCGATCACCGCGTCAAGCAATCCGGCTGGCCCTTGGGCCGTCGGGTAATGGCGCGCGATGGTGTGATCGCACAGCGCCTGCAGCGCCGTGATGTCGCGGCGGGCGGCAAGATACTGAAACGTCCCGATGCGGATGTGAGAACTGGCCACACGGGTCAGGACCGCGCCGGGCAAAGGGCGCTCGCGCAGCACAATCTCACCTGTGGTGACAGCCGCCAGCGCCCGGCTGGTCGGGATGCGCAAGGCCGCCATCGCCTCGGAGACGATATATTCGCGCAAGACCGGCCCCAGCCATGCCTTGCCATCGCCCATGCGACTATAGGCTGTGCGCCCTGATCCCTTGAGCTGGATGTCAAAGCGCGCACCATCGGGGGCCAGAACCTCGCCCAGCAAGATCGCGCGCCCATCGCCCAATTGTGGCGACCAGCCGCCGAACTGATGACCGGCATAGGCTTGCGCGAGCGGGTCGGCGCCGTTCGGCAGCGCGTTGCCCGAAAAGATCAGGGCAAGCTCTGCCGGATCATCGGGCAGCGCGATGCCCAGACGCGCGGCCAATGGGCGATTGACCGCAACAAGCCGGGGGTCCGGCACGCATTGTGGCCTTTGCCGGGTGAAACACGGCGCAGGCAGGCGGGCATAGCTATTGTCGAACGGGAAACGCGCGGTCATGCTGTGTCCTTTCCCAAGAGATATATGGCTGGGGCGGGGCGGGGGAAATCCCTTGAAAGGGATTTCCAAGGCCCTTGCAAGGGCCTTGGTCGCGCTCAATATCGGGCGAGGCACCCGGTCAGAAGATCGTAGAAGCCTTGTGCATCCACATCGCCCATGAAGACCGCAGTTTTCGGACGGTCCGTGACGCCCCACCAATCGGCCACCGTCATGCCGCGGGTGAGGCTGGATGTCGTTTCGATCTCGACGTTGATATGTCGCCCGGTGAACAGATGCGGAGCCAGAAGATAGGCAATCACGCAAGGATCATGCAAGGGTGCGCCCTCCTGGCCATATTTTGCCATGTCGAAGCGTTCGAAAAAATCGGTCCATGCGGCCACGGCATGGGCCACCGGGCTGCCGATGGCGCGGATCGCGGTCATGCGACTGCGTGTGGTCAGCACCTTGTGGGTCACATCAAGCGGCATCACCGTCAGCGGCACGCCGGATTTGAACACGATGTCGGCTGCCTCGGGGTCGACATAGATGTTGAATTCGGCAGCAGGTGTGATGTTTCCCACCTCGAAATAGGCGCCGCCCATCAGCACGATCTCTTTCACCCGGGCCACGATATCGGGCGCGGTGCGAAAGGCGGTGGCAATATTGGTCAGTGGTCCAAGCGGGCAGAGCGTGATCGTTCCCGCAGAATGCGCGCGCAGGGTTGCAATGATGAAATCCACGCCATGGGTGTCTTGCAGCGGCATCCTGGGGTCGGGCAGCGCGATGCCGTCAAGCCCGGTCTTGCCATGCACATGTTCGGCGGTGACGAGCGGATGGGCCAATGGTCTGTCACAGCCCGCAAAAACCGGGATATCGGGGCGCCCGGCCAGTTCGCAGATGATGCGCGCGTTCTTTTGCGTGAGGTTGAGCGGCACATTTCCGGCCACAGCCGTGATGCCCAGCACCTCGATCGCGTCGGGGGCGGCAAGGGCCAACAAGATCGCCACGGCGTCATCTTGTCCGGGATCGGTGTCGATGATGATCTTGGCGGTCATGGGTGCGCTCCTGTCTGTCGGGGGGCAGGTTTCACCGAAGGGCAAGAAACTTCAATGCCTCTGGCGGGAGTATTTTGAAACGAAGATGGGCAAAAGCAAACAGGCCGCCCTTATTGGGGGCGGCCGGTCCTTGCGGGCATGTGGGGCCGTCTAGCGGTTCTCGATATCGATGTAATCGCGGGCGGTCGGGCCCATGTAAAGCTG
>NZ_CALAHQ010000047.1 GCF_937892565.1 uncultured Roseicyclus sp. | reverse complement strand
CGGGCCAGCGCGGGCTGGTGCTGATCGACCGTTCGGAGCTTTGGAAAGGTCGCCCCGTAAAGGCCCTCACCGAGGGTTTGACGGGTAATGGCGGCCGGAACAATACCGGACGGATCACCGCACGCCGGCGTGGTGGTGGCGCAAAGCGTCTGTATCGCATCGTCGATTTCAAGCGCACCAAATTCGACATTTCGGCCACGGTCGAGCGGATCGAATATGATCCCAACCGCACCGCCTTTATCGCGCTGGTGCGCTACGAGGATGGCGAACAGGCCTATATCCTTGCCCCCCAGCGTCTGGGCGTGGGCGACAAGGTTGTCGCCGGTGTCAAGGTCGACATCAAGCCGGGCAACGCCATGCCGTTTTCGGGCATGCCGATCGGCACGATCGTGCACAACATCGAGCTCAAGGCCGGCAAGGGTGGCCAACTGGCCCGCGCGGCCGGCACCTATGCCCAGTTTGTGGGTCGTGACGGCGGATATGCGCAGCTGCGCCTGTCGTCGGGCGAGTTGCGTCTGGTGCGGCAGGAATGCATGGCCACCGTCGGCGCCGTGTCGAACCCGGACAATTCGAACCAGAACCTCGGCAAGGCCGGTCGCGTGCGCCACATGGGCAAGCGTCCGTCGGTCCGCGGTGTTGCGATGAACCCGATCGACCACCCCCATGGTGGTGGCGAAGGCCGGACCTCGGGTGGCCGTACGCCGGTTACGCCCTGGGGCAAGGATACAAAGGGCCGCAAGACCCGTAACCGGAACAAGGCGAGCCAGAAGCTTATCATCCGCTCGCGCCACGCCAAGAAGAAGGGGCGCTAACAGATGTCGCGTTCTGTCTGGAAGGGGCCTTTTGTCGACGCGCACGTCCTCAAGAAGGCCGAGAAATCCCGGGAATCCGGCCGCAGCGAGGTCATCAAGATCTGGTCGCGCCGCTCCACCATCCTGCCCCAGTTCGTGGGCCTCACCTTTGGGGTCTACAATGGTCAGAAACATATTCCGGTCAACGTGACCGAGGATATGATCGGCCAGAAATTCGGGGAATATTCGCCGACGCGCACCTATCATGGTCACGCGGCTGACAAAAAAGCCAAGAGGAAGTAAGCCATGGGCAAGGATACAAATCCCCGCCGCGTGGCGGACAACGAGGCGATGGCCAAGCTGCGCATGCTCAAGACCAGCCCGCAGAAGCTCAACCTCGTCGCGGCCATGATCCGCGGCAAAAAGGTGGAACGCGCGCTGACCGATCTGACCTTCTCGAAAAAGCGCATCGCGCTTGACGTGAAGAAATGTCTTCAGTCCGCCATCGCCAATGCCGAAAACAACCATGGTCTGGACGTCGACGGTCTTGTCGTCGCCGAGGCCTGGGTCGGCAAGAACCTTGTGATGAAGCGCGGCCGCCCGCGGGCGCGTGGCCGTTTCGGCAAAATCCACAAGCCCTTCAGTGAGCTGACCATCAAGGTCCGCCAGGTCGAGGAGACTGCGTAATGGGACACAAGGTCAATCCGATCGGCATGCGCCTTCAGGTCAATCGCACCTGGGATAGCCGCTGGTATGCCGACACCAAGGAATACGGCAAACTGTTGCTCGAGGATCTCAAGATCCGCGACTTCGTGGCCGAGGAATGCAAGCAGTCCGGCGTCAGCCGTGTGATCATCGAACGCCCGCACCGCAAGTGCCGGGTGACGATCCACACCGCACGCCCCGGCGTGATCATCGGCAAGAAAGGCGCAGATATCGAAACCCTGCGCAAAAAGCTTGCCGCGCTGACCGCGTCGGAGCTGCACCTCAACATCGTCGAGGTGCGCAAGCCGGAACTGGACGCGCAACTGGTGGCCGAATCGATCGCCCAGCAGCTTGAGCGCCGCGTGTCGTTCCGTCGTGCGATGAAGCGGGCCGTGCAGAACGCCATGCGCATGGGTGCGCTGGGCATCCGTGTGAACGTCGCGGGCCGTCTTGGCGGTGCCGAGATCGCGCGGACGGAATGGTATCGCGAAGGCCGCGTGCCGCTGCACACGCTGCGCGCCGATATCGATTATGCGCTGGGTGAGGCCATGACCCCCTACGGGATCATCGGCATCAAGGTCTGGATCTTCAAAGGCGAAATCATGGAGCACGATCCCAGTGCCCGTGACCGTCGCATGCAGGAGATCCAGGACGGCGGGGCACCGCGCCCACGTCGCGACCGTTGAGGAGTGAATTGAGATGCTGCAACCAAAGCGCACAAAATTCCGCAAGATGCACAAGGGCCGCATCAGCGGCGATGCCAAGGGCGGGTCTGACCTGAACTTTGGCACCTTTGGCCTCAAGGCGCTCCAGCCCGAGCGCGTGACGGCACGTCAGATCGAGGCGGCTCGCCGCGCTCTGACCCGTCACATGAAGCGTCAGGGCCGCGTCTGGATCCGGATTTTCCCCGATACCCCCGTGACATCCAAGCCCGTCGAGGTTCGGATGGGCAAGGGCAAGGGTTCGGTCGATTACTGGGCCTGCAAGGTCAAGCCCGGCCGCATCATGTTCGAGGTCGATGGCGTGTCCGAAGAAATCGCGCGTGAGGCTCTGCGCCTTGCGTCGATGAAGCTTCCGATCAAGACGCGCACGGTCGTTCGCGAAGATTGGTAAGGTCGAAAACGCCACACGGCGTGTTCTGATCGGTGCGGTGGCGCGTGTTTGCCTGCGACCACGCGGGCCGCACCCCGCCCCACCCGAAACGCAAAAGCCCCCGGCACCCCCGGGGGCTTTTGTTTTGCCGTTGCGCGGCGAAGCGCCCAAGGGCACACCCTGTCGCAACATCAAAGGAACACGCCCATGCCCCAGATCAAATCCCTGTTTGTCACCCGGCTCTATCACGGCAAACTGCCCGAGCTTGGCCCTGCGGTCGACCATGACGAACTGGTCGCCTCGTGCTTTTCCATCGCCGAGGATGATGAAGCCGGACAGGATTGGTGCGAGGAAAACGGCTTTCCCGGCTATACATCCTATGCGTCCTTGACCGATCTGCCGTGGCGCTTTCCGGTGTTCAAGACGCTCGTCAAGGCGCTCGATGCCCATGTGGCGGCCTTTGCCGTCGACCTGGAATTCGATCTCGAGAACCGCAAACTGGTGCTGGAAGACATCTGGATCAACATCTTGCCCGAAGGCGGCATCCACACCAGCCACATCCACCCCCATTCGGTGATTTCCGGCACCACCTATGTGCAGGTGCCCCCCGGCGCGCGGTCGATCAAGCTGGAGGATCCGCGCCATGCG
>NZ_CALAHQ010000046.1 GCF_937892565.1 uncultured Roseicyclus sp. | reverse complement strand
GGTGGGGCACGCAAGCGGCCATCCGGTGCCCGGTTGGGGCATGTGTGCCACATGCTGTTGGCACCCGTGCGGAACATGATCCGTCAGGGCGCCCCGCAAGGAAAAACCCCGGATGCGGGATCCGGGGTTTTCACAGGCGCGCGGCGTCGGCGTTCAATGCAGGCGTCGCTCAACCTCGGCAATCGCGTTGTCGATCATCTTGTTGGCGTCCGCCGCGGCCATCTCTTTGGCGATGGCTTCGGCGGCGGCGGCAATCGCCACCTCGATGGCACGGTCACGCACCGAGCGCACAGCCTTGTTTTCGGCGCTCAGGATCTGGTCTTGGGCGGCCTGCACGCGGCGGGCAATCGAGCGGTCAAGCGCTGCGCGCGCCTCATCGGCGGCAGCTTCGGCATCGGCCTTGGCTTGTGCGATGATGCGGTCGGATTGTTCGGCCACTTCGCGGCTCTTGCGCTCGTAGGACGCAAGAATGGTCTGCGCCTCGTCACGCAACGCGCGCGCCTCGTTCAGATCACTGCGGATCCCTTCGGCCCGCTTGTCGAGCAGGCCCATCAGCATCGCGGGCACGTTGAAATAGAACAATACCGCCAAGAACAGAACAAAACCGATCAGCACAACGAAATCGCTGTTGCCAAGCGACGGGTTCAAAAGACCATGCGGCTTGTCTTCGGCCGCCAGCGCGATCGTGGGGGCCAATGTGACCAATGCGGCGATCAGATGCTTCATCGTCTTACCCCTTGACCCGTGCGGCCACCGCGGCCGCCAGCGTGCTGTCATCGACCTTTTGGCCCGGCGCCACAGCCGACACGATGTCGCCGACAACGTCGCGGGCGACCTCTTCGATGCTGCGCAGGGCACCGGCCCTGATCTCGGTGATCCGCGTCTCGCTTTCCACCGCTTTGGCGGAAATCTCGTCATCGGCGCGCGCGATGGCCCGGTCCAGATCGGCCTGAATGGCCGCCCGCGTTTCATCGGCGATCTTTGAGGCCTCGGCCCGCGCATCGGCCAATGCCTTGTTGTAGGCGGCTTCAGCCTCGACCGCGCGCTGTTTCAGCTCCTCGGCGGCGACCAGATCCTTGGTCAGCGTGCCCTGACGCTCGGCCAGAACGGCCGCGATGCGCGGCAGCGCGATGCGGCTGAGGATCAAGTAGATCGCGACCAAAGCGATAACCAGCCAGAAGATCTGGTTGGGAAAGGTCGCGAAATCGAGCTGCGGCATGCCCGGCCCCGCAGCATTGGCAGCAGTGGTGGCATCTTGTGCCATGGTCGTCCTCCTGGAACCGGGTCTACCCCGAGGTCCGCCTCACACGACGCGAACCCCGGACGTAAGGATGGTCTGTCGAAGGCTCTGGTTCAGACGGCGAACATCAGCAGCAGAGCGACGAGGAACGAAAAGATGCCCAACGCTTCTGCGAATGCGATGCCGATGAACAGGGTCGCAGTCTGGCCAGCAGCGGCCGAGGGGTTGCGCAGCGCGCCGGCGAGGAAGTTGCCGGCCACATGGCCCACACCGATGGCAGCCGCGCCCGAGCCGATGGCTGCGAGGCCTGCGCCGATGAACTGGCCCATTTGTGCGATATCGCCTTCCATGATGGTATCTCCTTACGTTGGAAGTTCGTGAAATCCTTGGGGTGCGGCCCGGCTGGACCAGCCCTCAATGATGGGGATGAAGCGCGTCCTTGAGATAGACGCAGGTGAGGATGGTGAACACGTAAGCCTGGATCGCCGACACCAGAACCTCGAGCCCGTAGATCGCCACGACCCCGAGGATCGGCGCGACCGATGCCAGACCCATGGCGCCCGCAAAGCCCGCGAACACCTTGAGCACTGCGTGACCGGCCATCATCGCGCCAGCAAGACGCACGGAATGGCTGACGGGGCGCACGAAGTAGGAAATCAACTCGATGACGGCAAGGATCGGGCGCAGCGCCAGCGGCGCCGACGACACCCAGAACAGGCCCAGGAACCCGGCCCCGCTTTTGACAAAGCCCAGCACCGTGACGGATATGAACACCGTCAGCGCCAGCACGACCGTCACCGCGAAATGCGAGGTTGGGGTGAAGCTTGCCGGGATCAGCCCGAGAAAATTCGCCGACAGGATGAACAGGAAGGCCGTAAAGATGAAGGGGAAATAGGGAAGCGCATCCTTGCCCGCCACATCCTCGACCATTTTGCGCACGAAACCATAGGCCAGTTCCGCCACCGACTGCCCGCGCGACGGGATGACCGCGCGCCCGCGCGTGCCCATCACCATCAGCGCAAAGATCGACAAGATCGACATGCCCAGCCAGAAAGTCACATTGGTCGGCGTGTACCACGCCACCGTGTCGCCGCCGAAAAGCGGCTTGACCTTGAACTGATCCATCGGCGCGATGGCCAGCTTGCCGTAGCCATCGGCATAGGCCAGCGCGAACAAGACCGCCGCAAGCGCGACCAGCCCATAGGCGATCATGCGCCCGTTGCCCTTGGATTGTGTCCCGGTGGTGTTGGTGCTTTCGCTCGCCACGACCTTAATCCTTCTTGCTCGCATCTGCCGCCTCGGCGGCCTGTGTCTGTCTCTCGGCCTGTGCTTCGGCCTTTTTCTGCAGCTCGCGCGCCGACCGGACCATGGTCTGAACCCCCGCGGCGAACCCCATAAGCGTGAACAAGACCATCAACCAAGGGCTTGTGCCCAAAAGCCAGTCCAGCCCGTATCCGATCCCAAAGCCGATGCCCAAACCGGCCACCAGTTCGATCACCATCCGCCAGGCAAGATGCGCCTGAGAATAATGTTCCTCCGCATGGGGTCTTGGTGTCTGCGCCTGTCTTGCGGCCGCGATCCGCGCGTCCAGCGCTTTCAGGCGCTCTTGCTCGCTCGGGCCGGACATGACGCATTACCCCCCTTTCGGAAGTTGCGCGGACGCTATGTCGGCAGCGTCGCAGAGTCAACGCACGCCGCGATGCAGAAATATTTCTTTAAGTATCTGTTGTAAAACAATTAAAAAAGGATGCGACAATTCGGGCACCGCGCATGACAGCGCCTGATGCAGCGGCTTGAGCCAAACCCCATATTCAACCGATCGGTTGACGATCGGGGGCACGGATGTCTAGCTGCCACCCATGACCCACCCGCTCGACAGTATTTTCGCCGCCCTCGCCGACCCCACCCGGCGCGAGATCCTGCGCATGCTGCTGGAGGATGACATGGCGGTGACCGATGTGGCCCATCCCTTTGCCATGTCCCTTGCCGCGATTTCGAAGCATCTGACCATTCTGGTCAGCGCGGGGCTGATCACGCAAGAAAAACGTGGGCGGGTGAAGTGGTGCAAGCTGGAACCCGACGCGCTGCGCGCGGCCGCGATCTGGATGCAATCCTTTGGCCAGTTCGAGCCGGTGAACCTTGATGCGTTCGAGGCGTTCTTGAGCCACGAGTTGCAGGTGCAGACACAGATCGACCCGATCCCGACCCCATAGAATGTGGCCGATGATGCAGCCCGGGCCTCATTCCTTGAGCAACAGCCCCAGCGCCAGAAACGTCAGGGCGATCCCGGCCAGAACCGCAACCGGCGGCATGGGCTGGCCCAGCGCCAATTCCCAGATCAACACCCAACTTGGCGTCAGATAGGTATAGGCCATGACCTTGGAACTGGGCAGCTGCATTGATGCGAACTGCACCAGATACACCGTCATCGCCGACGCCGCGAGCGCAACATAGAGCAGCGTCACCCAAACCAGCGGGCGCAGCGCGCCCCAATCGGTCGCCACAATGTCGCGCCAGCCCCAGACCCCGATGATCAGCGCGCTGAAGCTGAGCGTCCAAAAGGTAAAGACCAAAATCGGCTCACCCCGGTTCAAGAGCCGCACCAAGGGCGTATAGGCGGCATGCGCGATGCACCCCCAGAAAAAGATGACCTCGCCCCGGCCGATCTCAAACGCCATCAAGGCCGCAAGATCGGCGCGAAAAATCACCCAAAGCGCTCCGGCCGCACCAAGGGCCAGCGCCACCGCGATGCGCGCGCCAAACACCTGCCGCAACAGGATATAGCCGAAGATCCCGCTCATCACCGGGGTCAGCGTGAACACCGCCGCCGTCGAGACCGCAGGCGCGGTTTTCAACCCCTCGAACATGGTCACGAAATAGACCGCGAAAAGCACACCCAAAATCCCGTAGCGCCAAGGCGCCACCAAGGCGCCCGGCACCGCCCCTAAGCCACCGCGCAGGCCAATCGCCGCCGCCACAGCCACCGCCGAGATCACAAAGCGCACTGCGTTCAACGCCGCCGGCGCGATGTCATTGGCCACCTGTGCGCCCAGCGAAAACGACCCCGCCACCAGCGCCGAAAAGGCCAGCATCGCCAGATGGCCCTGCCGCCCCCCGCGTGACGGATCGGCGGCGTCGGTCACGACGCGCTCACCCCCCAGCCCTTGACCTGATCCTTGAGGAACCGCACAAAGCTTTGCACCTTGGCCGTGCGATGCAGATCCATATGCGTGACCAGCCAGACCCGGGCGGTCCAATCCTCCAGCGGCGGCAGCATCTCGATCAGATGGTCGGTTCCGTCGCGATCCCAATCGGCAATGAACCCGATGCCGATGCCCGACAGGGTGGCGGATCTGGCCGCCTGCATCGAGCTGACGCGGATCGCGATTGCCTGCTGTGGAACCCTGTCGTTGAGCCAGCGAAAATAGGGCGCGCGCGCGGTGTCATCCGTGCCGCCGACAAACCGATGGGCGGCCAGATTTTCCTCGGTCAGCCGTCCGAAGCGCTCCACATAGGCAGGTGCCGCCATCAGGCGCAGGGTTTGCGCGAACAGCGGTTGCACCACATTGTCGGGCTGATCGGGCAGCTTGCCGGCCCGGATTGCGACATGCGCCTCGCCATATTCCAGCCGGAACAGACGTTGATCGGATATCAGCCGTACCCGCAGGTCGGGGTGCAGCCGCATGAACTGGCCGATCGACGGCATCAAGAGCGGTGACAGGGCATCCAGCGTGGTGACGATCAACTCGCCCGTCACCTCATCGCCGCGCCCCCTGATGCGGCCTGCCAACTGGGTGAACTGATCATCGGTCTGCGCGGCGATCGAAAACAGATCCTGCCCTGCCTCGGTGGCCGTATAGCCACGGGCATGGCGCTGAAACAGCTTGGCCCCCAGCCGCGCCTCTAGCGCGTCGATATGGCGGATGACGGTGGCGTGATGCACGCCCAACACCTCGGCCGCGCCAGACACGGTGCCAAGACGGGCAACCTGATAGGCGGTGCGGATCTCGTCCCAATTATCCATGCAAACCCTGCCTGCCCTAGCGTCGTGCCGGGTACCAGTTTCACCGCTGAACGGCCGGAAGGCAATAGGATGCGCAAATCGGCGCAATAAAGCCAGATTGCGTGCGCAGACGCGCAGACACCTCTGCCGCCATCGGCGTTTATGTGTGGGACAGACACCGATAGCCTCTGGATCATCAGCGGGCAAAACGACCCGCGGAACCCTGAATTCAAAGGATGACCAAGTTGGACCGGATCACAACCTACGCGCTTTTCGCCATCAAGGCCTTTCTGAGCATCGCATTCCTCGCCGCAGGTGGGGCCAAGCTTTACGGGGTCGCGATGATGGTGGGCACCTTCGACATGATCGGGGTCGGCCAATGGTTTCGCTACCTCACCGGCGTGATCGAGGTTGCGGCCGCGATCTTGCTCTGGGTGCCGGGTCTGCGCGCGATCGGGGCGGGCGCGCTGCTTGTGACGATGATCGGCGCGATCATCGCGCATCTGGCCATCCTTGGCCCCTCTGCGATGCCTGCGGCGGTGTTGGGGCTGTTGGCGGGCGTCGTCCTTTACGCCCATCGGCGCGAGTTCGCCCGGACACCCGGCTGAACGCTGCCCGACCCTTCGCAGCAAGGCGCGCATGTGCTATGCCTTTTGCATGCGTTTCGTGTTTGCCCTGCTGGCCTGTCTGCTGTGCAGCGCCCCACCCGCCACGGCGATGGGCTGCACAGCCGACTTTACCATCACCGTGACCCAGGCCGTGGCGACGATCCGGCCCGGTGACCAGATCAGCGGTCGCGCCACATTCACCACCACATCCCAAAGCCATGCGGGCGAGGGTGGCGCGCGGGTCCATCTGGCGCGCGGCGAGATGCGGCTTGGCCGTGACATCAGCGGCGAGATCTGGGCAATCATCACCACAGCGGGCAACCCCGTGGCCGATGCGCTGAGCGTACAGGCCCGCAACGTGACAGGCTTGGATTTCGGGGGCATTGCCTATCAGGGGCCGATGATGATCAGCCTTTATGGTCGCCCCGGCACCCTGACCGCGCCCACGATCCCCATCGAGCCGGACCTTTGGGCGGCGATGGATCTGCGCCGCAGCTTTGCGCTGCATGCCTACGGCCATGACCGGCTGGCGGGCGATATCACCATGTTTCAGATCAGCTGCGACCCGGCAGGCATGATTGACTCGGGCGCTGAATCCGCCTATCCCGCCGGGCAATAGCCGGAAAGCGACAGCTTCCCGGTCCCGTGGGTCACCATGGGATCGCCCCCCGTCAGCGAGGTTTCGCCCACGGGGGCAATGCCCGTTTGCGGGCTTGCCCCTGAAACTTCGAAAGCGACGGGTTGTTGTGCCTTTCGGCCTTGTCCCCGCATCCACGGGGGCAATCAGGATCGTTTTGGGGGGCCCGCGCCCATGTTTGAAAATCTCTCCCAACGCCTGTCCGGCGTCTTTGACCGCCTGACCAAGCAAGGGGCGCTGTCCGAGGATGACGTGCGCACGGCGATGCGCGAGGTGCGCGTGGCGCTTCTTGAGGCCGATGTGTCGCTGCCTGTCGCGCGCCAGTTCATCAAGGCGGTCGAGAAAAAGGCGACGGGCGCGGCCGTCACCAAATCGATCACGCCCGGCCAACAGGTCATCAAGATCGTCCATGACGAATTGGTCCATGTTCTGACCGGCGACGCGGACCCCGGCCGCCTGAAAATCGACAATCCGCCCGCCCCCATCCTGATGGTGGGCCTTCAGGGTTCGGGCAAGACCACCACCACCGCCAAGCTGGCCAGACGTTTGAAGGACCGCGAGGGCAAGCGCGTGCTGATGGCCTCGCTTGACACCAACCGCCCGGCGGCGATGGAACAACTGGCGATCCTTGGCACCCAGATCGGGGTTGATACGCTGCCCATCGTCAAGGGCGAAGACCCGGTGACCATCGCCAGACGCGCCAGAACCCAAGCCAGCCTTGGCGGCTATGATGTCTATATTCTTGACACAGCCGGTCGGCTGCACATCGACGCCGAACTGATCGCACAGGCCGCCGCCGTCCGCGATGTGGCCCAGCCGCGCGAAACGCTTCTGGTCGTCGACGGCCTGACCGGTCAGGACGCGGTCAATGTCGCACAGGAATTCGACGACAAGATCGGCGTCACGGGCGTTGTCCTGACGCGGATGGATGGCGACGGGCGCGGCGGTGCGGCGCTGTCGATGCGCGCGATCACCGGCAAGCCGATCCGCTTTGTGGGTCTGGGCGAAAAGACCGACGCGCTCGAGACCTTTGAGCCAAGCCGCATCGCGGGGCGCATCCTTGGCATGGGCGATATCGTGGCCCTTGTCGAGCGCGCGCAGGAAACGCTCGAGGCCGAACAGGCCGAGCGCATGATGAAGCGCTTCCAGAAGGGTCAGTTCAACATGAACGACCTCAAGGGCCAGCTGGAACAGATGCTCAGGATGGGCGGCATGCAGGGCATGATGTCGATGATGCCCGGCATGGCCAAGATGCAAAAGCAACTCGACGATGCCGGCATGGATGATGGCGTGATCCGTCGCCAGATCGCGCTGATCAATTCGATGACGAAAAAGGAACGCGCCAACCCCGACCTGATGCAGGCCAGCCGCAAGAAACGCGTGGCCGCCGGCGCAGGTCAGGATGTGGCTGACCTCAACAAGCTTTTGAAAATGCACCGCCAGATGGCGGATGCGATGAAAAAGCTGGGCAAGATGGGCACCAAGGGGCTTTTGCGCGGCGGGCTTGGCGCGCTGATGGGCAAGGGCGCGCCCAGTGCGCTCAAGGGCATGGACCCGGGCGGGATGGACCCCAAGGCGATGGAAGACGCCGCGCGCAAGATGGGGCTTGGCGGCATGGGCGGGATGGGCGGCGGCATGCTGCCGCCGGGCCTGTCGGGGTTCGGGAAAAAGAAGTGAGCATGCCGGCGCCCACCCTCACGACCGAGCGGCTGACGCTGCGCCCGATGCGGCACGGCGATTTTCCCGCCTATGCCGTGCTGATGGCCAGCCCGCGCGCGGTCTATATGGGCGGGCCTTATGATACCGCTGCCGCTTGGGGCCTGTTTTGCCATGATGCCGCCTGTTGGGCGCTGTTTGGCCATGGGGCGCTGATGCTTGATCGCCGGGACACCGGCGAAACCGTGGGACAGGTCGGCCTGAACGCCGGGCCGCTTTTCCCGGAAACGGAACTGGGCTGGATGCTTTACGCGGGTCACGAGGGTCAGGGCTACGCCACCGAAGGGGCGGCACGCTTGCGCGATTGGGCCTTCGCCTCCCTGCCGTTCGACAGCCTCGTCAGCTACACGCATCCCGCCAATGACGCCTCCAAGGCCGTCGCCCTGCGGCTGGGCGCGCTGCGCGACGATACCGCCCCGCGCCAGGACCCCGAGGATTGCGTGTTCCGTCACCACCGGAGGGCCGCGTGATGCAAAGATTGGACATATGCGATCAATCCACAGGTTTATCCACAGCTTATCGGCAAAAAGCTGATGGTTATACAATCAAGGGGGTGATTTTGCGATGATCCCCCGGCTGATCGACACCCCCATCCTGACGACCGAACGCCTGACGCTGCGCGCCCCGCATGCCTCGGATTTCGACGCCATCGCGCCTTTCATCACATCCGATCGCGCGCGCTTCGTCGGTGGCGGGGCCGACAAGGATGTGGGCCATGCATGGCGTATCCTTGCGATCTTTGCGGGCCATTGGCATTTGCGGGGCTTTGGCATCTTCGTGGCCGACTCGCGGCGCGATGGCCGCCCCATCGGCTCTTTCGGGCCGTGGTTTCCCGGCGACTGGCCCGAGCATGAATTGGGCTGGACCCTCTGGAACGCCACCGATGAGGGGAAAGGCTACGCGCAGGAGGCCGCTTTGGCGGTGCGCCATCACGCCTATGCCGATCTCGGCTGGACCACCGCCGTCAGCTATATCGATGCACGCAATGACCGCTCGCGCCGGCTTGCACAGCGGCTTGGCTGCATGTTGGACACCGACGCCCCCCGCCCCGACCGCGACCCCGCGCTCGAGGTCTGGCGCCACCCTGCCCCGTCCAAGGTGCTGGCGGCATGACGACAATCCCCACCCTGACGACCCAGCGCCTGACGCTGCGCGCGCCGCGCCTGACGGATTTCGATGCCTATGCCGGCTTCCGCGCCTCGGACCGCGCGCATTTTGTGGGCGGGCCGAACACCGACATTCAGGCATGGGGCCAGTTCATCGGGCTGGCCGGGCAATGGACGATCCGCGGCTATGGCCGCTGGATCGTGGCCGACCGCGAAACCGACGCGCCCTTGGGCGTGGTGGGCCTTCTCTACCCGATCGGCTGGCCCGAACCCGAGATTGCGTGGTCGATGTTTGCGGCCGCCGAAGGCCGGGGGCTGGCCCATGAAGCGGCCTTGGCCGCGCGGTGCTACGCGTACGGGACTGCCGGCTGGACCACCGCAATCAGCTTGATCGACCCCGCCAATACCCGCTCGACCGCCTTGGCCGGGCGCCTTGGCTGCCACCCCGATGGCACCTATCAGCACGCGATTTTCGGCGCGATGCAGATCTGGCGCCACCCCGCCCCCGCGCAAGGACTGGCCCCATGACCCATATTGGCCTGATCCCCGCATGTGTACGCGATCTGTACGCGCTGTGTACGCCTTGTGCCGCCCCCGCAATCGACAGGATGCAGCCATGACCGACGCCACCACCCGCGCCGCAACACTTCTCAAGGAGCATCGCGAAAGCATCGACCGGCTTGACGCGATCTTGGTCTACACGCTGGGCGAACGGTTCAAGCACACACAGGCCGTGGGCCGGCTGAAAGCCGAACATGAGCTGCCCCCCTCGGACCCCGCGCGCGAAGCAACCCAGATCGCGCGCCTCGAAGACCTTGCGACACGGGCCGATCTCGACCCGGAGTTTGCCAAGAAATTCCTGAAGTTCATCATTCAGGAAGTCATCCGTCATCACGAACAACATCAGGAAAACGGGGCATAATTCGCCCCTCGCCATCCAAAGGAGAAACCCCAATGGCAATGAAGATCCGACTGGCCCGCGGCGGCTCGAAAAAGCGCCCCTTCTACTCCATCGTGGCCGCCGACAGCCGCATGCCGCGCGACGGCCGCTTTATCGAAAAGCTGGGCATCTACAATCCGCTGCTGGCCAAGGACAGCGAAGACCGCATCCGCATGGATGTTGCCCGCGTGCAGCATTGGCTGGCCCAAGGGGCTCAACCCACCGACCGCGTCGCGCGCTTCCTGGAGGCAGCCGGCATCGTGGCGAAGAAAACCCGCAGCAACCCCACCAAGGGCGAACCGGGCAAGCAGGCCAAGGAACGCGCAGCCGAAAAAGCGGCCAAGCAAGCCGAAGCCGCCGCAGCGGCAGCCGCCCCTGCCGAAGCGGCCTCCGAGTAATCGGGCCCGCCATGCCCAACCGCGCATGGTCCATTGCCGACAACAGGCCCGGTCATGGCTGACCGGGTCTGTGTGGGTGCGATCGCGGGCGCCTTTGGCGTCCGCGGCGAAGTGCGGCTGAAAAGCTTTTGCTCCGAGCCCGCCGATATCGCCGCCTATGGCCCGCTTTTCACCGAAGACGGGGCGCGCAGCTTTGCCGTCACGCTGACCCGCCCCGTTGCGTCGGGCTTTGCAGCAAGACTAACCGGCGTGACCAGCAAAGAGGCCGCCGATGCCTTGCGCGGCCAACGTCTTTTTGCCCCGCGCACAGCCCTCCCCGGGCTGGGCGATGACGAATTCTATCACGCCGATCTCATCGGGCTTGACGCGCGCGATACTGGCGGCGTGTCCTTGGGCACAATCGTGGCGGTGCTCAACCATGGTGCGGGCGATCTGCTTGAACTGCGCGGAGCGGGCCTGAAATCCCCACAACTCGTGCCCTTTACCCGCGCCATCGTGCCCACGGTCGATCTGGCCGCGGGCCGCGTGATCATCGACCCGCCCGATGGGCTGTTCGACTGACCCTGCGCTTCAGAAATACCGCCCTTTGATCACGCCCTCAGTCGCCAACCGGTGCGAAAGATCCACGCGATGATCGCCAGACAGGCCGCCAATACCGCCGCGATGGCCAGAACAGACCAGCCCAAGCCCACATCTGCCGTTCCGAAGAATGACCAGCGAAACCCCGAGACCAGATAGACCACGGGATTGAACAGGCTGACCGCCTGCCAGACCGGCGGCAGCATGGTGATGGAATAGAACGCGCCCCCCAGAAACACGAGCGGCGTCACCGCCAACAGCGGGATCAGTTGCAACTGTTCGAAATTCTGCGCCCAGATGCCGATGATAAAGCCAAACAGGCTGAAGGTCAGACAGGTCAGGACAAGAAAGGTCAGCATCCAGACCGGGTGCGCGATGCTCAGATCGACAAAGAAAAAGGCGGTGGCCAGAATGATCAGGCCAATGGCCAGCGACTTGGTCGCCGCTGCCAGCACATAGCCCGCCGTGATCTCCAGAAACGAGGCAGGGGCGGACAGCAATTCATAGATCGTGCCGATGAATTTCGGGAAAAAGATGCCGAAACTGGCGTTGGCGATCGATTGCGTCAGCACCGTCAGCATGATCAACCCCGGCACGATGAAGGCGCCGTAGCTGACGCCTTCGACCTCCTGGATGCGGCTGCCGATGGCGGTGCCGAACACGATGAAATAAAGCGCCGTCGACAAGACCGGCGAGATCACCGATTGTGCCAGCGTGCGAAAAGTGCGCGCCATCTCGAAGCGGTAGATCGCGGCAATGGCGGTCAAATTCATGGCTGCGCCCCCTCTTGGACCAGCCCCACGAAAATCTCCTCGAGCGAGCTTTGCCGCGTTTCCAGATCGGCCACCGTCAACCCCGCCGCTTGCAGCGCTGACAACAACCGCACGATGCCGGTGCGGCTGGCCTGCCGGTCATAGCCGTAAACCAGCCGACCGCCGCCGCTGTCGAGCGTCAGACCAAAATCATCCAGCGCGTCGGGCAGACGCGCGATGGGGTCTTTCAGCGTGATGCGCAGCTCTTTGCGGCCCATGCGGCGCATGAGCGCGTCCTTGTCCTCGACCAGCAAGATGCGGCCGCGATTGATCACGGCGATGCGGTCAGCCATCGCCTCGGCTTCCTCGATGTAATGGGTGGTCAAGATGATGGTGACCCCATCCGCCTTGAGCTGGCGCACCACCTCCCACATGTCGCGGCGCAGCTCGACATCCACGCCGGCGCTGGGTTCGTCCAGAAACAACACACGCGGGTTGTGGCTGAGCGCCTTGGCGATCAGCACCCGCCGCTTCATGCCCCCCGACAGCGTCCGGATCGGCGCATCGCGCTTGTCCCACAAGGACAGCTGGCGCAAGATCCGCTCGAGAAAGCCATCATCGCGCGCATGTCCGAACAGACCGCGCGAAAAGCGCACCGTGTTGATCACCTTTTCAAAGGGTTCAAGGTTGATCTCTTGCGGAACCAGCCCGACCAGCGCCCGCGCCGCGCGATAGGCGCTGACCGTGTCATGCCCGCCCACCGTCACACGGCCAGCGGTGGGTTGCGTGATCCCGCAAATGGTGGAAATCAGCGTGGTCTTTCCCGCACCATTGGGACCCAGCAGCGCGAGGATTTCGCCCTCGCGGATTTCAAGCGAAACGTCATCAAGGGCAACCATGCCTCCGGCATAGGATTTTTTCAGCCCCTCAACGCTCAGGATCGGGTGCGACACATGGATGGCCTTTCACGTGCGGGATCAGGGCCAGGCCGATGCTGGCGCGCACCACCTGATAGCGCGCACAGCGCCCGCTTCCAACCCCCCGCGCCATCTTGCCCGCCGCGCGGGCTGGCCCTATGGGTGAGGGATGAGCGATAGCCCCACAAAATCCCATGCGCGCCTTGCCATTTCGGCCAGTGTCACGCCGCGCGAATTGATGAGCGACACGCCCCGCCTCAAGGGCGCGTGGTGCGCCAAGGTGGTGACGCTGTTCCCCGAGCTCTTTCCCGGTGTTCTGGGTGCCTCGCTCACCGGCAAGGCGTTGCAGCACGGGCTGTGGGCGCTGGAGGCGATCGATCTGCGCAGCTTTGGCACCGGCAAGCATCGTCAGGTCGATGACACCCCTGCGGGGGGTGGCGCGGGTCTTGTGATGCGGGCCGATGTGCTGGGCCGGGCGCTTTCGATGGCCGCAATCGGCACACCCCCCGACGCTGCACGCTGGCCACGGGTCTATCTGTCGCCGCGCGGCAAACCGTTTTCTCAGGCCGATGCCGCACGCTTTGCGCGGGCGGATGGCATGACGCTGCTGTGCGGCCGCTTTGAGGGTGTCGATGAACGCGTGATCGAAGACTGCGCGCTCGAGGAAATCAGCCTTGGCGATTTCGTTCTGACCGGCGGCGAGATCGCGGCGCAGGCGGTGCTTGATGCGACCGTGCGGCTGATCCCGGGCGTTCTGGGCAATGCTGCATCGACGCAAGAGGAAAGCTTTTCGGATGGGCTGCTTGAACATCCCCAATACACCCAGCCCCGCGACTGGAAGGGGCGCACCATTCCCGATGTGCTGCTGTCAGGCAATCACGCCGAGATTGCCAAATGGCGCCGCGCTCAGGCGGAACGCCTGACCGCCGAGCGCCGCCCGGATCTGTGGGCCGCACATATCGCGCGCAAGGACGTATAGCGCCCTCGGAAAAGGCTTGAACCGACGCCGCACCCGGCCTATAGGCTGGCCACGCCCGCGGGGGGAACCCCGGCGGGTTTCCGCTGTCGTGCTGTCTTCGGCACGAGGGATATGGCGGATCACAAGACAAGCAACGGCCAGACGACCTCTGACGGGCGCCCCGCGAACGCGGATACCGGCGGACCCGGATGAAGATCAGAGCTATCGGCACAAGGCCATGACATCTCTGCGGGCAAACCGCAGGCAAGCAAAGGAGCGGATCAGATGGACCTGATCGCACAGATCGAGGCGGAACAGATCGCCGCCCTCGGCAAGACCATTCCCGATTTCCGCGCGGGCGACACCATCCGCGTGGGCTACAAGGTGACCGAAGGAACCCGTTCGCGCGTGCAGGCCTATGAAGGCGTCTGCATCGCCCGCAACAATGGCAAGGGCATCGCGGCGTCATTCACGGTGCGCAAGATTTCCTTTGGCGAAGGCGTGGAACGTGTGTTCCCGCTCTATTCCACCAACATCGAGAAGATCGAAGTGGTGCGCCGCGGCAAGGTTCGCCGCGCCAAGCTGTATTACCTGCGCGCGCGCCGCGGCAAATCTGCCCGGATCGCCGAGGACAACACCTACAAGCCGCAAGCCGGCGCCGGCGCCAACGCATAAGGAGAGACGTGATGAAAAAGGATATCCACCCAGACTATCACGTCATCAACGTCAAGATGACCAATGGCGACATGCTGCAGATGCGCTCTACCTGGGGCAAGGAAGGCGACACCATGTCGCTTGATATTGACCCCACCGTTCACCCGGCATGGACCGGTGGCGGCGCGCGCCTGATGGACACCGGCGGCCGCGTGTCGAAGTTCAAGAAGAAATACGAAGGTCTCGGCTTCTGAGCCAAGCCGCCTTCGGGCAATCCAAAAACGCCGCCCCTTTGGGCGGCGTTTTCTTTTGTGATGGCGGGTTAAACTTTGGAGCGTGCCGATATAGCTGTCACCCGATGTCGTGGCGCGATCTGACGGGCCGCACGACCATCACAAGACTTCCTTGGGGGCTGGCATGGCGCATATCATCGTGTTGGGAAACGAAAAGGGTGGTTCGGGAAAATCGACCACCGCGATGCATCTGGCCACGGGCCTGGCGCGCATGGGCCATGTCGTGGGGGCAATCGATCTTGATCTGCGACAGCGCAGCTTTGCCCGCTACATCGAAAATCGCCACGACGCCATCGCGGCACGCGGGTTGGATCTTGCGGCGCCAATGTTGACGGAATTGCCCCAGATCGAACACGACGCCCTGCCGCCCGGCGAAAACAGCGCTGACAAACGGCTTGCCGACGCTGTGGCGGCGCTGACGTCGCGCTGTGATTTCATCGTCATCGATTGCCCCGGCAGCCACACCCGGCTGAGCCAGGTCGCCCACAGCCTTGCCGACACGCTGGTGACCCCGATGAATGACAGCTTTGTCGATTTCGACATGTTGGGGCGTGTCGCGGCCGATGGCAGCACCATCACAGGCCCAAGTGTCTATTCCGAGATGGTCTGGCATGCCCGCCAGCTCCGGGCCAAGGCGGGGCTGAAGCCGATGGACTGGATCGTGCTGCGCAACCGGCTGGGCGCGCAAGACATGCACAACAAGCGCAAGGTGGGCCGTGCGCTGGAAAACCTGTCCCAGCGGATCGGCTTTCGCGTGGTGCCGGGCTTTTCGGAGCGGGTGATCTTTCGGGAATTGTTTCCCAGCGGCATGACGCTTCTGGATCTGCGCGAATTGGGGGTGGACCGGCTCAACATCTCGAATCTGGCGGCGCGCAACGAATTGCGCGACCTGATCCGTGCGCTGAACCTGCCGGGCGTGGATGTGACGTTCTGACCCGTTTGGCTGACTGCGGCGGCATCTGATGATCCCTTGAACGAAGCGGGCTGACAAAAGCAGGCAAGGATCAATCGTAGCGCAGCTCGGTCGCCTTGCCGCGAAAGATGGTGTAGGCCAGCACCGAATATCCGGCGATGACCGGCACCACGACACAGGCCCCCACAAAGATGATCAACAGGCTTTCCGGCGCCGAGGCGGCTTCGTAGATGGTCAGCCGTTCAGGCACCACATAGGGGTAAAAGCTGTAGGCCATGCCCAGATAGGCCAGCGTGAATAGCACCGTGGCCACCGCAAAGGGAAGCCATGACCGACGGTCGCCCACAAAGGGCATCATGCGCAGCATCCGCCAAAGCCAGAGGATCAAGACCCCCGACAAGATCGGCAGGGGCGCCAGATACAGCACCTCGGGGAAGCTCATCCATTTGTCGAACAGACGGCTTGAAACCAGCGGTGTGGCCAGCGACACCGCGCCGATCCCCAAGATCACGCCCCACAGGCTTTCGCGGCCCCAGCGCACCGATTTCTGTTGCAACGCCCCATCGGTCTTGTGGATCAACCAAGCCGCCCCGATGAAGCTGTAGCCAACCGCCAGAAACACAGCCGTCAGCGCCGCGAAACCGATGGTGGCCCATGTCTGTTCCAACCCCATCACATAAAGGCCCAGCATGAAGCCTTGGGCCAGCGCGGTCATCAAGGAGCCCAGAAAGAACAGCCGGTTCCACAGGCGCTTGTGATGATTGCGCGCCTTGGCGCGGAACTCGAACGCCACGCCGCGCAAGATCAGCCCCACCAGCATGATGAAGACCGGCAGATACAGCGCCGTCAGGATCATGCCATGCGCCACAGGAAAGGCCACCAACAGCAGGCCCACTGCCAGAACCAACCATGTCTCGTTCGCATCCCAGAATGGACCGATTGAGCCGATCATGCGATCTTGCTCTTGCGGGGTGGCCAGCGGGAACAAGATGCCCACACCCAGATCGAACCCATCAAGCACGACATAGATCAGGATCGACAGCCCCATCAGCGAGGCAAAGGCCCAAGGCAACCAATCGGCGGGATTTGCAAAATCAGGCATGGGATCACTCCGCAGGGCTAAGCGCGATCACCCCGGCCTTGCCGGAATGGGTCATGTCGATGGCTGAACCATCCTCACCGCGGGCGGCCTTGCGCGCCAGATAGGCGATCACGCCCACATAGGCGAACAAAAGCGCGGCATAGATGGCCAGATAGGTGATAAGCGTGCCAAGAACCAAGGGTGCGGGCACGTCGGCCACGGCCATTTCGGTGGTCATCACACCCTGAACCAACCAGGGCTGGCGCCCGATTTCCGTGGTATACCATCCGGCCAACGTGGCCACCCAGCCCGAAAACGCCATCGGCACCAGCACCCAGAGGATCGGCTTGGGCAGCGCCTCGACCGCGAACCAGTGGCCCGCGATCCGCCCCTGATGGCGCGCGCGGCCGCGCCACATGAACCAGACCGAGGCCCAGCTGATCAGCAGCATGGCCATGCCGGTGCCCACCATCACGCGAAACGACCAAAACACCGGGGCTACAGGCGGATGCAAGATGGTGCCATCCTCGGCCACAAAGTCGTTCAGCCCCTTGAGAACCCCATCCCATTCATGCGTCAGGACAAAGGACGCCAGACCGGGGATTTCCACAGCCATGTGGTTGGTGCGTGCGGTCTCATCGGGGATGGCGAACAACACCAGCGGCGCGCCGGCTTGGGTTTCCCAAAGCCCTTCCATGGCCGCGACCTTGGCGGGTTGGTATTGCTTGGTATTCAGCCCGTGCAGATCGCCCATGAAGATCTGAACCGGAATCAGGACCGCCCCAATCGCCACGCCCACCTTCAACGTCGCGCGCACATCGCGCGAGCGATCCCCCAGCAGCCAGCGAAAGGCCGAAACCCCCGCCAGCAAGAACCCTACGGTCAAAAAGCTGGCCAGCATCATGTGCGCAAAGCGATAGGGCATCGAGGGGTTGAAGATGATCGCCCACCAATCGGTGGCGAAAGCCACGCCATCGACCATCTCGAAGCCTTGCGGCGTGTGCATCCAGCTGTTGAGAACGATGATCCAGAAGGCCGACATGCTGGTGCCAAACGCCACCAGGAATGTGGCCAACAGGTGCAGCCAACCCGGAACACGCGAAAATCCGAACAGCATGATGCCGATGAACACCGCCTCGAGGAAAAAGGCGGTCAGAACCTCATAGGCCAGAAGCGGGCCCGCGATGTTGCCCACGGTTTCCATGAAGCCCGGCCAATTTGTGCCGAACTGAAACGACATGGTGATGCCCGACACCACACCCATGGCAAAGGACAGCGCAAATATCTTTACCCAGAAGCGATAGGCGGCCATCCATTTGTCATCGCGCGTCTGCGCGTAGCGGACGCGAAAAAAGAACAGCACCCAGCCCAGCGCGATGGTGATCGTCGGGAACAGGATGTGAAACGAGATGTTGGCCGCAAACTGGATGCGGCTGAGGATCAAGGTGTCGATCGCTTCCATGTCAGTTGTCCCTCAGTTTCGTTTCGTCAGTGTCGGGAAAAGCCCCGTGGCCTTGTCGATCAAGCCCGCGATCCGACCACCCAGCGTCATCAGCTTGACAAGGCGTTCGGTTTCCAGCCGCTCCATCTCGGCATAAAAGCCGGTCATCATCTCGATCATCTCGCGCAACTCGGCGATGCGCGCCTCGGCGTAATCATCGCCGGCGGGGCCCTGCAACTCCAGCTCGCGCAGCTTGGTCAGCGTGGGATCGATTTCGCGTTTCTTGCGCTCGGCCACGAGGGTTCGCACAATTTCCCACAGATCATCGGGTGTGGTGAAATAATCGCGCCGATCGCCGGGAAGATGCTTGAGCCGGACAAGGTTCCAGCCTTGCAATTCCTTCAGACCCATCGAGGTGTTCGAGCGGCTGATGCCAAGCGCATCCGTGATCGTCTCGGCGTTCAGGGGTTCGGACGAAATGAACAAAAGCGCGTAAATCTGGCCCACGGTGCGGTTGATGCCCCAGCGGCTGCCCATTTCCCCGAAATGCAAAACGAACTCCTGATGGAGCGGCGTCAGTGGCATGGCCAAAATCCTGTTCTCGCAGTAATTTCAGAAATTTCTGAAATGTAAGTAAAGCTTTTAGCCGTAGAGGCAACGCGTCACCGGTGCGACACAATGCCATGATCGGCGCTGCCCGGAAAAAAGCCCCGTGCCACACAGGACACGGGGCCAAGACAAGGGGCGGTTGGCACAAAGCTACTGCGGGGACAGACCAACCGTGCCCTTAAGCTGAAAGCAGCTTGTAACACTGGGATGTCGCGATAAGGGTCCATGGCGCTTATCCACAGCTTTTGTCAGTGATGGCGGCCCAAAGAAAAAGGCCCCGCCGTGGCGGGGCCTTTCAGATCGCGCGGCGCAAAGCCTGCGCCCCTGACAATCAGTTGTCGTCGTCGCGCTTGAGCGCCGCACCCAGGATATCGCCCAGCGACGCACCCGAATCGGACGATCCATACTGTTCGACCGCTTCCTTTTCTTCCGCGATCTCGCGTGCCTTGATCGACAGGCCCAGACGACGGGTCTTGGCGTCCACATTGGTCACACGGACATCGATCTTGTCGCCGACCTGAAAGCGCTCGGGGCGCTGTTCTGACCGGTCGCGGCTCAGGTCAGAGCGGCGGATGAAGGATTTCATGCCCTCATACTCCACTTCGACGCCACCATCCTCGATCGCGGTCACAGCGACGGTGATGATCGAGCCACGCTTCACGCCGCCGATCACCTCGGCCAAGGGATCGCCCTGGACAGATTTGATCGAGAGCGAAATGCGCTCCTTCTCGGTGTCGACCTCGGTGACGACGGCCTTGACCATGTCGCCCTTGCGATAGTCGTTGATGACGTCTTCGCCCCGGCCTTCCCAGGTCAGGTCCGACAGATGCACCATGCCGTCGATGTCGCCCGGAAGGCCGATGAACAGACCAAACTCGGTGATGTTCTTGACCTCACCCTCGACCTGCGTGCCGACGGGATGGGTTTCTTCAAAGACTTCCCACGGGTTGCGCATGGTCTGCTTGAGACCCAGCGAAACGCGGCGCTTGGAGCTGTCGATCTCCAGCACCATGACCTCGACCTCCTGGCTGGTCGACACGATCTTGCCGGGATGAACGTTCTTCTTGGTCCAGGACATTTCCGAGACATGCACCAGACCTTCGACACCGGCTTCCAGCTCCACGAAGGCGCCGTAATCGGTGATGTTGGTGACGCGGCCCATATGGACGGATTCCAGCGGATACTTCTTTTCGACCGTATCCCAAGGATCATCTTGCAACTGCTTCATGCCAAGGCTGATGCGGTGCGTGTCCTTGTTGACCTTGATGACCTGCACCTTGACGGTTTCGCCGATGGTCAACACCTCTTTGGGGTCGTTGACGCGACGCCATGCCATGTCGGTGACATGCAGCAAGCCGTCCACACCGCCCAGATCGACAAAGGCGCCGTATTCGGTGATGTTCTTGACCACACCATCCACGATATCGCCTTCGTTGAGCTTGCCGATGACCTCGGCGCGCTGCTCGGCGCGGGATTCCTCGAGAATCGCGCGACGCGATACCACGATGTTGCCGCGGCGGCGGTCCATCTTGAGGATCTGGAAGGGCTGCTTGAGACCCATCAAGGGGCCTGCATCGCGCACGGGGCGCACATCGACCTGAGAGCCGGGCAAAAAGGCCACGGCGCCGCCCAGATCGACGGTAAAGCCCCCCTTGACGCGGCCAAAGATGGCGCCATCGACGCGGTCTTCGGATGCATAGGCTTTCTCAAGGCGATCCCAAGCCGCTTCGCGGCGCGCCATCTCACGGCTGATCACAGCCTCGCCGCGGGCGTTTTCCACGTTGCGCAGGTAAACCTCGACCTCATCGCCGACGGCGATTTCAGGGGCTTCCCCGGGATTTGCGAATTCCTTGAGATCGATCCGGCCTTCCATCTTGTAGCCGACATCGATGATGGCCTGGCCCGCTTCGATCGCGATGACCTTGCCGCGGACAACACTGCCCTCTGCGGGGGTGTCGATTTCGAAGCTTTCGTTCAGGAGGGCTTCGAATTCCTCCATGGTGGTTTTAGCGCACAT
>NZ_CALAHQ010000045.1 GCF_937892565.1 uncultured Roseicyclus sp. | reverse complement strand
CCTGCCATCGTGCTGGCCGGAAACGACGGCTTGCGCGTGGTCCAGACCGCCGATGCCGAAGCCGCAGCGCCGACCGACACGCAGCTTGATGTCATCAGCTATGACGCCGAGGGGGCGGTGACCCTGGCCGGTCGCGGCCCTGTCGCGTCGGCGCTGCGCGTCACGCTGGATGATCAGGTCATCGAGCGCGGCGGCACCGATGCCTCCGGGCAGTGGAGCCTCGATCTCTCCGATGTCGCACCCGGCACCTATGCGCTGCGGATCGAGCATCTGGATGCGGCCGGTCAGGTGATCGGGGCGCTTGAGACGCCTTTCTTGCGTGAGGACCCCGCCCGCATCCGCGACAACCCGATGTTGGCCGATCCGGGCAGTTCGGTGATCACGGTCCAGCGCGGCTTTACCCTGTGGGGCATCGCCAGGGCGAATTTCGGAAGCGGCATTCTATATGTGCAGATCTTTCAGGAAAATCGCGATGCGATCCGGGATCCCGATCTGATCTATCCCGGACAGATCTTTGCGCTTCCCGACCTGCCGCGCACAGGCGCGGCGCCTTGAGCGCTCTGGCCATTCCTGTGGCCGAGGCTTAGGTAGGGTCCCGGACAGCCCGCTAGGATCGCTCCATGCAAGCCAAGACCAGCCCCGCAAGCCCCGCGCCTGTGGCCCATATGCCGGCAGATCGTGCCGAAAGCGAAGCCACACGGGAACGTCGCTCGGGCTGGCGGACCATCCGCAAGGTCGCGCCTTATCTGTGGCCCGCTGACGCGCCTTGGGTGAAAAATCGGGTGCTGGCGGCGCTGGCCTTTTTGCTTTTGGCCAAGCTGGTGGGGGTGGGCACCCCTTTTGTCTACAAGGCCGCCGTTGATGTGCTGACGGGCGAGGCGCCAAGCCCGGCCTGGCTTTTGGGAATGGGGGCTGTGGGCATCACGGTCGCCTATGGCGTGGCGCGCGCGGCCAATGTGGGCTTTCAGCAATTGCGTGACGCGGTATTTGCCCGCGTGGCGCAATCGGCGCTCAGGCAATTGGCGTTGGAGACCTTTCAGCACATTCATGCGCTGTCGCTGCGCTATCACATCACCCGCAAGACCGGCGGCCTGTCGCGGATCATCGAGCGTGGCGTGAAGGGTGTGGATTTCCTTTTGCGGTTCTTGCTGTTCTCGATCGGCCCCCTGGTGCTGGAGCTGCTGCTGACCGGCATCATTCTGGCCGTTGTCTTTGATATCAGCTATCTCATCGTGCTGAGCGCCACCATCGTGCTCTATGTCTGGTTCACCTTTGCCGTCACCGAATGGCGGGTCAAGATCCGCAAGGAAATGAACGAACAAGACACCGACGCCAACCAAAAGGCGATCGACAGCCTGTTGAACTACGAGACGGTGAAATATTTCGGCGCCGAGGCGCGGGAAGCCGCCCGCTACGACAGCGCCATGGCGCGCTATGAAAAAGCCGCGATCAAGACCACGCTGTCCTTGTCGTTTCTGAATTTCGGGCAAGCGGTGATCATCACGGCCGGGCTTGTGATCGTCATGGTGATGGCGGCCATCGGCGTGCAGGCGGGTGAATTGACCACCGGCGATTTCGTGATGGTCAACGCCTTCATGATCCAGATCACCATACCGCTGAATTTTCTGGGCACCGTCTATCGCGAGATCCGGCAGGCTCTGGTCGACATGGGCGAGATGTTCGATCTTCTGGACCAGCCGCAAGAAGTGTCGGACAAGCCCGACGCGCGCGCGCTGGTCGTCACGGGCGGCGCGGTGGTTTTCGAGGATGTGCGCTTTGCCTATGACCCCGCCCGCGCGATCCTGAAAGGGTTGAGCTTCACGCTTGCCCCCGGCGAAACGGTGGCGCTGGTCGGGCCTTCGGGGTCGGGGAAATCGACCATCGGGCGGCTGTTGTTCCGGTTCTATGATGTCACGGGTGGCGCCATCCGCATCGATGGGCAGGATCTGCGCGATGTGACGCAGACCAGCTTGCATGACCGGATCGGCGTGGTGCCGCAAGACACGGTGCTGTTCAACGACACGATCCGCTACAACATCGCCTATGGCCGCGCTGGTGCGACCCAAGCCGACATCGTGGCCGCCGCACGGGCTGCGCGCATCCATGATTTCATCGCGGCCCTGCCCGAAGGCTATGACACGCCTGTGGGCGAGCGGGGGCTGAAGCTGTCGGGGGGCGAAAAGCAGCGGGTGGGCATCGCGCGCACGCTGCTCAAGGATCCGCCGATCCTGTTGCTCGACGAGGCGACCAGCGCGCTTGACAGCGAAACCGAGCGCGACATCCAGAGCGAATTGAAGATGATGGGCGAGGGGCGGTCGGTCATCATCATCGCGCACCGGCTGTCCACCGTGGTGGAGGCAGATCAGATCCTTGTGCTTGAGGCCGGCGAGATCGTCGAGCGCGGCACCCATGAGGCGCTGATTGCCAAGGGCGGGCGCTATGCCAGCATGTGGGCGCGCCAGCAGGCCGAGGAAGACGAAAGCTGACCGGCGCACCGCTTGGCCCGGCCTGCCTAAGCCTGCCAGGACCAAGCGGGCGGGCCTGGGGCAAGGTGGATTGACCTTTGCCGGTCTTGCATGCGACTGATGGGGCTGTTGCGGCCGCAGGGACGGAAGGTTCATGAAGGTCATCATCTGTGGCGCGGGCCAGGTCGGCTGGCAGATCGCGCGCCATCTTTCCGGTGAAAAGAACGATGTGACGGTTGTCGACAGCAACCCCGATCTGGTGCGCCGGGCGACCGACACGCTGGATGTGCGGGGGCTGACGGGCTTTGCCTCTTATCCTGATGTGCTGGAACGCGCGGGCGCGCGCGATGCCGACATGATCATTGCCGCCACCTTTTCGGATGAGGTGAACATGGTCACCTGTCAGGTGGCGCATTCGGTGTTTTCCGTGCCGCGCAAGATCGCGCGGTTGCGCGCGCGCAGCTATCTGGATGCGATCTATTCCGATCTGTACCGGCGCGACCATCTGCCCATTGATGTGGTCATTTCCCCCGAGGAGGAGGTGGCCCAGGCCGCGCTGGCGCGCATCCGGTCGCCCGCCACCTTTGACACTGAAAGCTTTCTGTCGGGCGATGCGCGCCTGATGGGCATTCAGCTTGATGCCGAATGCCCGGTTCTGGAAACCCCGCTCAGGCAATTGGCAGAGCTGTTTTCGACCTTGCGCGCCATAGTGGTTGGCATCCGCCGTGCGGGCACGCTGTTTGTGCCCGAACCGGGCGACCAGCTGTTTGCGGGCGATCAGATCTATGTCTTTTCCCACACGGTCGATGCCGGTCGCACGCTGGAGATTTTCGGCAAAAGCGCCCGCCAGCCCGAACGCGTGCTGATCGTGGGGGGCGGCAATGTCGGGCTTACGGTGGCGCGGGCGCTTGAAAGCGGGCCCGATCGCATGCGGGTGCGGGTGATCGAGAAATCCCGCGTCAAGGCCGAGATCGCGGCCGATGCCCTGGAACGCACCATCGTGCTGCATGGTGACGGGCTTGACATGGATATCTTGCGCGAAGCGGGCGTCGACCGGGTCGATGCGGTGCTGTGTGTGACCGATGACGACAAGACCAATCTGCTGGCCTCGGTGCGCGCCAAGACAGCGGGCGCGATGTTGTCCATCGCGCTGATCAACGACCCGACGCTGGTGCCGCTGATGGCACCCTTGGGCATCGATGCCTACATCAACCCCCGCGCCACGACGGTCAGTTCGATCTTGCGCCATATCCGGCACGGGCGGGTGCGCGGTGTCTATTCGGTGGGCGACAGCGAGGCCGAGGTGATCGAGGCACAGGTGCTGTCCACATCGGCCATCGCGGGTCGCCAGATCCGCGAGATCGACTTTCCCGAAGGCGTGCTGGTGGGTGCGGTCCAGAAGGGCGGCAAGGTGGTCTCACCCTCGGGCTCAACCCGGATCGAGGAGGGCGATGTGATCGTCTTGTTCGTGCTTGCCGCCGATGTGCCCGCTGTCGAGACGCTGCTTCAGGTCTCGATCGATTTCTTCTGATCCCATGGCGCGCCCCGACCGCAGCTTGCCGATTTTCGTGGTCCTGATCTTCGGGGCGGCTTTTGCCACCTTGGTGCCGTCCTTTTACGGGGCAGCGGTGCGCGATTACGACAGCGCGCGGGTGTTTTTCTATTGTGGTTTGCTGTTTGCCATTGCGGCCGGGTTGTTGTGGCTGGCGGTGGCGCCCACGGCGCGCTCGGGGACCGAGCAACGCTATCTGCTGACCTTGCTGTTGTCCTATCTGTGGCTGCCGGGGATCCTGGCGGTGCCGATGATCCAGTTGCGGGCCGATCTGGCGCTGATCGATGTCTATTTCGATATGGTTTCGGCGCTGACCACCACCGGGGCGGCCGTCTTTGCGCCCGAGCGGCTGACCGATACCGCGCATCTGTGGCGCGCGACGGTGGGCTGGTTCGGGGGCGCCTTGATCTGGCTGACGGCGCTTGCGGTGTTGGCGCCGCTCAATCTGGGTGGCTTCGAAGTGACCGCCGAGGCCGGTTCCGGCCCACAGGGGGCCGGGTCATCGCATCGGGGCCAGATTGGCGCGGTGACGGCATCGGGGCGGCTTTACCGCCATGTGGTGGTGTTGTTCCCGGTCTATCTGGGGCTGACCATCGTGCTGGCGATTGCGCTGACACTTGCGGGCGAACGTCCGCTGCACGCGGTCATTCACGCAATGTCGACCCTGTCGACATCGGGCATCAGCGCGGTGGGCGGCCCCAAGGATGGCAGTGCCGGTGTCATCGGTGAACTGCTGATCGTGTTGTTTTTCGTCTTTGCCCTGACGCGGCGCAGTTTCTCGGGCGGGTTTGGCCCCCGTTGGCCGGGCATCATGGCGCGCGACCGCGAATTGCGTCTGGCGCTGATCATCGTGGCCGCGCTGTCGGCGTTCTTGTTCGTGCGCCACGGGGTCGGCGCCTATCGCCTCGATGCGTTGGAGGATGGCCCGGCGGCCGTTGCGGCGTTCTGGGGGGCGTTGTTCACGGTCTTGTCCTTTCTGACCACGACGGGCTTTGTATCCGACAGCTGGGCGCTGGCCGGAACCTGGTCGGGTTTGCCCATGCCGGGTCTGGTGCTGGTGGCGATGGTCATCATCGGGGGCGGGGTCGCGACCACCGCAGGCGGGCTGAAGCTGTTGCGGGTCTATGCGCTGTACAAGCATGGCACGCGCGAGATCGACCGATTGGTCCATCCCCATTTCGTGGCGGGGGCAGGCCGCATGGGGCGGCGCATCCGCCAGGAAGGCGCCTATATCGCTTGGATCTTTTTCATGTTGCTTTTGGTCACGATCGGGGTCGTGACCTTGGCGCTGTCGGCCACGGGGCTTGGGTTCGAGGCGGCGTTGATCTTTGCCATAGCGGGTCTTGCCACCGCTGGTCCGCTGGTCGAGGTGGCGGGGCAGGTGCCGCTCAGCTATGGCGCGTTGGGCGATGCGGCCAAGCTGGTGCTGGTTGTCGCCATGATCATCGGGCGTGTGGAAACGCTGGTGTTTCTGGCCGTTTTCAATCCCGCCTTCTGGCGCGCATGATGGACAGATGCGCAAAAGGGTAGCACCGATCAGCCATGGTTTGAAAATTGCGTTGAAATCGCCGCACAAAGGGTCGACATCACGCGCGTGCGGCGGCACAATCGCACCGTCATTGCCAGCCCAAAGCCAAGAAGGCGCACAACAATATGGCCGATACGAAACAAAACCTTCAGGATGCGTTCCTCAATCACGTCCGCAAGTCCAAGGTCCCGGTCACGATCTTTTTGATCAACGGGGTCAAGTTGCAGGGCGTCATCACGTGGTTTGACAATTTCTGCGTGCTCTTGCGTCGCGACGGGCAAAGCCAGCTTGTCTACAAGCATGCGATTTCAACCGTGATGCCCGCCCAGCCCATCAGCCTTTATGATGGGGAAGAGTGACCCGCCAGCCCGTGACCGAAGCTGAGGATGGTGCGACGGGCAAGGGCCCGATGCGTGCGCTGGTCTTGCATCCCGATCTGAAATCCGACCGTGCGCGCCGTGATCCCGGCCCCGCGCTGGACGAAGCTGTGGCGCTGGCTGCGGCGCTGCCCGATCTTCAGGTCGTGGGGGCCGAAATCGTGCGCCTGCCGCGGGCCCAGCCGGGGCTGCTGTTCGGGTCTGGAAAGATCGCCGAATTGAAGGACCGCATTGCCGCGCTCGCGGTTGGTCTGGTCTTGATCGACGGGCCGGTCACGCCCGTGCAACAGCGCAATCTTGAAAAGGAATGGGGCGTCAAGCTGCTGGATCGGACCGGGCTGATCCTTGAGATCTTCGCAGATCGCGCCGCCACGCGCGAGGGCGTGTTGCAGGTGGAACTGGCCGCACTCAGCTATCAGCGCACGCGGTTGGTGCGTGCCTGGACCCATCTGGAACGCCAGCGCGGTGGCCTGGGCTTTGTGGGTGGCCCCGGCGAGACCCAGATCGAGGCCGACCGGCGCGCCATCGACGATGCCGTGCTGCGCATCCGCCGGCAACTGGCCAGCGTGGTCAAGACGCGCGAATTGCACCGCAAGGCCCGCAAAAAGGTGCCATATCCGATCGTGGCGCTGGTGGGGTACACCAATGCCGGAAAATCCACCTTGTTCAACAGGCTGACCGGCGCCGAGGTCTTGGCCAAGGACATGCTCTTTGCCACGCTCGACCCCACGATGCGCGCCGTTGCCTTGCCCGATGGGACCGAGATCATCTTGTCCGATACGGTGGGCTTTATCTCGGATCTGCCGACCCAGCTGGTCGCGGCCTTTCGCGCGACCTTGGAAGAGGTGCTGGATGCCGATCTGATTTGCCATGTGCGCGACATCAGCCATGCCGAGACCGAAGAACAGGCCGCCGATGTGGCTGCAATCCTGCGCGGCCTGGGGGTGCCAGAGACCGCGCCGATGGTGGAAATCTGGAACAAGATCGACCGGCTTGACCCCGAAACCGCCGCCGCCGTCGGGGCGATGGCCGGGCGGCGCGAGGGGGTTTTTGCGCTGTCGGCGGTGACGGGTGAGGGGTTTGAGCCGCTTCTGGCGGCAATTGCCGAGCGGCTGTCGCCGCCGCGCCACCGCTCAGAGCTGCGCCTGACGCATGAGGATGGCCGCCGCCGGGCATGGCTTTACGAACAGGGCGTTGTCGATGCCGAAGACGCGGACGAGGATGCGACGCTGGTGCGCGTGAACTGGACCGACCGTCAGGAACAGGCATTCCGCAGGTTGTGAGGGGCAGCGGCCGATCGGTGCCAAGGGCGGCGGATGGCCGGGGCCTGCCGCATCCAACGCCGGGGCGGGGCGCTTTATGGCGCAAGCTCCGCAAGACCCATCGCAGCGCGCAGGTCGCGCAAGAAAGCGGCTGGCCGCGGGCCGGCCATCCGCTGCCCGTTCGGGGCATGTGTGCCACATGCTGTTCCCAAACGGGCGGCCCGCCCCCCTTTTCACGCCGCGCAATTCGGCTATGAGGGGCCCCTGCAAGGCAAGGGGGCCGAGGCCATGACCGCACAGGTGACATTCCGGCTCGATGCCATATCGGGCAAGGCACGAACGGGTGTCATCACGACCCCGCGAGGCGCGATCCGCACGCCGGCCTTCATGCCGGTTGGCACGGCCGCGACCGTCAAGGCGATGCTGCCCGACAGCGTGGCGGCGACGGGGGCCGATATCTTGCTGGGCAATACCTATCACCTGATGCTGCGGCCCACGGCCGAACGCATCGCACGGCTGGGGGGCTTGCACCGCTTCATGAACTGGTCCGGCCCGATCTTGACCGACTCGGGTGGGTTTCAGGTGATGAGCTTGTCCGAATTGCGCAAGCTGACCGAGGATGGGGTGGAATTCCGCAGCCATATCGACGGTTCACGCCACATGCTCAGCCCCGAGCGCTCGATGGAAATTCAGCGGCTGTTGGGGTCGGACATCGTGATGTGTTTTGATGAATGCCCGGCTTTGCCCGCCGATCGCGCGCGCATTGCAGGCAGCATGGAATTGTCGATGCGGTGGGCCGCACGATCAAAGGATGCCTTTGGCGATCGCCCGGGCCATGCGCTGTTTGGCATCCAGCAAGGTGGGCTTGAGCGCGATCTGCGCGAGCAATCGGCCAAGGCCCTCACGGCCATCGGTTTTGATGGCTATGCCGTGGGTGGCCTTGCCGTGGGCGAGGGGCAGGAGGCGATGTTCGGGGTGCTCGATTACGCCCCCGACATGCTGCCCGCCGACAAGCCCCGCTATCTGATGGGGGTGGGCAAGCCCGACGACATCGTGGGCGCGGTGGCGCGCGGTATCGACATGATGGATTGCGTGCTGCCGTCGCGTTCGGGGCGGACCGGGCAGGCATGGACGCGCATGGGCCAGATCAACATCAAGAACGCTCGCCACGCCGACGACCCGCGCCCCTTGGACGAGGATTGCACATGCCCCGCCTGTCGCGGCTACAGCCGGGCCTATCTGCACCATGTGTTTCGCGCGGGCGAGATGATCTCGGGCATGCTGCTGACATGGCACAACCTGCATTATTATCAGGGGTTGATGGCCGGTCTGCGCGCGGCGATCGCCGAAGACCGCTTTGCCGCCTTTGAGGCCGATTTCCACGCCCGCCGGGCCCGGGGGGATATCGCCCCGATCTAGCGGCCGGGCTTAATCCGTGGTCAGCAAGATCGACAGCCCTGCCAAGGCGGCCCGGTCTTGTGCGCCAAGCCCTTTGCCTCGGGCGGTCATCTGATGCAGTGCCGCGACACTGTCAAAGGCCAGCGCCATCTCTTTGGCCGTGGCGGGGCGGTCCGATCTGGCAAAGCTGGCGACGCTGCGCGCGGCCGTATCGCCCGTGGCCACCGTCAGGCCATGAACCATCCCATGCGCGCGCGCGGCTTGCAGAACCTGCATTCCCGCCGCGTCTGTGTCAGGCAGATCTTCCCATCGAATGGAGCCGAAATTCCGCAAGCCCCAGCGCACCGTCGGGTCATGCATCACCATGCCCTCGCGGCTGTAGGTCTCGATCCATCGCGGATCATAGGCCTGAAACAGCAACGCAGGCGAGGTGAAGCGGATATGCAGCGCGATGGCGAAACCCGCCGGAAAGGCGCCCTTCAACTCCGCAAGCAGGCTGGTGAATTCTGTTGTCATACGCTACGCACATCCACTGATCAGGCCCCATGTGTAGCACAAGAGGTTTGATTTGCCACCATGCTGCCGTAAAGTGCATGTGTTTGGTTTTATGCATGCCTCCACTGGGACGGACCGGGTTTTGGATCACATCGCGAAATGGCAAGATGTGCTGGCCTCTGCGACGGCTGGCTATTTCCTGGCGATCCGGGTCGGCTTTGGGTTCCCGCAGACCGAATACAACCAGTTTCCTGAAGCCTGGGTTGCGGAATACACCCGCGATGGCCTGCTGATCGAGGATCCCGTGATGCGGTGGGTCTATCGCAACGAAGGCGCCGTGCGCTGGAGCACGCTTTCGGATGCCGATCTGTCGGGTGTCCTGGTGCGGGCAGCCGCTCATGGGTTGCGCTATGGCCTGAGCGTTTCTCACCGCGATGCCGACGGTGCCTTTCGAAGCTTTGGGAGTTTCGCCCGCCGGGACCGTGAATTTCGCGATGACGAAGCGATGGATTTGCGCGGTCTGTTGCAAGGCGTCCATCAAAGCAGCCAGCCCACCAGCCGGTTGACGGCTGCCGAGCGTGAGGCCTTGGGGCTGGTCCGAGACGGCCGCTTGCTCAAGGAAATCGCCATCGAACTGGGAATTTCGGAGACGGCAGTCAAGCAGCGGCTCAAGAACGCCCGGCTCAAGCTTCATGCCCGGACCGGTAGCCATGCAGTTTCCATCGCGGTCAAAGCAGGTCTGATCTGACAGGCCGTTATGCCCTGCCGATCCGTCAAAGAAAAATCTGGCCGATCCGCGGCCGCCAGCGGTCTTCGTAAACATGTTATTAACAACCTGGTCGGATGCTTGAACTTCGTTAACCTTGACGGAGGACATCTCATGCATAATGCGACTTTCGACTTCTCCGACCTGCACCGACATGGTCGGGCCTTTTATGATTTTCTGGGGTTGCGCAAACGGTTCTTCGTGGATGAATTGGGCTGGGACATCCCCCATGACAACCATGTCGAGATGGATCAATACGACACGCCCCTGGCGCGGTATTCGGTGGTCATTCAGGACGGGATGGTCATCGGCGGCGCGCGCACCATGCCGACAACGGCCCGATGGGGCCAGAACGGCTATATGCTGGGCGATGCGGTCGCGGGGCTGTTGCCCGGAATTCCGCGCACGATTCTGCCCGAGGCGCCTTGCAGCGCGCGGATCTGGGAATGCACGCGGCTGGTCATGTCGCACGACGTGACGGCGCGGCAAGATCGGGGGCGATGTCTGGAGCTGATCGTCGATGGCTTGGCGCGCACGGCACATCACGGGGGAGCGCAGCGCTTGATTTCCCTGTCGCCCCTGACGCTTGAGCGAGCTTTGCGCCAGTTGGGCTGGGACACCGAACGCATCGGCGAGCCCTATCTCAACCCCGGTGATGGCCGCCGTTATGCGGTGCTGAGCATGTCGTCGACCAAACCCATTGCCCAACCCAGTGTCGCGGCGTGACCAAAGGCGCCAGGCGTGGCGCGTCGCCCGCCATGCGCCTTGGATCCACGTTCACAGCATTTTGTGGTAAATGGGGGATTATGCCCCAAAGCTCCCTTGCGCCGCCCCAAGGCTGGGCGCAGGGTAGGCCCCAGCATGCAAGGTCGGCGGTGGTTGAAACCCACGCGCAAGCGCCCCAGATTAAACTCCTACCGGATCGGTCCCGCGCGGCTGCACAGACAGAGCCGGGCACGGTGCCAAGACCATAGAAGGCAAGAGCCAGTGACCCAAGATACCTTTCCCGTCCTCCCATTGCGCGACATCGTGGTGTTTCCCCACATGATCGTGCCGCTGTTCGTCGGCCGCGAAAAATCGGTGCGCGCCCTCGAAGAGGTGATGCAAGACGACAAGCAGATCCTGCTGAGTTCGCAGATCGACCCTTCGGTAGACGATCCCGACAGCGATGGCATCTATCGCATGGGCGTGTTGGCCAATGTGCTGCAATTGCTCAAGCTGCCCGATGGCACCGTCAAGGTTCTGGTCGAGGGGCGTCGCCGCGTCACCATCACCGAATTCACCTCGACCGATGCCTATTTCGAGGCGCGCGTGGCCCCGCTGGACGAAACCGCAGGCGATCCGGCCACCATCCGGGCCTTGACGGGGGCTGTGGCCGAAGAGTTCGAGAAATACGCCAAGGTCAAGAAGAACATCCCCGAGGATGCGCTGACATCGGTCAGTGAAGCGGCCGATCCCGCCAAGCTGGCCGATCTGGTGTCGGGGCATCTGGGCATCCCCGTCAGCCAGAAGCAGGAGCTTTTGGAAACCCTCGACGTGGCCGAACGGCTGGAAAAGGTCTATGGGCTGATGCAGGGCGAGATGTCGGTTCTGCAGGTCGAGAAAAAGATCAAGAGCCGCGTGAAAAGCCAGATGGAGCGCACCCAGCGCGAATACTACCTCAATGAACAGATGAAGGCGATCCAGCGTGAGCTGGGGGATGGCGAAGAAGGCGGCGAAGTGGCCGAGCTGGAAGAGCGCATCAACGCCACCAAACTGTCGAAAGAGGCCCGCGAAAAGGCCGAGGCCGAGCTGAAAAAGCTGCGCAACATGTCGCCCATGTCGGCCGAGGCCACCGTGGTGCGCAACTATCTTGACTGGATGCTGTCGATCCCATGGGGCGTGAAAAGCCGCGTGAAAAAGGATCTGGGCCATGCCCAGTCGATCCTCGACAATGACCATTACGGGCTGGAAAAGGTCAAGGAACGCATCGTCGAATATCTGGCCGTGCAAAGCCGCAGCCAGAAGCTCAAGGGCCCGATCCTGTGTCTGGTCGGACCTCCGGGCGTGGGCAAGACCAGCTTGGGCAAATCAGTGGCCAGGGCCACGGGCCGCGAATTCATCCGCATTTCTCTGGGCGGCGTGCGCGACGAAAGCGAGATCCGTGGCCACAGGCGGACCTATATCGGGTCGATGCCGGGCAAGATCATTCAGGCGCTCAAAAAGGCAAAAACCACCAATCCTCTGATCTTGCTTGATGAAATTGACAAGATGGGTCAGGATTTCCGTGGCGATCCGGCATCGGCCATGCTTGAGGTTCTCGACCCCGAACAAAACGCCACCTTCATGGATCACTATCTTGAGGTTGAATACGACCTGTCGAACGTGATGTTCCTGACCACGGCCAATTCCTATAACATGCCCGGACCGTTGCTTGACCGGATGGAGATCATCCCGCTGGCCGGCTACACCGAGGATGAAAAGCGCGAAATCGCCAAGCAGCATCTGGTGGCCAAACAGATGAAGAACCACGGCCTGCGGGCGCGTGAATTCGACCTCTCGGATGCCGCCCTGACCGACATGATCCGCTACTACACGCGCGAGGCGGGCGTGCGCAATCTGGAGCGCGAGATCGCCAAGCTGTGCCGCAAGGCCGTGACAACCATCGTCAAGAAGGATGCCACGCAGGTTGTGGTCACACCCGACAAGCTTGAAGCCATGCTGGGCGTGCGGCGGCACCGTTTTGGTCTGGCCGAAAAGGATGATCAGATCGGTGTGGTCACGGGGCTGGCCTGGACATCGGTGGGTGGTGATCTCTTGTCGATCGAGGCGCTTCGCCTGCCCGGCAAGGGCCGGATGAAGACCACTGGCAAACTGGGCGATGTGATGAAGGAATCCATCGAGGCCGCAGCCAGCTATGTGCGCTCGATCGCGCCCAAGATCGGGGTCAAGCCGCCACAGGTCGACAGCTGGGATATCCACGTCCATGTTCCCGAAGGTGCCACACCCAAGGATGGGCCCAGCGCGGGCATCGCCATGGTCACCTCGATCGTGTCGGTGCTGACCCAGATCCCCGTGCGGCGCGACATTGCCATGACCGGCGAAGTGACGCTGCGCGGCAATGTGCTGGCCATCGGGGGGCTCAAGGAAAAGCTGCTTGCGGCGCTTCGCGGGGGGATCACGACGGTGCTTATTCCGGCCGACAATGCAAAAGATCTGCCCGAGATCCCCGACAATGTGAAACAGGGGCTGACCATCATTCCCGTTGCGCATGTCTCCGAGGTGCTGGCCCGCGCCCTGACGCGCCAGCCGGAACCCGTGCTCTGGGATGAGGAGGCCGAGGCCGCCGCCGCCGCCGCCCGCGCCGCCAATCCCGGCACCGAGGCCGCCACAGCGCATTGATTGCCCTGCCATGATGCTGATCAGCGCCGCGCCACCCGCGCGGCGCTGTGCTTTTTGTGGGGGTGCGTCGACAATCCCCGCCTGATCCAGCCAAAGGGCGGTCGCGTGTGGCCTGTGCGCGGGCCCGGCCTTGGATCGGCCAGTCCACAGGCCACGCTTCGCCGGGGGATATCGACATGCTGCGCGTCGTATTCTCTATTGGCGGAAAAGATACACTTTCGATAAGGTTCCGACGACTCGCCCAGTCGCGCCCATCCGCTTTGGGCGGGCTCCTTGATGAAAGGTCGCACCGATATGGCCCGCAGCCCCAAGACATCAGGTGCACCCAGCACCCAAGGTGCAACGCCCAAAGCCAGGGCAGAAAATCGCAAGATCGCCGCCACTGAGCCCCTGACCACAGCCGTCGCGAAACCGGCATCACAGACAGCACCGAAAGCCGCGCCCAAGACCCGATCCAAGGATGTGGCGGTCGTGACCGGGCCGGACAATGCGCCCGCCCGCAACGCGGCCGCGACCACGGGCGCGGATGGTGCCGTTGCCCCCAGCAAGGCGGTGGCCTTCAAGCGGTTGGACCTGATCGAGGCGGTCTGTGCTCGGGCCAAGATCAAGCGCTCGGATGCCAAAACCATTGTCGAACTGACGCTCGAGGAATTGGGCCGCGCGCTGTTGGATCACGGTGAACTTGTGCTGCCGCCCTTGGGCAAGCTGTCGGTCAAGCAGCGCAGACCAAAGACAGCCGGTGGAGAGACACTGATCCTCAAACTGCGCCCTGCGGGTGGCACGCGGGCCAACAAGAACGGGTCAAACCCCC
>NZ_CALAHQ010000044.1 GCF_937892565.1 uncultured Roseicyclus sp. | reverse complement strand
TGTCGGCTTGGCACCAAGGGCCGCCTGATCCTGACCTTGGGCCACCTTGGCGATGACATCGCCTTGATGGGCGCGGTCTGGGCCATGTCGACGGAAATTTAACCCTGCGGTGGTTGGATATGGGGCAGAGCGGCGTTGCTTGACAGGGGATGCTGGCGTCGCGTATCTGTCAACGATAGTTGAGGTTAGTGCCCAATGTTTGTGTTTGACCGTCTTTTGTGCGATAGTCGGCCCCCTGTGCGCGACAGGCGGGCCTTTGGGCGCGTGCCGCATGTGTGGCCGGCCGTGGTCGCTGCGGGCCTTGTGCGGCCGCGGATCAGGGGGGCGGTCGCGTGACGGTGCAGGGCGCGGGCAATCTGGCGAGTTTGCGCATCGGGGCGGGCGGGTCGGCCGCTTTTGCATTCACCGCCTCGCGCAAGATGTCGGCCTGGCTGGGCGGGCAGGACATGTCGCTGGCCTTTACCACCTATGATGTCGGAAAGATCTTTCTGATCGGCGTTGGCCCCGACGGGCAGCTTGCCTTTTGCGAGCGCAGCTTTCCGCGGCCCATGGGTCTGGGCGTGCATGCCAACGGGTTCTGGGCCGGAACGCTTCACCAGATCTGGCGCTTTGACAATTACCTGGCGCCCGGGGCGCGGCACAAGGGCCATGACGCGCTTTATGTGCCATCCATGGCCTATACGACGGGCGATGTGGATGTGCATGACATCCACATGCAAGGCGACCGGCCGCTCTTTGTCGCCACGCAGTTCAACTGCATCGCCGAGCCCCTGCCGGGCAAGAGTTTCCGGGTCGTCTGGCGCCCGCCCTTCATCGACCGGCTGGCGGCCGAGGATCGCTGTCACCTGAACGGGATCGCGATGCAAGATGGCGCGCCGCGCTATGTCACCTGCGTGTCGACCACCAATGTCGCCGAAGGCTGGCGCGAGCATCGCCGCAATGGCGGGGTCGTGATCGATGTGGCCAGCGGCGCGGTTGTGGCCTCGGGGCTGTCGATGCCGCATTCGCCGCGTCTGCATGCGGGGCGGCTTTGGCTTTTGCAATCGGGCACGGGCGAACTGGGCCATGTCGATCTGAACACGGGCGCGTTCGAGCCGGTGTGTTTCCTGCCCGGCTTTGCGCGTGGTCTTGCAATCCACGGGGATTTCGCGGTGGTGGGCGTGTCCTTGCCGCGCGACCGCACACAGGTGTTTCAGGGGCTGGGCTTGCAGGACCGGCTGGCGGCCGAACGGGTCGCGCCGCGCTGCATGATCGCCATCATCAACCTGCGCAGCGGCGATCTGGAACACAGCATCGAGATCGCCGCCCCGATTTCCGAGGTCTATGACGTGGCGATCCTGCCCGGGGTGCGCCACCCGCATCTGATCGGCCTGAGCAAGGACGACATCCGCT
>NZ_CALAHQ010000043.1 GCF_937892565.1 uncultured Roseicyclus sp. | reverse complement strand
GCGGGCGTCGGGGTTTGTGGCGGGGGCCGCACGGCTTGTTCGATGGGGGCGGGCAAGGGCGTGGCCGCCGATGGCGGAAGCGGCGCGACGCTGGCACCGGGTGCGGTGGCCGCACTCGGGGCTGTCACGGGCTCAAGCACGATGGGGATGATCAGAAATTGCCCTTCGCGCACCGCAAGATCGGGACCAAGCCCATTCCATTCAGCCAGCGAGCGCACCGAGACATTGTAAAGCCGCGCAACGGAATAGGCGGTTTCACCGCGCCCAACCCGGTGGCGCACCGGCTCTTCGCCGGGTTGGGTGGTGGTGCCGGCGCTGGCCAAGGCATTGGGCTGGCGGGCTTCGGCCGCGGCGATTGCGCTGGAGGCAATGGCGGTAATGTCGCCATCGGGGTTGCCATCGGGGCTGACGCGGCCCGGCACAGCCAGAACCTCGTCAGGCCGCAGCACGTCATTTGCGGTGCGCCCGTTGAAGCGGGCCAATTCCTCGGGCGGCAGGCCGATCCGGTTGGCCACATCGGCCACCGTGTCGCCGCCGCGTGCCACGACCATCTGGTAGCTGCCATAGCTGATCAGCCCATTGGCATTCGGGGCCGGGCGCGGTTCGACCTGACCCGCGCCGCGGGTCGATATCCGGTCAGGCCGGAGATCGAAATCCAGATCCGATCCGACACAGCCCATCAAAAGCGGCAGGCACAGACCAAAGGCAATCAGGGGCGCGCGGGGCATTGCTCGGATGTTCCTCAATAGGCGTGGCGGTGTCGCTGTCGGTCACACGAATGCTGACGCCCCGTGGGTCGGGATCTTGGTGTTGCGTCTATCGTACATCGAAACCGCGTTGGGGATAAAGCCCCGCGGCGGGGAAATGCACAGCGTTTGGGCCTTGGGCGCGCGTCAGTCCCGCGGCAAGCCGTCGACAAGCGGCACGAAGCGGACCGGCATCAATTCGTCGTAATCAAAGCCCGCGCCATCGGCCCGGCGGCTGACCCGGATCAGGCTTTGCACGGCATCCGATTGCCCCACGGGCACCACCATCACCCCACCGGGCTTGAGTTGCTGCAACAAGGGCCCCGGAGGATCCTCGGCGGCGGCGGTCACAAGGATGCGGTCGAAAGGCCCCTGATCGGGCAGACCAAAGGAACCATCGCCGGTCAGCACGGTGATATTGGCCAGCCCCAGTTCGGCCAGACGTGCCTCGGCCTCGCGCGTCAGGGTTCGGTAGCGGTCAATGGTATAGACCCGGCGCGCGAGCACCCCCAGGATCGCGGCCTGATAGCCCGAGCCGGTCCCGATTTCCAGCACGGTGTCGCGCGGCTGCACGCCAAGCGCCTGTGTCATCAGCCCCACGACCGAGGGCTGGCTGATGGTCTGACCCGACGCAATGGGCAGCGGCATGTCCTCATAGGCGCGATCTGCGAAATGCCCCCGCACGAAATGTCCGCGATCGATCCGTTCCATCGCCCCCAGCACGCGGGCGTCGGTCACGCCTTTCTGGCGCAACTGGAACAGGAACTGCATCTTGCGCGTGGCCTCTTCGGGGGTCATTCGAGCGCGGCTCGCAAGCTGTCGAGGCGGTCATGCGCGGTCAGATCGACCCGCATCGGCGTGACCGAGATATAGCCATCCAGATTGGCATGGGCATCCGTGCCGGGTGCTGTCGGCACATCTTGCCGTCCGCCCTTGATCCACAAGAAACGCCGCCCGTTCGGCGCAATCTGCGCTTCGATACCAAAGCGGGTTTCGCGGCGATAGCCTTGGGCAGCGACGCGGATGCCCTTGACCTCGGCGGCGGGCAGGGGCGGGAAATTCACATTGTAAAAGACGCGGTAATCCGTCTGGTCCCAATGGCCATTTTGCAACAGCTTGCGGATCACGCCCGCGCCGTGTTGGGCGGCGGCCTCGAAGCTGTCGCCCAGCGTGATGTTGCGGGGGCCATAGTATTGCGAGAGCGCGATGGCGGGCAGACCTTGCAGCGCGGCCTCCATCGCGCCGCCGATGGTGCCGGAATAGAGCACGTTTTCGGCCGCATTGTTGCCCCGGTTCACCCCCGACAGCACCAGATCGGGCGGGCTGCCGGCCAGCACATCATAAAGCCCCGCCAGCACGCAATCAGCCGGCGAGCCTTCGGCAGCGAAACGGCGCGGCCCAAGCTCGGCGATCATCGTGGGATGGATATACGAGATGCAATGGCCCACGCCCGATTGCTCGAAGGCGGGGGCGACGGTCCAGACCTCGCCCTTGGGCCCCGCGATTTCGGCGGCGATCGCTTCGAGTGCCGTGAGCCCGGGGGCGTTGATGCCGTCGTCATTGGTGAGCAAGATGCGCATGGGGATGTCCGGCAGGGGGGAACGCTGCATGACGGTCTAGCGGCTGGCCCGCGATGCGGCAAGCGCTGAGCGGGGGCTGGCCGTGGTCGGGGGGCGCTGCCCCCGTCCCGTTCCGGCCCATTTGGCAAGCAAAGTCGAAATCAGGCGCGTGCCTGTCGCAGGGCAAGCGCGAGCAGCGTCAGCGCGCCCAGGCCAGCAGCGATGCCAAAGGCGCTGGCACCATTGGCCGCGACCACGCCCGCAAGCGCCCAAGCCACCGCGATCGGATAGGTGGCAATGCGCAGCCGCAGGCTGAAGCCCATCGCAAGCAGCAGTGCAAAAACCAGCATGATCCAGCTGATCGCGATCTCGCTGCCCAGCCCATGGCCGATGGCCACCGTGCCAAGCGCCACGCAGGCGGCGGCGGTCAGCCAGCCCGCATAAAGCCCCACAGGCCATGCGAACCAGACCCTGTCACCGCCGGGCGCATGACGCAGCGCCAAGAGCGCACCGGCCAGCATCAGCCAGATCAGCACAGTCGCCATGACCGGCGCGCTCAAGGCCACCGCAATCCAGGAGGCGCCTATGGCGAGGCTGGCAAAAAGCGCCCAACGCCCGGCATCCCAATCGCGCCCTGTGTCGCGCCGGATCAGCCCAAACCCAGCCGAGGCCAGAAGCCACAGATAGATCACCCCCCAGATCGAAAAGGCATAGCCCGCAGGCTGGATCGGGGGGCGCTCTACCGGGATGGGCATCTGTGCAGGGTCAAAGCCCGTGAAGGGCTGCGCCAGAAAGGGCGACAGGACAAAGGCGATGGTGGCGACAAGCACCAGCACCGCCTTGAGCTTGGCGGTGTCTTGCGGGTCGTCGGGGCGTTCAAGATCAGGCAAGATGTCCCTCGGGGGTGATGCATGTCTTGCCCCCGATATAGGGTTGCAACGCCGCCGGGATAAGGACCGCGCCATCCGCTTGTTGGCCGTTCTCCAGCACAGCGATCAGGCAGCGGCCCACGGCAAGCCCCGACCCGTTCAGCGTGTGCAGGAATTCCGGCTTGCCGCCACCCGTGGGGCGAAAGCGGGCATTCATGCGGCGCGCCTGAAAATCGCCACAGGTCGAGACCGAGCTGATCTCGCGATAGGTGTTCTGGCCCGGCAACCAGGCTTCGATGTCATAGGTGCGCCGCGCGCCAAAGCCCATGTCGCCCGTGCACAGCACGATGGTGCGATAAGGGATCGCGAGGCGTTCGAGGATCCCCTCGGCGCAAGAGAGCATGCGCTTTTGTTCGGCGTCGGACTGGTCGGGATGAGTGATCGACACCATCTCGACCTTTTCGAACTGATGCTGGCGCAGCATGCCGGCCGTGTCGCGGCCCGCCGATCCGGCCTCGGAGCGGAAGCACAGCGAATGGGCGGTGTAGCGTTTGGGCAGATCAGCCTCGTCGAGGATCTCGCCTGCGACGATATTGGTCAGCGACACTTCCGAGGTGGGGATCAGCCACCAGCCATTGGTCGTCTGATAGCTGTCTTCGCCGAATTTGGGCAGCTGGCCGGTGCCAAACATCGTCTCGGACCGGACAAGCACGGGGCCGTTCACCTCGGTCAGGCCGTTCTCGATCGTATGGACATCAAGCATGAATTGCGTCAGCGCGCGGTGCAGGCGGGCCACCGCGCCTTGCATCACCACAAAACGCGCCCCAGACAGTTTCGCCGCCGTCTCGAAATCAAGACCGGGTTTGACACCCGCGATGTCGTAATGTTCGCGCGGGGCGAAATCGAATGCGCGCGGGCTGCCCCAGCGACGGATCTCGATATTGGCGGCCTCGTCCGCGCCATCGGGCACGTCGGCGGCGGGCAGGTTGGGGATGGTGGCAAGCAGGTCGCGCAGCGCGTCATCGCGGGTCTTGGCGTCATCTTCCAGCCGGGCGATGTCGTCTTTCTTTTCGGCCACAAGCGCACGAAGGCGATCAAATTCCGCCTCATTGCCCGCGGCCTTGGCGGCGCCCACGTCCCTTGAGGCGGCGTTGCGCTCGGCCTGTGCCGTTTCGGCGGCCAGGATACAGGCGCGGCGTGCCTCGTCGAGCGACAAGATCGCGGGCGATTGTGGCGGCAGCCCCCGACGCGCGAGGGCGGCGTCGAAGGCGGCCGGGTTGTCGCGGATGGCGCGGATATCGTGCATCTTGGACCTCGGGTCTGGGCGATTTCGGGCAGGGTATGCCAGAGGGGCGGGCGCGGGGAAAGGGGGGCGGAGCAGTCAGGCGCGGCCGGCGTCCAGAGCGATGGGGCCATCGGGGTGATGTCTTGGGCACAGCAGTCTTTGGTCAGCCCGGGCGCGCGATTGCGGCGTACCTTCGCCCTTTGGCCTGAGGGCCGCAAGGGCCATGTTCATGGCCCGGCAAGCCCCGATCCTGTTGCACGCCTGTGCCGATGGGCCCGAGGCTGGCCTTTGGGGTGTGGGGCGGGCTATTCGGTCGCCGTTACAGCCCCGCGGGACGGGCGCGCGGCCCCAAGGCGCGGGTGCAGGCGCCCCGCCACGGCAAAGGCCCACAAAAGCCCCGCCCCTGTGGCCGCAAAGATACCGGGCAGCGGCGCGACCAGCAGCACCAGCCAAGCAAAGCCGGGCGTCAAGATGCCCGAGACATCGCGAAAGCTGGAATAGACCGCGCTCATCTCTGTCCGCTCGGATGGTTTGACCGCCATCAAGAAGGGCAACCCCCCCACAACATCGAGCAGCACAAGAAACACTGCGGCCCCCATGCAGGCCACGACCGTCAGCCACGGCAGGGGCGACACGACCGCCGCCATCAAGAACAGCCCCCCGCACAGCCCAAAGGCCAGCCGCACCGATCGGCGCACCGATGTGCGTCGCGCATGCCGCAGCATAAGGGGCGAGATGAACAAAAGCGCGTTTGACACTGAAAGCGCGATACCCCCGACCTTGTCGCCCAGACCCGCTTCGATGCAGAAGATCGGCAGATAGACGACATAGACCCACCACCCGCAGGACCGCATGACCGCGAACATCCAGCCCGCGATCAGCCGCGGCTGCTGGAAAAAGCGGCCCAGATAGGCCAGCGGGTTCACTGCGGGCCCCTTTGCCCGCTTGATCTGTTTTCCGTTTCCCAACCGCAGGACCCAGAACGTGACCAGAAGCCCCGTCGCAAAGCTACCCGCCAGCAAGAAGGGCGCGGGCGCCCACCAGTCGTACAGCCAGACCCCCGTCATCGGCCCGAGGGCCCAAGGCCCCGCCGCATAGACCATCTGAATGGATTGGGTTCGGCCCAGTTCGGCCCGGTCGATATAGTCAAGGACATAGGCGTTGAAGCACACGAAGGTCGTGGCCGTCGCCGTCGCAAGGCAAATCAGGGCAAAAGGCACCAACGCCGCCGTCCCCGTCACGGCAAGCGCCATCCCCACCAGATACAACACGCACCCCGCCGAATAGGCCAGGCGCCGCGGCAGATACCGCGTGGCCCAAGGCACCATCAGCCCGCATCCCAAGGCCACGATCCCGGCCATGAAATAAGCCGAGGATGTCGCCTCGGCGCTGCCCAGCGCGTCATAGACGACCAGCGGCATGGCCGAGATCAGCGTGCCGCGTACACTCGCTTCGATCCCGGCAAGCAGTGCGAAATGCCGCATCTTGGGGGCGGGGCTATGGCTGAGTTCGAGGGGAATGTAATGGTTGGGCATGGGTTTGCTGCACTTTCGGGCATCAGGCGCCCGAACACTCCTCAAGTCTGGCCCGCCCGCGACAGGTGCATGTCGGGATCATGCGCGCCGACAAGCCGACGGAAGATGCGCCATCGCTGATCGCTTTGCGGCCCTTGACCCATGCCTTGCCCTATCTGCCGTGCGCCGGACGACCTGCCACCCAGCGAAAGATCGGTGGCGCCAAACCGTGAATTGCCGCAGCCTCGTTCGGGATCGAACAATGGACAAGCGCCGTCGCGCCGGGATCTTGACGCTTGCGCAGGCACATCTCGAACGCGCCCGGACGATCCTCGGGGGGCGAGGCACCCCTTCTGAGCCGCCGATGGGTGCGCAAAGGGCAGACAGTTCAACCGCCCGATGCGCCATGCTGGCAAAGCGCGAGAGGTGGGTGGACAGGATCACGACCGAACGCCCCGCTGCATCTGCCATGGCAAATCCCGCGTGCTGGATGAACCTTGCCCCGCAGCGGTTCGGTGTTGGTCAGGTGCCGATGTCATTTGGCCCTGTGCCAAGAGCAACGCGCGATGTTCAGCCGAGGGCCGCGGGCTTTTGGCAACGACAATCGTTGCCGCTGATCGCCCCCGCTCCGCTGTGCTTGCGCAGCAGCCTTTGGTCAGCCCGGGCGCGGGAATGTGCCTGCGCGTCCTTGAAGGTGGCCGTCATCGCCCGGACATGGCGTGCGGGTCTTTCTGAAAACCGGCGCCCGATATTTGTGCCACAGACGCGCGCCGCCCTGTTCCGGAAAACCATTTGACTGGTCGAATTGACAAAAGTTCCCGAAAGATGCATGCCTCGGTCAAGCCATCCGAGAGACTGACATGCCCAAGGAACTGCTTGTTGACCCCTCTGTGTCGCGCGCCAAGACCCGCCTCGAGGGTCTGGATATCCTCGTGCACGCCTATGACACGCCCATCGATGACGAAATCGCGGCGCATGGTGCCGACCGCTTGATCGAAATGCTCCGGCACATGCTGATCATCCGCGAATTCGAGGGGATGCTTGCCGCCTTCAAGGCGCAGGGCATGTACCGCGAGATTGCCTATACCTACAAAGGACCGGCCCATCTTTCCATCGGGCAGGAAGCAGCGGCGGTCGGGTCGGCCTTTGCGCTTGATCCCGACGACCATATCTTCGGGTCGCATCGCAGCCACGGGGAGTTTCTTGCCAAGGGTCTTGCGGCGATCGCCCGGCTGCCCGAGGCGCGTCTGGCCGACATCATGGCCGCCCATGACGGCGGCCGGCTTCGCGATACGGTATCAACCGCCTTGGGGCGCGATGGGCGGGCACTGGCAGAGGATTTTCTGCTGTTCGGCTTTCTCGCCGAGATCTTCATGAAAGCCAACGGCTTCAACGGTGGCATGGGCGGGTCGATGCATGCCTTCTTTCCGCCCTTTGGCTGTTACCCCAACAACGCGATTGTCGGCGCATCGGCCGGGATTGCGACCGGCGCGGCCCTGCGGCGGCGGCTTGTGCGCGATGGTGGCATCACGGTCGCGCATGCCGGCGATGGGGCCACAGGATGCGGCCCGGTGTGGGAGGCGATGAACTTTGCCGCCATGGGTCAATATGGCCGGCTCTGGCAGGATGGGGGCGGTCGCGGGCTTCCGGTCCTGTTCTTCTTTACCAACAACTTCTATGCCATGGGCGGCCAGACCTCGGGCGAGACGATGGCCTGGGACCGCCTGTCGCGCATTGGCGCCGGCATCTCGCCCACGGGTCTGCATGCCGAAACCGTGGATGGGGCAAACCCGCTGGCCGTCGCCGAGGCGGTCGCCCGCAAGCGGCGGTTGCTGGTGACGGGCGATGGCCCCGCACTTCTCGATGTGGAGTGTTATCGCCTTTGCGGGCATTCGACGACAGATGCCAACGCCTATCGCACCCGCGAAGAGATCAAGCTTTGGGAAGACATCGACCCGATCCGCCGCTTTGCCGAAACCCTTGAGGCAGCGGGCGTGCTTGCCCCCCAACAGGGCGAAGCCATGCGCCAGGACGTGGCCCGGCGGATCGCGGCCGTCACCCGCGCGGTCGTCGATCCAAGGCACGCACCACCCGTCGATGTCGCCGCAGACCCGACACGGATCGGTCGGCTCATGTTTTCCAATCGCCACACGACCCTGCCCACCGACCGGGCGCCGGGCGTCGGGGACCCGGCCGCCTCGGCCGCGCTGCGCGGTCTGGCCCGCAAGGCGCGCTCGGGCCTGACCGAGGCCGGCGAAGAGATGCCCCCCTTGCGCGCCATCACCTTGCGCGATGGGCTGGCCGAGGCGATCTTGCACCACATGACCCATGATGAGCGCCTTGTCGCATGGGGCGAAGAGTGCCGCGAATGGGGTGGGGCCTTTGGGGTCTATCGGGGTTTTTCCGACATCTTGCCGCATCACCGCCTGTTCAATTCCCCGATTTCCGAGGCCGCGATCGTGGCTGCGGCGGTGGGCCATGCGATGGAAGGCGGCCGTTCGCTTGTTGAACTGATGTATGCCGATTTCATCGGCCGTGCCGGTGACGAGATTTTCAACCAGATGGCCAAATGGCAGGCCATGTCGGGCGGTCAGATGTCGCTTCCGGTCGTGCTGCGCGCGTCGATCGGTTCCAAATACGGTGCCCAGCACTCGCAAGACTGGACCGGGCTGATCACCCATATTCCGGGCCTCAAGGTCGTCTACCCGGCGACGCCCTATGATGCGAAGGGTCTGATGGCCACGGCACTTGCCTCCGAAGACCCGGTTGTGGTTTTCGAAAGCCAGCGGCTTTACGACAAGGTCGAGACATTTCGGCCCGACGGCGTGCCAGTGGATCCCTACCGCATCGCCTTTGGCACGCCCGAGGTGAAGCGTGCGGGGCGCGATGTCACCATTCTGACCATCGGTCCGGCGCTATACCCCGCGCTGGCCGCAGCGGCCGAGCTGTCGGTCGCAGGCATCGAGGTCGAGGTGATCGACGCCCGCACCCTTGTTCCCTTTGACTATCAGCCCGTGCTTGACAGCGTGGCGCGGACGGGCCGCTTTGCGATCGTGACCGAAGCCTCGGAACGCGGCAGCTTTGCGCAGACGGCGGCGGCCACCGTCGCCCGGCATGGCTTTGCCCATCTTGTCGCGCCACCGCGCGTGATCGGCGCGCCCAACTGGATCGTTCCCGGCGCCGACATGGAAACCACCTATTTCCCGCAGGCCATCGACATCGTCGATGCGGTGATGGCCGATTTCTTCCCCGACCACCGCGCCAACAGGCGGGGTGTGCGGGATTGGGATGAACTTGCGCTGGCCCGCGTCGGCCTTTGACGGAGCAATGACATGACCCTTCTGCCTGTCCCGCAACTTGGCAATGAAATCACCGAGGCCGAAGTCAGTGAATGGTTCAGGCCCGATGGCGCAGAGGTCGTGCAAGGCGAGCCTGTGGTCTCGATCAGCACCACCAAGATGGCCATCGACCTTGAGGCTCCGGCGTCGGGCAAGCTGCGCATCTTGATCGCGGAAGGTGACATCGCCGAGGTCGGCACTGTCCTGGCCCGGATCGAATGACCCTTTCGCCCGCTGTGCTGCACCGTTTGGGTGGCGAAGGGCCGCCCGTGCTGTTTGTGCATGGTTTTGGCGCCGACCGCTTCGGCTGGGCCGCCAATGCCCATGCGTTGATCGGCACAAGAACCGTCTGGGCGGTGGATTTGCCGGGCCACGGCGGCGCGGGCAACGCCGTCGGTGATGGCAGCGCGGCCGCACTTGCCACGGCGCTCGCGGGGGTTGCGGGCGAACTGGGCGGGGGCCTTGCCGTCATCGGTCATTCGCTGGGTGGCGCGGTGGCATTGCATCTGGCGCGGCTGATGCCCGAGCGGATCACGGCACTGGTGCTGATAGCCCCCGCAGCGGTCGGGCCGCCGGGGGTATCGGGGTTTCAAGACAGGTTCCCCGCGATCGGCTCTGCCGCTGACGCCGCCGAGGTGCTGGGGTGTCTTGCGGAACGGCCCGCGGTCGTCGCGCCGATGATCGCGCATGTGCTGTCTTCGCTCGATGTGCCGGGCCGACGCGCCGCGCTGCGCACTGTGGCACAGGCGCTTGGCCACGCGGCACTGGAACAAGCGCCGCCCGTCGCGCCCGTCACCGTCATCTGGGGCGAGGCGGATCGTGTGCTTCCCTGTCCGCAGGGCGCTGTGCTGGGTGTGCACCCCCATGTGATCCCCGCCACGGGGCATTTGCCCCATATCGAAAGGTCAGGGGCGGTCAATCGCCTGATCCGCGGCGCGCTCGCCATCGATTAGGGCGCGTGCTGCCGCCTCGTCGGTGATCAGCGTGTGGCAGCCGATGCGCGCTATGGTGGCGCGGATCGCCGCCGCCCGTCGCGCCCCGCCCGAGGCCAGCACGACGTGCCCGGCCCCGGCAACCACATCGAGCCCCACGGACATCACCCGCTGCTGCACGGGATGATCCACGCTTTTGCCCGTGGCATCGAGAAAATGGCACATCGTGTCACAGACCGCACCGGCCGCAACCAACCCGCGATAATCCTCGGCCGACAAGAAACCCTGGCTCAACGATGTGCCGGTGGTTCCGATGTCGCCGCAACTGATCACCGCCATGTCCATGCCGCGCGCCACGTCGGCGATGCGCGACAGGCCACATGCCTCGAGAAGTTGGCGCTTTGTCTCGGCGCTGTCGACGATCAGCGGCGCGGGAAACAAAAGACACTCCCCCCCCAACGCGCCCGCCAGACGCCAGGCGAAATCGATGGGGTTCAGCCCCTTGGTCTCGATCACCCCACCCAAAAGCGACACCACCCGCACCCCGTCAAGCCGTGGTGGCCGCAACGCCATGAGCGAGGCATCAAGCGTCCGGCCCCAGCCGACGCCAACGGTCATTGCTTCGGTGATGCGGTGCGACAAGAACCGGCCCAAGGCCGATCCCACATCGCGCGCCGTCTGATCCGGGTTTCCCTCTCCGGGCACCACGATCGCCCGATCCAGCCCGAATTGTTCCTCCAGCGCCATGGCAAGATCCGACAGCTCGCCGGGGGGCGTGTCGATCCAGATTTGAACCTCCGCCCTGCGGCGCGCCTCCTCCAGCAAGCGGATCACGCTGGATCGGCTGATGCCCAGCCGGTCAGCGATGTCTTTTTGCGTCATGCCCCGGTTGTAATAGAACCACGCCGCGCGCAGCCTTAGCGCGCCGTCATCGGTCATCGTCGTCTGCGGTGGGCGCGGCAGTCGGGCCAGTTTGACGGTCTCCTTCAGGTGGTCGTTGCCCGCGCTTGCAGAAAGGCGGCGACAGCCTCGGGCGTGGGCGGCGCGCAGCCAGAGGCCATGCAGTTGAGCGATGCGGCCGCGACCGCGTGGGTGAGCATGGCGACAAGCCCCTCTGCCGAAAGCGCGCCAAGCGCCCCCGACTGCGTATGCCCGCCCAGGGCAAGCTGTGCAAGCAAGCTGCCCATCAAGGTGTCGCCCGCGCCCACCGTGTCCACGACGGCGACGCGAAAGCCCGGCACCGTGACATGGGCGTGGGCGGTCCATGCCTCGGCCCCCTCTGCGCCCTTGGTCACAACGACAAGCCCCGCCCCTTGTGCGATCAGGTTGGCGGCAAAGTGTGCAGGCGTGGTGTCGGGTGCCAATGCGGCAAGATCCTCGACGCTCAGGCGCACGATGTCGGCCACGGCAAGGATGCGCGCGATCCGCTGCCGCCAGACCGCAAGCTCAGGCGTCATGCCCGGCCGCGCATTGGGGTCGATCGCGATCATCGCGCGCCCCGCGATGGTCTCGGCGAAGGCGGCGATGCGATCGGCGCCCGGCAGGTCAATAAGCGAGATCGACCCGAATTCGACCACATCCCCCGGTGCGGGCGCAAAGGCGGCAGGGTCGGGCGCAATCATCCGCGTGGCTGTGCCCTCGTTGAAAAAGGCATAGCGCGGCTCGCCTGCCTGCAGGTCGACAAAGGCCAGGGTCGTCGGCGCGGTCAGGCGCGGGGCCTGACGGGTGTCGATGCCATATCGGGCAAGCTCTGCGGCCAGCATTTCGCCGAAAAGATCCGTGGACAATGCGCCCAGAAACCCGACCTCGGCCCCGGACAGCGCGGCCGCCTTGGCCGCGTTGAACGGCGAGCCGCCGCAGCGCGGCGCATAGGCGTGACCCCCGTCAGGTGCCAAAACCGGCACGAAATCGATGAGCGCCTCGCCCATGCACCACAGCTTTGCCATTCTCAGGCCCGTCCGGCCAAGCGGTCGATCTGAGCGCCGAACGCGCTGGCCGCGGGCGCATCGAGCGCACCCATCCGCATCTGCGCCCGCCAGTGACCTTGTGGCGGCACCGTCACGATGCGCCCCGCCTCCGCTTCGACCGCGTAGCCCTCCACGCCTGCGGTCGCCGGCATCGCCATGCCAAGCCCCTGCTGGTCAGCCGTCCGGCAGATCCAGCGCATGGCCAGCGGCAGCGTGCGCGCATCATAGCTGATGAAATCGGCATGACCTTCGGGATGGACCTGCATCGCGTGGCTCCAGCCCTCGGCATCGGGGATCATGCGCAAGGTGAACACCGCCTCGGGATCAAACGGAAGGGCGGGATCAAGAACGTGGTGGCGGACAGGATCTTGGGCAAGCTCGGCCAGAAAGGCGGCATAGCCCGGGCCGGCCTTGATATGGGGCGGGATCGACCGTCGCACGGCCACATCCTCGGGGGTGTAGTGCGCCGCATAGACGAGGCGCCCATAATCCACGGCCCGGAAATTGGCATGTCCAAGATACATCAGTTCCAGCGGGTGCGCGGCGCGCTTGTTGACCACATCCAGCGTGATCTCGATCTGGGTGGCATCCGCCGCAAGGCTGACCTCGGCGGTGGCCTCGTAATGCACGGTGAAGGCGATCCGGTGCCGAAAGCGCCCCCTGACGGCGATCCGCCCCGCGGCTTCGTCGATCACCAGCTCGGCTGTTTCGAACTGCCCCAATGGCAATTCGCCGTGCAGCGGATGCAGATCATCGGCTGACGGTGGCCCGATCCGCGTGACGCCGCAGTGGATGAAGAACGCGCCATAGGTCGACAGATAATGGTCCGTCGCCACGGGCGTGTCGAACATCGATGTCATGGCAAGCTCCCGCCCGTCAAAGGCGGCGCGCCACACTTGCTGGCCTTGGAACGGCAGGACCACGATGTCGGCCCGTGGTGTCAGCAGCCGCAGGGCCGCAACGCCCGACGCATAGCGAAAGACCTCGGCGCGCATGCCGCCCGATACCGCGACCTCACGGGTGCCGTGATCGGGAAAATCCGAAGACAAAAGGGGAATGATGACCGCCATGATGACCTCAAATATAACTGGCGTCGGCATGGACGCCCTGATCGATCCCGGTGATGAGCGACACGACCGCATTGCCATCGGTCGTCTTTGCGTCGAGCGAGCCCACGATCCGCCCGCGCCGGAACACCACGATCCGGTCCACCAGCTTGAACACTTGCCTGAGGTTGTGGGAGATCAGGATCACTGGAATCCCCTGTTCTTTCAGGCCTTTGATGATTGTCTCGACCCGCGTCGTTTCCTGAATGCCAAGGGCTGCGGTGGGTTCGTCCATGATGATGAGCTTGGCGCCCCATCCCGCGGCCCGGCTGATCGCGACGCACTGGCGCTGGCCGCCGGACATGCTCATCAGGGGTTGGGTCAGGTCGGGTATCTTGATGCCCGTGCGTTCCAGCACGCGCTCTGCCTCGCGCCGCATCTTGCGTTTGTTGAGCCACGACAGCGGCCCAAGGCGAAAGTAATAGGCTTCACGCCCCAGAAAGATGTTCGATGGCACGTCCAGATGATCGGCAAGCGCAAGGTTTTGATACACCGTCTCGATCCCGTGGTTGCGCGAATCGATGGGCGCGCGGAACTGCACATCCTGGCCTTCGAACAGGATCGACCCCGAGGTCGGCCGCTCCACGCCGGTGATGTTGCGCACGAAGGTCGACTTTCCCGCGCCGTTGTCGCCGACGATGGCGACATGCTCGCCGCGGCGAATCGTGAAATCCGCCCCGGTCAGCGCCTCGACCCCGCCATAATGCTTGGTCAGGCCCCGCGTCTCGAGAACGACGCCTTCGTCAGTTGCCATGTTCTCCCCCCGCGCCCTGTCGGGCCTCGTCCCCGGCTTGACAGGCGCGGGGCAGTTGGTGTTGCTTGAAATATTATTGAATGCAATCGACAAAAGTGTCAAACGGGAGGAACAAGATGCTCAAGTCTCGTCTAGCGGCCGCGACCGCCATCGCACTGGCTCTGGCGGTGGGCACAGCCCATGCGCAAGACATCACCATCGGCTACATCACGAAATCGGCCACGAATGCGGGCTGGATGATGATCAACCAGGGCGCACGCGACGCGGCCGCCGAAGAAGGTGTGAACATCGTCGAGGTGGGCCCCGCCTTTGCCGATGACCTGACCAGCCAACTCGAGGTTTTCGAGAACATGGTGTCACAAGGGATCGACGCCATCGGCATCGCACCGGCCGACAGCGCGGGCATTGCGCCGGCGGTCAATGATGCGCTTGCAGCGGGCATTCCGATCATCGCCATCGACACCGGCGTTTCCGGGGCCGAAGTCACGTCTTTCGTGGCGACCGACAACCTTGCCGTGGCAAAGGTGCAAGGCGCGGTGGCGGCGACGCTGATCGAAGATGGCGACATGATCATCTACGTCACCGGCAGCCAGGCACAGTCCACGGGTCAGGATCGGCGCAACGGGTTCTTGGCGGGCTTCACCGCCGCGCGTCCGAATTCTCAGGTTCTCGAGGTTCCGACCGAGTGGAATTCCGAACAGGCTCAGGTCGGGGTTGAGGCGCTTTTGAACCAGAACAGCGACGTGAAGATGATCGTCCACGCATGGGATGGTGGCACGATGGCCTCTGTCGCGGCCCTGACAAACCTTGGATACGGTCCGGGCGACGTGAAGCTTGTGGGCTTTGACGGTGCCTCCGATGCCATCGCCGCGATGGATCAGGGCTGGGTTCATGCCAATACGGCTCAGATGCTCTATCAGATGGGCTATCAGGGCATCCGGGCCGCGGCCGCTGCGGCGCGGGGCGAACCGGTCGCCGCGCGGATCGACACGGGCTTTTTCCTGGTCACGCCTGCGACCTCTGGCGTCTACAAGCAGATGGTCGGCATCCAGTAATCCGCGACCACACGGCATCGGGGCCGGCCCTGTCGGGGCCGGCCCTTCGCGCATCACGGAGAACGAGCCATGGCCGACATCACCGGCGCAGAAGGCCAGCAAACGCACCCCGCCATGCGCTGGGCCCGGGATATCCTTTTGCGCTTTTTGCGGGCGGAATGGTCGGGCGCGCTGATCGCCATTGTCGTTCTTGCCATCGCGATCGAGATGGTGACCGACGGGCGCCCCTTTTTCCACCCGACCAACATCATGACGATCCTCAACAATTCGGCTGCTCTGGGCATTGTTGCGGGTGGCATGACGCTTGTCATCCTGACGGCCGGAATCGACCTTTCGGTTGGATCGGTCATGGGCATGACGGCCGCGTTGATGGGATATCTGGTCAGCTACCTCGGCGTCGATCCGTTGCTGGCCATCGCCATGGGCATCGCATGCGGGATGGGGGTGGGTTTCATCCACGGCGGGCTGGTCGCATGGTTCGGCATGCCGGCATTCATTGTCACCCTTGCGGGGCTTTCGGTGTGGCGTGGCACCGGCCATCTTGCAACCGGGGCGCAGGCGACACCGCAACTGCCGTCGACCTTTGACACATTCGGCCGCTGGAACCCGTTCGAGCCACTGCGCAGCGCCTATCAGGCGGGTGAATTGTCGGCCTTCTGGCAGCCCATGGGCGCCTTTGTCGATGACAACTGGGTCAACTTCTTTCGCACCTTTCAGATGAGCGCCCTGTTGTTTGTGGGCTTTTTCATCCTTCTGGCACTCATCACATCGAATACGCGCTTTGGCCGCTATGTCTATGCCATCGGCTCGAATCCTTCGGGTGCGCGGCAGGCGGGCATCCCCACCACGCGCTACATCGTCATGGTGTACATGGTCGCGTCGGTTTGTGCGGTTCTGGGGGCGCTGCTGTTTCTGGGGCGCGCGCCTTATGCCAAATCGGACTATGGGCTGATGTGGGAGCTTGAGGCGATCGCGGCCGTGGTGATCGGCGGCACCTCGCTTTTCGGCGGCCGTGGTTCGGTCTGGGGCACGTTCATGGGTGTGATCTTGCTCAAGCTGATCAACAACGGCCTGACCCTGGCCCAGCTCAACACCTTTTGGCAGATGGTGGTCACGGGGATCATCATCGTGCTTGCCGTCGCACTCGACATCGTGCGCCAGTCGCGCGACCCCATGCTGGTCAAGCGGTTCCTCGCCGCCCTTGCGGCCGCGATGACCTTTTTGACGCTGATGACACCCGCCAGCCTGTGGGTGCGCGCGACCATCGCCTTGATGGAACACAACGCGATGCAGGAGCTTCAGGCGACAGGCGCGACCCTGGCACCGCCGCAGGCGCAGCGTGTGATGAACCCGACCGCTGTGGAAGCGGCGCTGGCGGCACAAGCCGATGCCGGTTTGCCCTCGGCTGCGCTGATGGTGGTCTTGCTCGTGGCCCTTGCCGCGGTCGCGCGGCCCGACCACCGCGTGACGATCGCGGCACTCATGGCGCTGGGGGCTGGGCTCGCGGTCGTGCTGACGGCGGGCTATGCCACGGCGGCGCCCCTTGTGATGCTTGGGGCTGTCGCGCTGATCGCACAGGCCCTTGTCAAGCCGCTGGGCCGGCAGGCCCGCTAGAACCCATGGCTCTGCTGCCTGCGGTGTTGGGCCTGCCTGAGCGCCTGTGCGCGACCCCGACAGTGGCACAGGCGGCATGAACCGGGCCAAAAACCACGCGCAGCAGGGCGTCTTGAACCCGTTCGGTCAGACCCAACCGCCCGGGATTGTCAGTGTTGCGCCAGCAATGCGGCGCTGATGGGGGCTGTGGCCGCGTAGAGCTCACGAAACCGGGCAAAACGGGCCTCAGCACAAGATGCAAGGTCTTGATCGGGCTCAAAGACCTGTTCGACAGGCACAAGGTCTCGGGTTGTGGCCGCGAGGTCAAGAAAGCTGCCCGATGCCACGGCGCCCATGGCAAGTGCGCCCACTGCACCGGCATCGGCCACAGCCACGCGCGCAATCGGCCGCCCCAAGGCATTGGCCCTGATCTGGCACCATGCATCCGACCGCGACCCGCCCCCGCCATGGCGCAACACGGGCGCGACATGCGCACCCGAGCGTTCGACCGCTTCCAGCGCAAGACGTGCGGAAAAGGCCACGCCTTCCAACACCGCCGCAACAAGTTCGGCGGGTCCATCGGCCCCCGACAGCCCGGCGAAAGCGGCGCGTGAGGTCGCGGTCCAAAGCGGTGCGCGCTCGCCGTCGAGATGGGGCAAGAATAGCGGGCTGTCGCCCCTGATCCGGGTTTGTGCGGCCAGAGTGTCGAGTTGCGCGTGATCCAGCCCCAGCATCCGTGCAATCCAGTCGCGGGCGGCTCCGCCCGATTGGGTTGGTCCCGCATGCAGCGTGATGCCACGCCATTCCGGAAAGACGATGATCCCGGGCTCTGCGGTCCGCTTGGCCGAGATCAGCCCAAGGACCTCACTCGTGCCGGAAAGATACATGGCCTGCCCTTCATTGGCGACACCCAGCCCGATCATGGCCGCCCATGCGTCCATCGTGCCCGTGGCAATCGGCACGCCCCGAAAGGGGCCATCGCGGAGCGCGCCCGTGACGCAAAGCGGGTCGAGAAGCGGCGGCAAAACTTCGGCCGCGCGGGGGATGAGCGACAGCATCGTCTGCGCATACCGCAGATCGGTCCCCGCCAAGCCAATTGCGGAAAGCGGGTCAGACGCGACCGCACCCGTCAGTTGGGCGATCACCCAATCCTTGGGCAAAAGCACATGCCGCGTTGCAGCCCAGATTTCAGGCGCGGTCTGTGCCATCCACGCCATGCGGGCGAGGGCGTGGCTTGCATCAACGGGAATAGGGGCCCCCAACGCCTGAATGCGTTCTGCAAGGGTCAGACGACCGTCAATGTCACGCGCCACTTGCCCCGGTCTTGTGTCCTGCCACGTCAGGGCGGGTGCCAAGGCCGCCATGCTGGCATCGCAAAACACATGCGTGTTGACCTGTGAGGTGATCCCGATGCCCGAGACATCGCGCGCGCGCGGATGACGGGCAAACTGCGCCAGAGCAGCGCCCACATGCATGAGCCAAGTTGCCGGGTCCTGTTCGGCCATGCCGGGCATGCTGCGGCGCGTCGGGTGGGCCGCGCTATAGGAAGCAAGGCTGCGGCCCTCTTGGGTCAGCATAACCGCCTTGACTGACGTGGTGCCAATGTCGAGTCCGATCAGAACCTGTGAACCATGGGGCATTTCGATGGCTGTCCTTGGCAGTTTCGGGGCGCCGTCGGATCGTGGGGCGCGCGCTCAGGTCTGACAAGGGGTGATAGGGTGCCACCGCGTCATCGCGGGGTGCATGGGCGCGGCGACTTCTGGCTGGCCCGTGCAACGCAACATGGGGTCATCGGTCGGACCGTCCGGGCCGTCTGGTCCAGACGCTTGGAAAAATCTTTGCATGGCCTGTGCAGCAGTCTCATCATGCCATGGACCTTTGCGAAACTTCACGCCAATACTTTGGGCCTGATCAAGACCGCGACGCGAGGAGGCAGCGCAAATGATACGGATGACGGCTTGTGCGATGGTCACTTTAACTTTGGGCAGCGTAAGTGCCATGGCGCAGGATGTGGCGGTGATCACCCCCTATCTTGCGCAACCTGGAACGCAATTCTACGTGGATGGTTTCACCGCCCGGGCGCAAGAGCTGGGCTGGAATGTGAATGTCATCGATACCGCCGGCGATGTGGCGGCTGTGATCAGCCGGATCGAGGATATGGTGACCCAAGGGGTCGATGCCATCGTGATCAACGTCGACCCGGCACAGGTGGGCGCGGGGCTGCAAGCGGCGGCGGATGCGGGCATTCCCGTGGTCGGGATGGATGCCGGCAGCGATCCGCTTGTTGCGGCCAACATCACATCGAACGGCTATGCGATGGCCGCAGAGACGGCGGTTTATGTCGCCAATCGCATCGGCGGTCAGGGGAATGTGGTGATGTTCACCTTCGACCCGTTCCCGCCCGTTCAGGTGCGTGGTGTCATCGCGGATGCGGTGTTCGCCAACTTTCCCGACATCACGGTGTTGGACCGCATAACGCCCGATGTCAGCGATGGCGGCATCGCCGGCAGCCGCGCGGCGATGGAGGCTCTTCTGGCTGCAAACCCGGCACCGGGCAGCATCGCCGCGGTTTGGGCGGCATGGGATCAGCCAGCGCTCGGGGCGCTTCAGGCAATCGAAGCGGCAGGGCGCGCCAATGAGGGCATCGTGATCACGGGGATTGACGCAAACCCGCAAGCCCGGGATGCGATCGCCCAGGGTGGCAATTTCGAGGCATCCGTTGCGCAGGATTTCGTCGGCATCGGCACCACGGCCGCCGATACGGTTGCCCGGCTTCTGGCAGGCGAGCCCGTGGTTCAGCGGGTGATCTATGTGCCCACCCGCCTTGTCACCATCGCAAACGCAGAGTGACCCGGAATTGCTGACAGGCGCCCGCGTAGAGGACCAACTGCGCGGGCGCACGCTAAGGCTTGACGGGATCTCGCGCCATTTCGGTGCCCTGCGCGCGCTGGATGGGGTCCACATCGAGCTGCACGCGGGTGAAGTGCACGCACTCATGGGCGAAAATGGGGCGGGCAAGTCGACCCTCATCCGCATCCTCGCGGGATTGGAGCGCCCTGACGCGGGGTCCATCTTGCTTGATGGCGTGCCGGTGCCGCTTGGCCAACCCGCTGCGGCGCGCGCCGCGGGGCTGCGGTTCATCCATCAGGAATTGCATCCGGTACCTGCGTTGTCGGTCGGTGAGAACATGTTGCTCGATCACCCTTATCCGCATCGCTTCGGGCTGGTGGACTGGGCGGCGTTGAACAAGATCGCGGCATCGGCGCTGGCGCGGCTCGGTCTGGACCACCTCGATCCCCGGGGGCCGATGTCGGCGCTTGGCTCCGGCGATCAGATGCTGGTCCGCATCGCCGCCAGCCTGATCGGCGGGGGTGCCTGGCTCTATGTCATGGACGAGCCGACGGCAGCACTTACGACGACCGAATCAGAGCGCCTGTTCGCCGTGATGGCAGAGCTGGTCCAGCAAGGTGCCGCGATCTTGTATGTCTCCCACCGCATGGGTGAAGTCATGCGTCTGGCCGATCGCATCACGGTCTTGCGCGATGGGGTTCATATCGCCACACGGGCGAGGGCGGCGACGGATGTTGATCGCGTGATCGCGGACATGACGGGGCGCGATCTTGGCGGATTGTTTCCCGCACGCGCCGCACCCGCGGGTCAGGCGATCGTCTTGCAGGCCGAGGCGTTGTCATCGCCGGGCCTGGTTCGCGCGGATTTCGATTTGCGCGCGGGTGAGGTGCTGGGGCTTGCCGGTTTGTCGGGATCGGGCCGGGGGGCGCTGTTGCGCGCCGTTCTGGGGGATGGGCCACGGACCGGCCGCCTGACGCTTGGCGGCCAAGAGGTTGGGCGCAGCCCGGCCGACACCTGGGCCCAAGGCATCGCCTATGTCCCGCGGGAACGCCGTGCCCAGGGCCTGATCATGGGCCGCACCATCGCCGAGAATGTCGCGTTGCCCTATCTGACGCAATTTGCCCGGGCCGGTGTTTTCTTGCACGACCATCGCCAAAGGCAGCTTGCGCAGGACTTGGGCGAGCGGGTCCGGCTCAAGGCGGCGTCTGTCAGCCAAGCCTGTGCCGAGCTGTCGGGGGGCAATCAGCAAAAGGTGCTTTTTGCGCGTGCCCTCGCCGGGCGGCCGCGGGTGCTGCTGCTTGACGAGCCGACGCGGGGTGTTGATATCGGCGCGCGGTTTGACCTGTATCGGCTCATTGAAAGCCTGCGCAGCGAGGGGGTTTCCATCGTGCTCGCGTCATCGGACCTGCCCGAGCTTTTGGGCCTGTCGGACCGGGTCGGCGTGATGCGCGACGGGGTTCTGACCGAGATATTGCCGGCATCCGGTCTGACCGAGGCCGGCCTGTTGGCACGTTTTTACCACGGACAGGAGATGCAGGCATGACGGCCAGCTTGCGCCGATATGGTGGCGTATTGGGGATGGTGGCGATTGTCGCCTTTTTCGCGCTGAGCCTGCCCGATACATTCCTGACGGCCCGAAATCTGCTCAACATCACCCAACAGGTCAGCATGCTGGCGGTCGTGGCCGCGACCATGACGGTGGTGATGGTGATGGGGGATTTTGACCTGTCCGTCGGCGCCATGGCGTCGCTTGCGGGCGTTGTGGCGGGCGTGCTGTTTGTTCAGGGCTGGCCTGTGCCCCTTGCGGTTGGCGCCGCACTTGCGGTCGGCTTGGTCGGGGGGCTGTTGAACGGGATCCTGGTCAGTTTTGTGGGCATATTGCCCTTTGTCGCAACCTTGGCCACCCTGACCATCTTTAGCGGCACGGCGTTCATCATCAGCGATGGGCGTACGATTTTCGGGCGCGACATTCCCGCGTCCTTCAGCGGTTTTGCGCGTGATGGTCTTGCCTTGGGTATGGTCGATGGCCGGTCACTGGCATTGCCGAACCTGACCCTTGTGGCGCTTGGCGTCGTGGCGCTGGTCTGGGTGGTGCTTGAGCACACCAGTTATGGCCGGCGGCTCTATGCGATCGGCGGAAACCGCGAGGCCGCGCGTCTTGCCGGCATTCGTGTCGTGCAGCTTCGCTTTTCCGCTTTTGCCTTTACGGCGGTGGGTGCTGCAATGGCGGGGTTGATGACGGCAAGCCGTGTCGCATCGGCGAACCCGACACAGGGTGATGGGTTGATGCTGACGGGGATCGCGGCGGTGTTTCTTGGCATGACCCTCACACGCGATGGTCAGCCCCGGGTTTTGGCGAGCCTGGCCGGGGTCATGGTGCTTGGGGTGCTGGACAATGGCCTGACCCAAATGCGGGTGGATAGCTATCTGCGCGAGGTGATGGTGGGCTTGATCATTCTGACATCTGTCGGGGTGAGCGCGCTAAGCCAAAGACGGCGATAGGCAAAACTGTCAGGCCGGTCCACGCCACCATCATCACGCAGGCTGCCGTGACGCAGAGCGCGGGTCGCAACCGACTGCATGGCTGGCTGATTGACGCACCTCAGCATGGCATTTACCTATTTCGCCAAAAGGAGAGCCCAAGGTGAGCAGACCGACGGTACATGACATCGCGAAGGAGGCGGGCGTAAGCCTTGCTACGGTCGACCGGGTGCTCAACGCAAGGCCGGGTGTCCGTGGCAAGACGATCGAAAAGGTGCAGGCGGCCGTGGCCCGTCTGGGATATGTCCGCGATACCTATGCGGCGAACCTTGCAAGACAGCGGCAATATCGTTTTGCCTTTGTCCTGCCAGACGGTCCGAGCCAGTTCGCCCAGTCGCTCAAGGCTGCCCTTCAGGAAGCCTATGCCTCTCAGATCGCCGACAGAACCTTGGTGGGTATCATCCGGGTTCCAATCGGCGACCCACATGCCATTGTTCGCGCGTTGCAGACCAAAAGCGCCGAGGGTCTGGACGGGATCGCATTGATGGTGCCCGAAACACCGCAGGTGCGCGACGCCATCTCGCGACTGAAGGATGCAGGGGTCGCCGTGGTGACGCTGGTCTCTGATCTGCCAGATTCCAGACGGGATTTCTTTGTTGGAATCAACAGTGTCGCAGCAGGCAGAACCGCGGGTAGCCTGATGGGCCGCTTTGTGTGCGGCAAAGGAGAGATCCTTGTCGTGACAAACTCGCTCCGGTCTCGCGAAAGCGTCGAGCGGCGGCTTGGCTTTGATGAGGTCATGGCACGGGATTTCCCCGCGATCACCGTTCTGCCGTCGGTGGAAGCTCATGACGATCCCGCCCGCATGGCGCGTATCGTCACCGAAGTGCTTGCGCGGCGTCCGGGTCTTGTCGGCGTCTATTCGACAGGTTCAGGAAACACGACACTGATCGAGGCCTTGCGGGGCAGACCGCGCAGCGACCGGATCGTTGTCATCGCGCATGAACTTACCCCGGCCAGACGGCAGGCGCTGATCGACGGCGAGATCGATGCCGTCATTGCCCAGAACGTGGGTCACCTTATCCGAAGTTCGATCCGCGTGCTGCGCAATCTGTGCGATGACCGTCCGATCTATGCGGCACAGGAGCGTCTGCGCATCGAGGTCGTTTTGCGCGAAAACCTTCCCTGACACGCGTCGCAATCTGTCTTGCGGGACGAAAAGAGGTGCGTACCTCAGTTTTGCATTGTCATGAGGTACGTCCCTCTTCTAGGATGAGTGCGTAACCCGGCGACTCGTCCGGGGTCGGGTCCGCGCGGCGTGGGCCCAGGATGCGGGAGGAGCTTCACATGAAAACAAGACTATTTGCTGCGACAGCGCTTGCCAGCTTGTCAGCAATGGCGGCGACCGGGGCGAAGGCCGACGAGCTGACCCTGTGCTGGGCCGCGTGGGACCCGGCCAATGCGCTGATCGAATTGTCCAAGGACTTCGAGGCGCAGTCTGGCGTCAAGATGAACTTTGAGTTCGTGCCATGGCCGAACTTTGCCGATCGGATGTTGAACGAACTCAACTCTGGCGGGCAGCTTTGTGACCTGATGATCGGCGACAGCCAGTGGATCGGGCTTGGCGCAGAAGCAGGCCATTACATCAAGCTCAATGACTTCTTCGATGCCAACAGCATCTCGATGGATGATTTCATCCCGGCCACCGTAACGGGCTATTCCGAATGGCCGAAGGGCACGCCGAATTACTGGGCGCTTCCGGCATTCGGCGATGTGGTGGGCTGGACCTACCGGCGTGACTGGTTCGAGCGGCCCGAGCTTCAGGCCGAGTTCCGCGAAAAATATGGCCGCGATCTGGGTGTGCCGGCGACGCTGGCTGAGCTCAAGGACATCGCCGAGTTCTTTCAGGGCCGCGATATCGACGGCACGACCGTCTATGGTGCCGCCATTTATACCGAACGCGGGTCTGAAGGGATCACCATGGGGGTAACAAACGCCCTCTACAATTATGGCTTCCAGTATGGGAACCCGGCCAACCCCTACGATCTCGAGGGCTTCGTGAACTCGGCCGGCGCGGTCGAGGGGCTGGAGTTCTACAAGGCGCTTTATGATTGCTGCACGCCGCCCGGTTCGTCCAATTGGTACATGTCCGAAAACATCGACGCCTACCGCTCGGGGCAGGTGGCCATGCAGATGAACTTTGCCTTCATCTGGCCGGGTGTTCATGCCGATGCGACTGTGGGTGGCGACCGGTCGGGCTATTTCCCCAACCCCGCTGGACCCGCCGGTCATTTCGCCCAGCTTGGCGGACAGGGCATATCGGTCGTGGCCTATTCCGATAATCAAGACGACGCGCTCGAATACATCAAATGGTTCGCACAACCCGGCATTCAGGCACGCTGGTGGGAACTGGGTGGCTACTCGGCCCTGCGGGCCGTGGTCGAGGATCCGGGCTTTGCGGCAAGCCAGCCCTATGCTCAGACCTTCCTCGATTCGATGGCGATCGTGAAGGATTTCTGGGCCGAGCCGTCTTATGCATCGCTCTTGCTGCCGATGCAGGAGCGCGTCCACAACTATGTCATCGCCGGCCAAGGTACCGCGCAGGAGGCACTTGATGGCCTCGTGAAGGACTGGGTCGAGGTGTTCGAGGACGAAGGCAAGCTCTGAGCCGGGTCTGAGCGCGCGCCCGCTCCGCTAAGGGGCGGGCGCTTGCCAAGACCACGCGGGTTCGGCACGCATACCGCAAGCCACGGTGTCGGCACGTCTCGCCCCGAAAGGAAACCGCATGTCACATCTGAACATGGACAGCGTCGCACGCGCGACGCCGCGGCACCTGTCGCGCCGGATCAGGGGCCTGTCGGATCGCGCGATTGCATGGGTTTTTGTTGCGCCGACGATCTTTCTTTTGCTGGCGGTCAACATCTTTCCGTTGATCTGGACCATTCGGCTAAGCTTTACCAACTACGCGGCCAACCGCCCCAACGCCGAAGTGCAGTGGATCGGCCTGCGAAATTATGAACGCATCCTGAGCGATCCCGATACCTGGGCCACGATGCAGGCGACCGCGCATTTCCTGTTCTGGACCATCGTCTTTCAGGTCATGATCGGATTTGCCCTTGCGTGGCTGATCAACCAGAAGTTCCGCGGCAACGATCTGTGGACCACGATCATCGTGCTGCCGATGATGCTGTCCCCGGCGGTGGTCGGCAATTTCTGGACATTGCTCTACCAGCCGCAACTCGGTCTGTTCAACAGCATCGTCGGCTTCTTTTCAGGGGCCGATCCAACCTCCTTTTCGATGATCGGGGATGTGCATCTGGCGCCCTGGTCCATCGTGATCGTCGACACCTGGATGTGGACGCCCTTTGTCATGCTGATCTGTCTGGCCGGGCTTCGATCGATCCCGGACTCGATCTATGAGGCGGCCGAATGCGACAGGGCCTCGCGGTGGCGGCAGTTCTGGACGATCACTGTGCCCATGGTCCTGCCTTTCTTGATGCTTGCCGTGCTGTTTCGGGGCATCGAGAACTTCAAGATGTTCGACCTTGTCGTGCAACTGACCGGCGGCGGGCCGGGCAATATCACCACGCTGACATCGATCGAGCTCAAGCGTGAGGCCTTCGAGAAATGGCGCACAGGCTATTCGTCGGCCTATGCGGTCATCTTGTTCGTAACCGTCTTTGGGCTGGCCTCGATCTATGTGAAGGCTCTGAACCGGGTGAAAGACAGATGAGCGCGCATTCCATCACCGAACCGTCGGTCCGGCAAAAGTGGTTCGCGGGGGCCCTTGTGGCCGCCTATGCGCTGATCACGCTTCTGCCGTTGCTGTGGATCATCGCGACCGGGTTCAAATCCTCATCTGACGCCATCGCCTATCCGCCCAAGATCTTGTTCGAGCCGACCCTCGAAGGCTATGTGAACCTGTTCACGGCCCAGACCCGTCAGTCGCCGGAATACCTTGCCCAGAACCCGCCCGCGACGTGGTATGAGGCGATAGTGCATGACAAGGGCATGGTCATCGCCGGACCGTCGCGATACGGCGAGCGGTTCATGAATTCGGTGATCATCGGCTTTGGCGCGACCTTTCTGTCGGTGGTGCTTGGCACGCTCGCGGCTTACGCTTTCTCGCGCTATCGCATTCCGCTCAAGGATGATCTGCTGTTTTTCATCCTTTCGACCCGGATGATGCCGCCCATCGCGGTCGCGATCCCGATCTTCCTGATGTTCCGAAACCTGGGATTGTCGGATACGCATGCGGGCATGATCTTGCTCTATACCGCGGTGAACCTGTCGCTCGCGGTTTGGCTGCTCAAGGGCTTTATCGATGAAATTCCGCGCGAATACGAGGAAGCGGCCCTGATTGACGGCTATACCCGATTTCAGGCCTTCATGAAGGTTGTGCTGCCGCAAGCGGCGACCGGTATCGCGGCCACGGCCATCTTTTGCCTGATCTTTTCTTGGAACGAATACGCTTTTGCGGTGTTGTTGACATCTGGCACCGCCCAAACCGCGCCGCCCTTCATCCCCACGATCATCGGCGTCGGCGGTCAGGACTGGCCGGCGGTCGCGGCAGGCGCCACGATCTTTCTGGTGCCGGTGATGGTCTTCACGATCTTGCTGCGCAAGCATCTGTTGCGCGGGATCACCTTTGGGGCGGTACGCAAATGAGGGGGTTTTTGCATGGTCTTGTTCGCCTGCGCCGGGGCCCTTGGGAAATGGTCGCCTCGGTCTTGATTGCGACGGGTGTCTTCATGCTGATGCAACCCTTTGCGCTGTGGGCCTATAGCTGGTCCTTTCTCGTGACGTTGACGGGGACGGTGATGTTCATCGTCGTCAGCCATTTTCCGGAGTGAGCCGCGTGGCCGAGATCACCATTCGAAATCTCCGCAAGGAATTTGGCAGCTTCACCGCCGTGCAGGGCTCGACCTTTACCATCGCGGACGGGGAATTTTTCATGCTGCTCGGCCCCTCGGGCTGCGGCAAGACGACAACGCTCAGGATGATCGCGGGCCTTGAACTTCCGACAAGCGGCGAGATCTGGATCGATGGGGAAGAGGTCGGCCGCAAACCGGCCAGCCAGCGCGATATCGCCTTTGTCTTTCAGATGTTCGCGCTTTACCCGCATATGAATGTGCGGCGCAACATCAGCTATCCGCTGGTAAGCGAGGGCATGCCACGCGCCCGCGTCCGCGAGAAAGTGGACGAGGTTGCGCGCATCCTCGGGCTTGAACATCTGCTTGATCGGCCGGTCAGCGGGCTTTCGGGCGGGGATCGGCAGCGCGTGGCGCTGGGTCGCGCGATCGTGCGCAATCCAAAGTGCTTCCTGATGGACGAGCCGCTGGGCGCGCTTGACGCCGAATTCCGCGAACGCATGGCCGAGGAGTTGCGCGCGCTTCATGACCGGATGGGCGCCACGACGGTCTACGTCACACACGACCAGCTGGAAGCCATGCAGATGGGGGACAAGATCGTCGTGATGAACCACGGTGTGGTCGAACAATTCGGCACCCCGCAAGATATCTACGACAAACCCGCGACGCTGTTTGTGGCTGAATTCATCGGCTCGCCCCCGATGAACTTTTTGCGCTTTGGCGGCCATGTCGCTCATGGCGCGACCTCTGTCATGCTCCAGCACCATACGCTGGCCATACCCGCCGCACGGGAGACCTTTCACGGCGATCTGGTCTACGGGGTGCGCCCCGAACATGTGCGGTTCATCGATGATGGCCCCTATCGCGGTGAGATCGTCGCGACCGAATATCTTGGCACCACTCAGATCGTCACGCTTGAGACCGCCAACGGCGCGTTGAAGGCCCGCATCCCTGCCGACCGCCTGGCGCGTGTGGGTGAAACCGTCGGGCTCGACTTCAACGGCGCCACGGTCTCGCTTTTTGACGCAAGGACCGGCCGCGCGATCCGCTCGGACCTCAACGAAGGCATCCTTTCTCATGGCTGAGGTCGTGCTGCGCAATCTTGCCAAGTCTTTCGGCACCACGCAGGCGGTGCGCGATGTGTCCTTCACGGTTCCCGACGGCGCCTTTGTCGTTCTGCTTGGCCCCACAGGGGCGGGCAAGACAACGCTGTTGCGTCTGATTGCAGGGCTGGAAAGGCCCGATTGTGGCGAGATCATGATCGCCGGCCGTCCGGTTGCAAGCGACACCCCCGCCGAGCGCAACGTTGCGATGGTATTTCAGCAGTATTCGCTCTACCCGCACATGAGCGTGCGCGACAACCTTGCCTTTCCGCTCCGCTCGCCGATGTTGCGGACACCCGAGCCCGAGATCGCGCTCAAGGTGCGTGCGGTGGCAGAGACGCTGAAGATCGCCCACAAGCTTGACAACAAGGCAACCGCCCTGTCGGGCGGCGAGATGCAGCGCGTGTCGATCGGGCGCGCCTTGGTCCGCGCGCCCTCCATCTACCTGATGGACGAGCCGCTGAGCTCGCTTGACGCCAAGCTTCGTACTGACCTGCGGGTGGAACTCAAGCGGATCCAGACCAGTCTGGGCGCCACGTTTCTTTATGTCACCCACGATCAGATCGAGGCGATGACGATGGCCACCCATGTGGGGGTGCTGGATGAGGGGCGGCTTGTGCAGTTCGGCACGCCGCGCGAGATCTATGAAACGCCCGCAAGCCTTTATGTCGCCGGTCGCCTTGGCCTGCCGCGGATGAACATGCTGCCCGCCGCGCTTTTTGCCGGCGCGCCACCGGGCGCTCAGACAATCGGTCTGCGCCCCGAAAACATCGTGCAAGGCACGGGTCGCCCGGCGCGGGTGGTCCGGATCGAGCATCTGGGCGACCAGACGCGGCTTCATCTGGTCTTTGACGGCCATGAGATCGTGACATTGACCGACCCCCATACGGGGCTCGAACCCGGCGATCTGGTGCCGATCGAGCCGATGAACCCCCTTTATTTCGACGCGGATGGCGCGCGGATCGCCAGAGGAGATTACTGATGCGACAGTTCATCAACACCAGGGAAACGCTGGTCACCGAAGCGATTGACGGGATGCTGCGGACGGCGGGGGGGCGTCTGGCGCGGCTCGACGGCTATCCGCACATCAAGGTGGTGCTGCGCACCGACTGGGACAAGACCAAGGTTGCTCTGGTCTCGGGCGGCGGGTCTGGCCATGAACCCAGCCATGCGGGTTTTGTGGGTCAAGGCATGCTGACCGCGGCCGTCTGTGGTGAGGTCTTTGCCTCACCGTCGGTCGATGCGGTTCTTGCGGGTATTCTTGCCGTGACGGGCAAGGCCGGGTGCCTGCTGATCGTCAAGAACTATACCGGCGACCGGCTGAACTTTGGGCTTGCCGCCGAACGCGCCCGCGCGCAGGGGCTCAAGGTCAGCATGGTTGTCGTCGATGATGATGTGGCGCTGCCCGATCTGCCGCAGGCGCGCGGCGTGGCGGGCACGCTGTTTGTGCACAAGATCGCGGGTGCGCTTGCCGAACAGGGGGCTGATCTTGAGACTGTCACAGCCGCCGCAGCACAGGTGATCCATGGTGCTGTCTCCATTGGCATGTCGCTCGATACCTGCACCGTCCCGGGCTCACCCAAGGAAGATCGCATTCCCCCCGGCAAGGCCGAGCTTGGGCTTGGCATCCATGGTGAGGCCGGGATCGAGCAGGTGGATTTCTCCACCGCGCGCGATGCGATGACCATGGTGGTCGACCGGCTGGCGCCCAACATCGGCCCCGGGCCGCATGTGGCGCTGCTCAACAACCTTGGCAGCGCAACACCGCTTGAGATGTCGGTTCTGGCCGAAGAACTCATACGCTCCCGCATCGGCGACCGTATCCGCTGGCTTGTCGGACCCGCGCCGATGATGACATCGCTCGACATGCGGGGCTTTTCGGTCTCGCTGCTGCCGGTGGCACGCTCCGAGGAAGCGGCGCTTGTCGCACCCGTCGTACCCTGGGCCTGGCCCGGATGCCTGCCGGTGGGCGCCGTGCCGGTCGCGCCTTTGCCCGATGGTCTTGCCCCGATAAAGCCGATCCCGTCCCGGAACGCGGCGACCCATGCCCTGATCGACCGGTGCTGTGCGATCCTGATCGGGGCCGAGGCCGATCTGAACGCGCTCGATTCCAAAAGTGGCGACGGAGACACGGGCAGCACCCTTGCCACGGCGGCGCGTGCGCTTACCGGCGCGCTCGACCGCCTTCCGCTTGCCGATCAGACGCAGCTTTACCGCGCGATCGGCCAAGAGCTCAGCCAGACGATGGGCGGCTCATCGGGCGTTTTGCTGGCGATCTTCTTTTCGGCGGCGGGTGATGCCTCGGCCGCGGGGCGCGATCCGATCGGCGCGCTCAAGGCCGGGCTTGATCGCATCCAGCAGGTGGGCGGCGCCAGACCCGGCGACCGGACCATGATCGACGCACTGTTTCCGGCACTCGAGGCGCTTCCCTCCGGCTTGGCGGCGGCGGCCCGTGCAGCCCGCGAAGGGGCGGATGCGACTGCACGCATCACCCGTGCCCGCGCCGGGCGCGCAAGCTATCTTGCCGAGGCGAACCTTGCAGGCCACAACGACCCGGGCGCCGAGGCCGTGGCGCGCCTTCTTGAAGCGCTTTCGCAAGGCGCGGTGTCGGGGCTGGCCTGATCCGGTGCCCGGTGGGGAATGGGGGTGTGGGACATCCGGCGTCTGTCCCCCGCCCCCAATGTCCCCCATCACCATGCACCGTCCGGGTGACGGGCTTTGGCCCACCACCCATGGCGCGAGGCTTGGGATGATGTGCCACTGGGCAATTTGGCTCTTTTGCCATTCATGCTCGAGCCCGGTTGTGGCCACCTGCTGCGCAATTCCGCGGGCTGTGCAGGTGGCCGTCACCTTGATGCTGTCGCGTGGAGGGGTGTCGCTGGCGCTGATCGTGGCAGGGGATCAGCTTTACCTGGGCCGGGATGCCGCGACCAAAGCGGCGCTGCCTGGCTGATACCACCGGCCCAGCGCCGCATCGGCCGAGATCGGCCCGCCCCCGCGCAGCATCAACAGGATAAGCGGAAAAATCCAGAGCGCGCGGGTGTCGATCAACCCATCGGCGTGGCGGTCGAACCATGTGCCCAGAACCGCGCCATGGCCCATCACATCGACCCATGTTTGCACCAGGACAAAGCCGATCATGCCGAGTGCTGCAAGCCGGGTGAACAGACCCACAGCCAAAAGGATCGGCAGCACGAACTCTGCCCATGTGCCAAACAACACCACGGCGCGGGCCAGCGTGCCCAAGGCAGAGGGGTCATAGCCCACGGCCTCGACCGCGCGGGGCAGGATCTGGATGTAGGCCCCCGATGACAGTTGAAAGAGGCCCATCACCCCCTCGCCCGTTTTGGTCAGCCCTGCATTCCAATAGTACATGAAGAGCACGCCCACGAACAAAAGCCGGGCCAAGCCGGGCAGAAGGGCGGGGGCCAGATGGGTTTCAAGCGCCCCGAAGATGCGGTCATGGAGGGTGATCAAAAGGTTCATCATCAGGGTCCTTTCAGAGGCGTCAGGTGTCGCGCGTCAAGGCACCCGAGGTGAACATCAAGGATACAAGCGCCGCGATATCGGCGGTTGGATGATCGGCCAGCGTGCGGGTCATCGCCTCGGCCAGCGTCAGTCGCCCCTTGAGCGCGCGGGCGAGCGTCAGGCCGCCTTGCGGCAACAGATGCGGCACCGGGTCAAAACCCTTGCGCGCGATCATCACATCTTGCGGCACGGCGTCTGGTTTGGGCGCGTCGGTTTCGGTGTTGCAGCGCCAGATCGCAAAGACCGGGTGGCGCGAGGACAAAACCAGCGTCGCGGGCGCAAGGCGCGGCTTCAGCGACAAAACGGCGGCAGGCTCCAACCCCGAGGTGTCAAAGGGGGCTGCATCGGCGGCGTGGTAGGATTGGCGCATCCCAAGGTCAAGGCGCGCCACATCGGGCAGGTAGCGCAGGTGAAGCGCGGGCTCAAAGCGTGCCAGAAAGCCCGGAAAATGCGTGCCATAGAGCGCAAGGCGCGGATCGCTGGGCGGGTTGGCCCGCAGAAAAATGCCCGCCATCGCCCTGAAAAAAGCGTCGCCCACCAGCTTGCGCACGGTGGGAAAGCCGGTTTCCAAGGCTTCGGTCAATGAGACAGCCACCGTATTGCGATAGACGTCAAAGCGTTTGCCAGCAGGCCCACCAAAAGGGTTTGTCAGCCCCGCAGGCGCGGGCGTCGCGGGGTCAAGCAGCGCGGCGGTAAAGGCGGTCTGGCTGGTCATTGCGCCACATCCACCATGGTCAGGATCGTATTGGCGCGGGTCGCCTCTTGCATCAGTTCGGGCAAGGGCGGCACGTCGTTGTCCCATTCGATCAGTGTCGGGCGTGGGCCGCCGCGGGCGATGGTATGGGCATAAAGTGCCCAGACCGGGTCCACGACCGCGCGGCCATGGCTGTCGATCAAAAGCGGGCGACCCTGATCATCGGCATCCTCGTCATGCCCGCCCAGATGGATCTCACCCACGGCAGCGAGCGGGAAGGCATCGATATAGGCGCGCGCATCCCAGCCCTGATTGGTGGCCGAAACAAAGACGTTGTTGACGTCGAGCAATAGCCCGCAGCCGGTGCGCCGCGCGATCTCGGACAGAAAATCGACCTCGGCCATTTCGGAGCCTGCAAAGGCCAGATAGGTCGAGGGGTTTTCCAGCAGCATCCGGCGGCCAAGCACCTCTTGCACATGGTCGATATGGGCGCAGACGCGGGCAAGCGTCGCTTGCGTGTAGGGCAGCGGCAACAGGTCGTTCAGGAACCCCATGTCATGGGTCGACCATGCCAGATGTTCGGAAAAGCTGGCGGGGTTCAGCCAGTCGCACAGGTGGCGCAGGCGCCCGAGATGTTCGGCATCAAGCGCGCGCTCGCCTCCGATCGACAGGCCCACGCCATGAACCGAGATGGGAAAGCGCTCAGCCAGCGCGCGCAGTTGCGCCAAGGGCCTGCCGCCCGCGCCCATGTAGTTCTCGGCGTGGATCTCGAGCCAGGCGACAGCCCCCGGGGCTTCCATCAGGCCGCAGAAATGCCGCGCCTTGAAGCCGATGCCGGCAGCAGTGGGCAGGAGGTTGGGGGCGGACGTGTCGAGCATGGTCGGGCCTTGGGTCATGCGTGGAAAGATCCCGCGGCGGGGATGCCGCGGGATCAAGCGGTTGCGCCCCGGCGCAAGGGCCGGGGGCAAGGCTTACGCGGGCAGATCGCGATCAAGCGCTTCGAGCGAACCCATGCGCCCTTCGGGCAGTTCGATATCGGCACAGGTGCCAGCGGGAACCAAGCTCCAGGCATTGCCCTGATAATCGACGCTCGAGGAACCGGCGCAGGTCGTGCCGGGGCCAGCGGCGCAGTCATTCTCGCCGGCAAGCGACACGCCGTAGCATTTTTCTGTCGCCTGCGCCTGGGCTTCGGTCGTGCCATGCGCGGTCAGGGCGGCGGCGGCAGCACCGAAAAGGGCGAGGTATCTGGTGTGGATGGTCATGGTCAGTAAAACTCCCGGTGTTGGGTTTTGCAATCGTTATGGATCAATCCGGCCCGTTCGGGCGGATGACCTGAACCTGCCTCAGAGGGCCGATCACCGGCCAATCACGACGCCGTCAAGCACGCGGCCGTGAAGGCCGCGCGCCGGTGGTCTGGCCCGGTGCAGGCGAAATATATATTATTTTTCAATGGTTTTGGCGGTGTGGGGTGGGGCGCGCCCGCGCGGCGGCCTGTCCGGCGGGCTTGGCGATTGCCGGGGGAATTGTTACAGCCACGCCATTCGTGACCCGCCCCCGGCAATGGCTGGGGGGACGGGTTTCATCCGGTTCGTGATCCCGGCCTTAGCGCAGATCGGGTGCAACGGCCTCGGCACCGAGGTCGGCCACCACCTCGGCCAAGGGGCGCAGCTCGGTCCGGGTGTCGCCCAGACGGCGGATGGTCACCGTGCCTGCCTCGACCTCGTTGCGACCGATGGCAAGGATCACGGGCACCTTGCCCACCGAATGTTCGCGGATCTTGTAGTTGATCTTTTCGTTGCGGATGTCAGCCTCGGCGCGCACGCCAGCCGCCCGAAGCTGGGCCACGGCCTGATGCACGACATCATCGGCCTCGGACACGATGGAGGCCACGACGACCTGGCGCGGCGCCAGCCAAAAGGGCAGGCGGCCCGCATGTTCTTCGATCAAGATGCCGATGAAGCGTTCGAACGATCCCAGACAGGCGCGGTGCAGCATCACGGGGCGATGTTTTTCACCGTCTGCGCCGATGTAATTGGCGTCCAACCGCTCGGGCAGAACGAAATCCACCTGATGGGTGCCGCATTGCCATTTGCGCCCGATGGCATCGGTCAGGGTGAATTCCAGCTTGGGGCCGTAGAAAGCACCCTCGCCGGGGTTGAGGACCGGCTCGATGCCTGCGGCCCGGGTGGCGGCCAGCAATGCCGCCTCGGCCTTGTCCCAGACCGCGTCGCTGCCTGCGCGTTGTTCGGGGCGGGTGGAAAACAGCACTTCGAACTTGGGAAAGCCCAGATCGCGGTAGATGTTGGACAAGAAGTTGATGAAGCGGGCGGTCTCGGTCTCGATCTGGTCCTCGGTGCAAAAGATATGCGCGTCATCTTGCGTGAAGCCGCGCACGCGCATGATGCCATGCAGCGACCCTGACGGCTCGTAGCGGTTGCATGATCCGAATTCCGCCATTCGCAACGGCAGATCGCGATAGGATTTCAGGCCCACATTGAAAATCTGCACATGGCAAGGGCAGTTCATGGGCTTGAGCGCATTGATCGCCTTTTCGCGCGCGTGATCTTCGTCGACTTCGACGAGGAACATGTTTTCCTGATATTTCTCCCAATGCCCCGAGGCTTCCCACAGTTTGCGGTCCACCACCTGTGGGGTGTTCACCTCGACATAGCCACCGCGCTTTTGCTGGCGGCGCATGTAATCTTGCAGCGTGGTGTAGATCGTCCAGCCATTCGGGTGCCAGAACACCTGACCGCGGGCTTCCTCTTGCATGTGGAACAGGGTCATCTCGCGGCCAAGGCGGCGATGATCACGCTTTTCGGCCTCTTCCAGAAAGGTCAGATGTGCCTTGAGGTCATCGCGGTTCTGAAAGGCCACGCCATAGATGCGTTGCAGCATCGGGCGGGTTGAATCGCCGCGCCAATAGGCACCCGCCACGCTCATCAGCTTGAAGGCATCGGCGGGCACCTGACCGGTGTGTTGCAGATGCGGGCCACGGCACATATCCTGCCAGTGGCCATGCCAATACATGCGGATCGGCTGGCCTTCGGGGATCATGCCGACCAGTTCGACCTTGTAGGGTTCGTTGCTGGCCTCATAGTACCTGATCGCGCGCTCGCGCTCCCAGATTTCGGTCGTGACCGGATCGCGGCGGTTGATGATCTCGCGCATCTTGGCCTCGATCTGGCCCAGATCCTCGGGGGTAAAGGGATCGCGGCGGTCGAAATCGTAATACCAGCCATGCTCGATGACCGGGCCGATGGTGACGCGCACATCGGGCCAGATTTCCTGCACCGCGCGGGCCATGATATGGGCAAGATCATGGCGGATCAGTTCCAACGCCTGCGCGTCATCCTTGATCGTGTGAATGGCCAGTGTGCCATCGGTTGCAATCGGCCATTGCAGATCCCAATGCGCGCCGTTCACCGTGGCGCTGATTGCGCGCTTGGCAAGGCTGGGCGAAATATCGGCGGCCACATCGGCGGCCGTCACGCCAGCGGGAAAGCTGCGTGCATTGCCATCGGGAAGGGTCAGGGTGATCTGGGCCATCTATGGCCTCCTCGTCGGTTTGGCGCCCACGGAACGCCCGGTTGCGGGTATGTTGCGGGTGGCTTTGTGGCCGGATGATGACGCCAAGTCAACGCCCCCTCGGGATGCCGAAGGGGGATTGTCCCTCGCGGGGCGCTGGCGCAGGATTTGGCAAAACGGAGGCATGGGCATGGTGCAGTATCTCGAGACCGCCGCGGGGCGCAGGCTGGCCTATCATCGGCTGTCGGGCCGGGGGCCGGGGGTGGTGTTTCTGGGGGGCTTGCGCTCGGACATGAGCGGGACAAAGGCGCTGTATCTGGAGGATTGGGCGCGTGCCGCGGGGCGGGCCTTTCTGCGTTTCGACTATTCGGGGCATGGGCAAAGCAGCGGCGCCTTCAGCGATGGCTGCATCGGCGATTGGGCCGAGGACGCGGCCGCCGCGATCACGGGCTTGACGGATGGGCCACAGATCCTGGTCGGCTCATCCATGGGCGGGTGGATCAGCCTGCTTCTGGCGCGCCGGATGCCCGGGCGGCTGGCGGGTCTGGTCACCATCGCCGCCGCGCCCGATTTCACCGAGCAGATGTGGGCCAACTGGTCCGAGGATCAGCGACAGGCCTGTCTGACGGTGGGGCAGGTGGCGCTGCCGTCGGACTATGGCGATCCCATGATCATCACGCGGCACATGATCTTGGACGGGCGCGATCATCTGGTCTTGCGCACGCCCTTGCGGCTGGATGTGCCGGTGCGGCTGTTGCAAGGGACGGCGGATGCCGATGTGCCGATGGCGGTGGCCTTGCGGCTTTTGGACCATCTGTCGGGTGCCGATATCGGGCTGGAACTGGTCAAGGGGGCCGATCACCGCTTTTCCGATGCGCGCTGTCTGGCTACCATCGCCCGCGCGGTGGCGGAGGTTTCGGGCGATGCGTAAACTGGCGGTAGGGGTGGTGGCATTGGTTGCCCTGATAGGGGGGCTGTGGCTGTTTGGCCGCGAGCCCCTGCGCGTGCCCGAGGTGCCGGGTTTCGATGATCCGGTGGCCTTTCTGGCGGCGCGCGAAGGGGCGGTGGATGATCTGCGCCCCGGTGCGGAGGCGCGGATCGTCTGGGCCGGCGCGGCGGGCCAGCGCAGCGATCTGGTGGTCCTGTATCTGCACGGATTTTCTGCCGGACCCGAGGAAATCCGCCCTGTCCCCGATTATGTCGCCGCCGCGCTGGGGGCCAATCTGGTGTTTGCCCGCCTGTCCGGCCATGGCCGCGACGGGGCCGCCATGGCCGAGCCGCGCGCGGGCGACTGGGTGGCCGATACGGCACTGTTTCTGGACATCGCGCGCGCAATCGGCGATCGGGTGGTGATCATCGGCACGTCGACCGGCGGAACGCTTGCGGCCTATGCCGCGCTCGATCCCGCGATGGCGGCGGATCTGGCGGGGATCGTGTTCGTCTCGCCCAATTTCGCGCTCGCCGACCCTTTGGGCGCGCTGTTGCAATGGCCCCTTGCACGGCATTGGGTGCCGCTTGTGGCGGGCGCAGAGCGTCGCTTTGACCCGATCAATGCGGGGCAAGCGGCGCATTGGACCACGCAGTATCCGACGGTGGCGACCGTCACGCTTGGCACCCTGATGCGCCATGTGACAGACCGCGATCCCACTGCGACCGATGTTGCGGCGCTGTTTGTGTTTTCCGACGCCGATCAGGTGGTGTCTGCACAGGCGACGCGCGCGCTGGCGGCCCGCTGGGGCGGCGCGGTGACGCTGGCGCCGCAAACCATGCCGCGCAGCGGGGCCGATCCTTTTGCCCATGTCATTGCGGGCGATATCCTCAGCCCGGCCATGACCGCCCCGATTGCTTCAAGGATGGTGGCATGGATTTCCGCCTTGCCCGATCCATGAGCATGATTGCAGATGCGATCGCACCCGCGCAGTCGCGGCCTTGGGCGGTGATGGCCTATAGCGCGGCTGCGGCGCGGGCGGCCTGATCATAGCTGCCGGAAAGAGCGCGCAAAAGCGCCGCAAGGCGGCTGATATCATCGGGATCATGACCCAGCTGTCTGGCCGTGCCGATCAACAACGCCTCGCGCACCTGTTTGTAGCGCCCGCAAAGCGCCGCGCCGTCGGGCGTGATTTCGATGCTTTTTTCCTTGCCCATGCGGCCCGGCTTGACCAACCCGGCCTGCGTCAGCTTGCGGATCGCGTAATTGGCCAGATGGGTGTCTTCGATGTTGAGGATCAAACAGACCTCGGCCAAGGTCTTGGGCCGTCCGCGATGATGAACCAGATGCAAGATCAGCACCTCCAGCGGCGCCATCACCGGCCCGCCGGCGGCCGCCATGCAGCGCGTGATCCAGCGCTGATAGGCATGCCCCATCATGGTCAGGGCAAATTCCACCTCGGACAGGGCGGGCAAGGCGCTGTCGGCCAGATGCGCCGAGGAAACGACAGGCCCGACACGCGGCGCATTTGATTGGCCTTCAGCCATGGAAACGGCCCTTTCCGGGGGGCGAATGCACAGGATGCTTGACGCTTCGATGACAATTTGTCAACGAATTGTCATCGAAGCCGGGGGCAAGCGCCACCCGATGGGAGGCCGACATGCCACAAGTGACCGCAGCCGGGGTTTTGGATTTCTGGATCGACCGGGGTGGCACATTCACCGATGTCGTGGGGCGCGCGCCCGATGGGGTGCTTTGTGCATTAAAGCTTCTGTCGGAAAATCCCGAAGCCTATGATGATGCCGCGATCGAAGGCATTCGGCGCCTGCTTGACGGCACGATCGACCCGTCTCGTATCGGCACGGTCAAGATGGGCACCACGGTGGCCACCAATGCGCTGCTCGAGCGCAAGGGGGATCGCACGCTGCTCTTGATCACGCGCGGCTTTCGCGACGCGCTGCGCATCGCCTATCAGGCGCGGCCCGACATCTTTGCCAAGGACATCATCCTGCCCGAACAGCTTTACGAGCAGGTGATCGAGGTCGACGAACGCCTGCGCGCGGATGGGGCGGTCGAAGTGGCGCTTGATGCCGCGCCCCTTGGCGCCCCTTTGGCCGAGGCCAAGGCCCAAGGGATCGAGGCCGTCGCCATCGTCTTGATGCATGCGTGGAAGAACCCTGCCCATGAGGCCGCGCTGGCCGATCTGGTCCGCGCGATGGGCTTTGGACAGGTCTCGGTCAGCCATGAGGTCAGCCCGCTGGTCAAGCTGGTCGGGCGCGGCGACACCACGGTGGTCGATGCCTATTTGTCCCCGATCCTGCGCCGCTACGTGGCACGTGTGGCCGATGCGCTGGGTGCAACGCCAGCGGGCGCGCCGGGACCGACGTTGCAATTCATGATGTCCTCGGGTGGCATGACGGCGGCCGAACGCTTTCAGGGCAAGGATGCGATCTTGTCCGGCCCTGCGGGGGGTGTCGTCGGCATGGTGGAAACGGCCGCGGATGCCGGGTTCGAGCGCGTCATCGGCTTTGACATGGGTGGAACGTCGACCGATGTGGCGCATTTTGCCGGCGCCTATGAGCGCGCCTTTGACACCGAGGTGGCGGGCGTGCGCATCCGTGCGCCGATGATGCGGATCAACACGGTGGCGGCGGGTGGCGGGTCGATCTTGCATGCCGAACCGGGGCGGTTCCGTGTGGGGCCCGATTCAGCGGGTGCCAATCCGGGGCCTGCGTGCTACCGGCGCGGCGGGCCGCTGACGGTGACAGACGCGAATGTAATGCTGGGCAAGCTGCGCCCCGAATTTTTCCCCCGCGTGTTCGGCCCCGGTCAGGATGCGGCGCTGGATGCCGATGTGGTGCGCGCGCGGTTTGCCGATATCGCTGCGGCGGAGGGCAAATCCCCCGAGGCGGTGGCCGAGGGGTTCTTGACCATCGCCATCGAGAACATGGCCAATGCGATCAAGAAGATCAGCGTGCAGCGCGGCTATGATGTGACGAAATACGCGCTGAACGCCTTTGGCGGGGCGGCGGGCCAGCATGCCTGTCTGGTCGCTGACGCCTTGGGAATGGAGGCGGTCTTGATCCATCCGCTGTCGGGGCTCTTGTCGGCCTATGGGATCGGGCGGGCGACGGTTGCGGCCAGCCGCCAGCAGGCTTTGGTCGAAGCGTTGGGTGCGCAAAGCCTTGCATCCATCGCCGCGCTCGCCGACAGCTTGCGCGCGGCGGTGGCGGGGGAATTGACCGAACAAGGCGTCGATCCCGGGGCGGCCCATGCCGTGACGCGGCTGCATCTGCGCTATGCGGGCACAGACACGACCCTGCCTGTGGTTTGGGGGGGGGTGGCGCAGGCCGCGCGCGCGGAATTCGAACTGGCCCACAAGGCGCAGTTCGGCTTTGTCAGCCCCGACAAACCCGTCACCGTCGAAGCCGTCGAGGTCGAGATGCGCGAAGCGGCCCGCGACAGGGTCGCCGTGACGCCCCTTGCCACCACGGCGCGCGATGCCGCAAGCGATCGTCATGTGCCGATCTTTTGCAAGGGCGAATGCGTGCAGGCCGCCGTTTTCGCGCGCGCGGCGGTGTCGCCCGGCGACCGGGTCCGGGGCCCTGCGCTGATCATCGAGGACAATCAGACCATCGTGGTCGAACCGGGCTGGACCGCTGAAGTGACCCAGCGCGACGATATCGTGATGCGCCGACACGCCCCCATCGCACGCGGCATGGCGGCGGGCACGCTCAACGCTGATCCGATCTTGCTTGAGGTGTTCAACAATCTCTTCATGAACATCGCCGAGCAGATGGGCGTGGCGCTGCAAAACACCGCCCATTCCGTCAACATCAAGGAACGGCTCGATTTCTCTTGTGCGGTCTTTGATGCGACCGGCGCGCTGGTGGCGAATGCGCCGCATATGCCCGTACATCTTGGATCGATGGATCGCAGCGTGGAAACCGTGATCCGGCTGAACGCGGGCCGCATCCATCCCGGCGATGTCTTTGCACTGAACGCGCCCTACAATGGCGGCACGCATCTGCCCGACATCACCGTTGTGTCGCCGGTCTTTGACAATGCGGACGAAACCATCTTGTTCTGGGTGGCAAGCCGGGGACACCACGCCGATGTGGGCGGCACGGCACCCGGATCGATGACTCCGCTTGCCACCACGGTCGATGAGGAAGGCGTGCTGTTCGACAATTTCCTGGCTGTCGAACAGGGGCAGTTCCGCGAGGCGGCGCTGCGTCATCTGCTGACCGATCACCCATACCCTGCGCGCAATCCCGACCAGAACATCGCCGATCTCAAGGCGCAGATCGCCGCCAATGCGCGCGGTGCTGCCGAGTTGCACAAAATGGTGGCGGAATTCGGCCTGCCCACGGTGCAGGCCTATATGGGCCATGTGCAAGACAACGCCGCCGAAGAGGTCGCGCGCCTGATCGGACGCCTGTCGGATTGCGCCTATGACTATCCGACCGATACCGGCCAGATGATCCGCGTCAAGATCACCGTGGATCGGGCCAAGCGCGAAGCGACGGTGGATTTCACCGGCACGAGTGCTGCGATGGGCAACAACTTCAACGCCCCCGAACCCGTGACGCGGGCGGCGGTCTTGTACTGCTTTCGCGTGATGGTCGAGGCGCCGATCCCGATGAATGCCGGGTGCTTGCGCCCCATCAAGATCATCATCCCTGAAGGCTCGATGCTGAAACCCGCCTATCCGCGTGCTGTGGTGGCGGGCAATGTGGAAACCAGCCAGCATGTCACCAACGCGATCTTTGGGGCGCTGGGCACGCTGTCCAACAGCCAGGGGACGATGAACAACCTGACCTTTGGCAATGCGACCTATCAATATTACGAAACCATCTGCTCGGGCGCGCCTGCGGGGGTGATGAATTCGGGGCGGGGTTTTGCGGGCACATCGGGCGTGCATACGCATATGACCAATTCGCGCCTGACCGATCCCGAGGTGCTGGAGATGCGCTTTCCAGTGCTGTTGGAGCATTTCGGGCTGCGCCATGGCTCGGGCGGGCAGGGGCAGTTTCCAGCAGGCGACGGCACCGAGCGGCGCGTGCGCTTTTTGGAGCGGATGGATTGCGCGATCTTGTCATCGCACCGCGCGGCGCCCCCAAGGGGCCTATCTGGCGGCCAGGACGGTCAGGTGGGCCGGACCGAGGTGCGGCGCAAGGATGGAACGACAGAGGTGCTGCGTGCCTGTGATCAGACCGTGCTGGAACCGGGCGAGGCGGTGACGGTGATCACCCCCACGGCCGGTGGTTACGGCAAGGCCTGAAGGGGCGTGGGGGGGGGGCGTTTTCGCTGGCGAAAACGCACGGGAAAACTCGAGTTTTCCCGTGCGGAAAACCCGGGTTTTCCGCCCCCGCCTTGCGTCGGCGCGCGCCGCGCCGCAAAAGGACCGCGCCACATCAACCAGGGGAGGGGCCATCATGCCCAAAGGTTACATCATCGGCCATATCACCGTGAAAGATCCCGAAGCCTACAAGGAATATGTCGTGCGAGATACGCCGATCCTGCAGGCTTTGGGCGGGCGGTTCATCGTGCGCGGGGGACAGTCGCAGGTGATGGAGGGCGAAAGCCTGTTGCGCCACGTGGTGATCGAGTTTCCCAGCTACGAGGCGGCCCTTACAGCCTATAACGACCCCGAGTATCAAGCGGTCGCCGACATCCGGCGGCGCACCGCCGACAGTGTGATCATCGTGGTCGAAGGCGCTCCATAGGGCCAAGCGCCCGATCCGGAAAGGCGCGCGCCCGGCAAAGGCCCGGCGCGCGCGGGTTTTTTCATTGACCGTACAGCCCCGCGCTGCGCGCGCGCAGCGTGACCAGGGCCAGCACCGTGTCGATGGTGGGTGTTGCGGTCTCCGTCACGCGGCCAAGTTCTTGCACCGATCCCAAGAGCGCATCGATTTCCATCGGGCGCCCCGCGTCGAGATCTTGCAGCATCGAGGTGCGATGCGACCCCACGGCCGCCCCGCCATCGATCCGGCGATCGACATCGATGGGAAACTTGACCCCAAGCTTTTCCGCGATCTCCTGGGCCTCGAGCATCATGCCGCGCGCCACCGCACGGGTGCCGGGATCGGTGCACAGCACATCAAGCGTCGCATGGGTCAGCGCCGAGATCGGGTTGAACGACAGATTGCCCCAGAGCTTGACCCAGATCTCATCACGCAGGCGCGGACGCACCGGCGCCTTGAGACCCGCCCGGCCCAGGGCCTCTGACAATCGCATGGCGCGATCCGATTTCGATCCGTCGGGTTCGCCCAGGCTGAAGCGGTTGCCCTCGATATGCTTGACCACGCCCGGTTCGATGACCTCGGCCGCCGGGTAGACCACGCAGCCCAGCACCCGGTCGGGGCCAAAGCCGTTCCATTGCGCATCGCCCGGATCGACCGTCGCCAGCCGCGTGCCTTCCAGAGGTCCGCCATTCTTGTGGAAATACCACCAGGGCACGCCGTTCACCCCCGAGACGATGGTGGTGTCGGGCCCGATCAGCGGCGCCATCTTGCCCACCACAGGGGGCACCGAATGGGCCTTGAGCGTGACGATCACATAATCTTGCACCCCAAGGGCCGCCGGATCATCCGAGGCATTGACCGGGTAGGTCCGGGTCTGGCCGTCTTCGATCAGCGTCAGGCCATTGGACTGCATCGCCTTGAGATGCGGGCCGCGCGCCACAAGGCTGACCTCGGCCCCGGCTTCGGCAAGTTTTGCGCCCATGTAGCCGCCAATGGCGCCCGCGCCGAAAATGCAGATCTTCATGCCTGTTCAACCAGCCCCAGTTTCTCGGCCAAACCGATGCGCTGCAACTTGCCGGTCGCCCCTTTCGGGATCTCGGTCAGGATGACCACCTTGCGCGGCACCTTGAAGGCCGCAAGCCGCTCGCTTGCAAAGTCGCGGATTTGCGCTTCGGTCGCCTCCGCGCCTTCCTTGAGCACGACGGCCGCGCCCACCTCTTCGCCCAGTTTGGGGTGGGGAATGGCAAAGGTCACGACCTGTGCCACGGCCGGATGGGCCGACAGCACGCCATCCACTTCCAGCGGCGACACCTTTTCACCACCCCGGTTGATGATTTCCTTCAAGCGCCCGGTCAGCGACAGATAACCCTCATCATCGAATTGTCCCTGATCGCCGGTGCGGAACCAGCGCCGCCCTTGGGCTTCGAAGAAATTCTTGGCATTTGCCTCGGGGTTGCCTTCGTAGCCCGGGGTGACATTGGGGCCCGAGATCACGATCTCGCCCACGCCCTCGATCAGACGGTTCTCGATCTCATGGGCGATGCGCACCAGCGGTCCGGCCGCAATGCCGACCGATCCGGGCTTTTGCGCGCGCGGGGGCAGCGGGTTGGACGCCATCTGGTGTGCCGCTTCGGTCATGCCGTAGCCCTCGATCACGGGGGCGTTGAAGGTGGCGGCAAGCTGTTCCATCACCGGGCCGGGCAAGCTGGCCGAAGAGGACCGCAAGAAGCGCAGCGGCACGGACTTGATCGTCTCGGCATTGCGCGACGCGCGCGCAAGGATCGTCTGGTGCATGGTCGGCACGGCCGTGTACCATGTGGGTCGTGCGTCTTCCATCCAGCCGAAGAATTTCATCGCGTCAAAGCCCGGTGCGCACCAGACCGAACCACCGGCGGCAAGGCTGGAGGATATGGCGGCAATCAGCCCGTGGATATGGAACAAGGGCATCACGTTGAGGCAACGATCAGCCGGCGACAGCGCCAGCGATGCACCGATGTGGCGCGCCGAGGCCGCAACGTTCGATTGCAGCAGCGGCACGATCTTGGGCCGCGATGTGGTGCCGGATGTATGCAAGATCAGCGCCACATCATCGGCGCCCGGTGCGGATGTGTCGGCGGTTCCGGCATGGCCTTCCGGGGTCAGGGTAAAGCTGCCCGCAGGCATGCCCGCATCAAACGACAGGCGGATCACCGTCAGACCCTGGGCCACCGCGGCGGCATGGGCGGGGCCCGTTTCGCCTGCCGCCAGAATGATCGCCCTCGCCTTGAGATCCTCGAGATAAAAGGCAAATTCGTCCTGCCGATAGGCGGGGTTCAGCGGACAGGTGGTCGCCACCCCCGCGACAGTGACAAAGGCCACAGCCATTTCCGGCCCGTTGGGCAGCACGATCGCCACCCGGTCGCCTCGCCCGATGCCCGCACCATGCAGCGCGGCCGCGACCTGGGTGCCTTGCACGGCCAACTCCCCATAGCTGAGCCAATCGCGCCCCGGCGCGCCGATCGCGCGCGCGCTTTTGTCTTGTGCGCCGATCAGTCCGGCCAAAGTATCCGTCATGCTGTCCCCTCCGTCAGCTTGCGTCTTTTGCGTGGCGGACCTTGCCAGATAGATCGCGCCGCGCCAAGGGCGAGGGGCCAAATCCGGATCGCGATGAACGCGGCGCAGATTGTCAATTGCTGACAAAGCGGATACCACGATCAGGACAACCACTCATCAAAGGCCGCCGCCATGCATCTTGCCCGTTTTCCCCGCGTCTTTCTGGCACATTTGCCTACGCCGCTCGAGCGGATGGATCGCCTGTCCAAGGCGCTGGGCGGCCCGGAAATCTGGATCAAGCGCGATGATTGCACCGGCATGTCCACGGGCGGCAACAAGACGCGCAAGCTGGAATTCCTGATGGCCGAGGCTATGGCCGAGGGCGCCGATCTGGTGATGACGCAAGGCGCCACACAATCGAACCACGCCCGCCAGACTGCGGCCTTTGCCGCCAAGCTTGACATGGGCTGCCATGTGTTGCTCGAGGATCGGACAGGTTACCAAGACCCCGATTACACCGAAAACGGCAACGTGCTGCTGGACCATCTTCATGGCGCCACGACCGAAGTGCACCCCGGTGGTACCAACATGCCCGCCGCGATGGAGGCAGCAGCCCAAGCCGCGCGGGCCGCGGGCCACCGCGTCTATGTCATCCCCGGGGGCGGATCGAACCCCACGGGTGCGCTGGGCTATGTCAATTGTGCGCTTGAAGTGCTGGCCCAAGCCAATGAGCGCGGGCTGGTGATCGACCATCTGGTCACGGCCACCGGATCGTCCGGCACGCAGGCCGGGCTTGTCGCGGGGTTCAAGGCGCTCAATGCGGGCATTCCGGTCTTGGGCATCGGCACGCGTGCGCCCAAGGAAAAGCAGGAACAGATGGTCTATGATCTGGCCTGCCGCACGGCCGAAAAGCTGGGCTGTCCGGGCGTGGTCGAGCGGGCAGATGTTGTGGCAGATACCGATTATGTCGGCGCGGGCTACGGCCTGCCGCGCGCCGATACGCTGGACGCGATCCGCATGTTTGCAGAGCTTGAAGGCATCTTGCTTGACCCTGTCTATTCCGGCAAGGGCGCGGCGGGTCTGATCGACTGGTGCCGCAAGGGCCGCTTCAAGCCGGGTGAGCGGGTGGTGTTCTTGCACACCGGCGGCTCGGTCGGGTTGTTTGCCTACAAGGGCGCATTGGCGCGCGGATGATGCGGCGGGTCGGTATCCTTGGCGGTATGGGGCCAGAGGCGACGGTTTTGTTGATGCAAAAGATCATCGCCGCAGTGCCCGCGCGCGATGATGCCGACCATATTCCGCTGATCGTGGATCAGAATTCTCAGGTGCCATCGCGCATCGCCCGGCTGATCGAGGGTAGGGGCGATGATCCCGCCCCGGTTCTGGTCGCCATGGCGCAGCGGCTCGAGGTGGCAGGGGCCGAGGCGCTGGCCATGCCTTGCAACACCGCCCATCACTATGCCGACGAGATTCGGGCGGCGGTACGCATTCCGTTTCTCGATATGGTGGCGGCCTCTGCGCAAGCGGCCCGCCGGTTGGCTCAGACAGGGGCCAAGGTGGGATTACTGGCCTCGCCCGCGGTGGCCCGGGTGGGGCTGTTTGACCGTGCGTTGGGGGCTGTCGGGCTGTCGGTGATCCATCCCGAAGATGGTGCGGGCATGCTGGCCGCGATCCGGTCGATCAAGGCGCATGGGCCGAATGATGACGCGCGCGCGGCGCTTCTGGGGCAATCACAGGCGCTATTGGCCAAGGGCGCGCAGGTGCAGCTGATCGCGTGCACCGAGTTTTCGCTGATCCCTGATGCGGTCAGCCCCGAGGTTCAGGCGATCGATACGCTGGATGTGCTGGTGGCCGAGGTCGTGAGGTTTGCGCGCCTTTCGGGCTAGGCGCCCACGCGGTTTGCAAACCGCGTGCAAAGGCCTTTCGAAAGGCCTTCTGCCCGCTCAATCCGGCCGTGTCGCGGCATACATCGCTTCAGCAGACTGGCGCACCACCTCGGCCAGATCGCGCAGATCGGCAGCCAAGGGGCTTGTGCGGCGCCAGATCATGCCGACCGTGCGCGCCGGCGGTCCTGCATCAAAGCGTTGCACGGTCACAGCGGCGCCACGCGTTTCCACGCTTACCGCCATCTCGGGGATCAGCGTCACGCCGATGCCCGCCCCCACCATCTGCACCAGTGTCGACAGCGACGAGCCATCAAGCCCCGCATGGCGCGCCCCTGTCCTCAGGCCGCAGACTTCGAGCGCCTGATCGCGAAAGCAATGGCCTTCCTCCAGCAGCAACAGCTGCATGTCGGGCAACGCGGCGGGGGCGGGCACGGGGCGGCCTGCATCCGCCTCGGGGCGCACCAGCACGAAGCCTTCCGAAAACAGGGCCACTTCGGTCAAGCCGGGCTCCGATACCGGCAGCGCCACCAGCGCCGTATCCAGTCGCCCCTCGCTCAATTCCGTGATCAGGCGCTCGGTCTGGGTTTCGCGCACCTGCAGATCGACGCCACGGTAGCGCGTTCCAAGATCGCGGATCAGCCGGGGCAACAGATACGGCGCGATGGTGGGAATAACCCCCAGCCGCAGCCGCCCGCCCGGCCCGTCGCGGCGCGTGCGGGCCAGCTCTTCCAATTCATCGACCGCGCGCAAGATGTCGCGGGCGCGCGCCGCGATGTCCTCGCCCAGACCGGTCAGCCGGATCTGGCGTGTGCCGCGTTCGAACAGCTTGGCCCCAAGCCCCTCTTCCAACTCCTTGATTTGCATCGACAGCGCCGGTTGGGTGACCGAACAGGCCTCGGCGGCCAGCCCGAAGTGGCGATAACGGGCCAGCGCCGCGGCATAGCGCAATTGGCGAAGGGTGATGTTTGTCATAAGATCTTCTTATCATTATTATCAGGAAATACAACTTATCCTGATTGATCATCTTTGCTAAGGGCAATGCAGGATGTGGGAATCGCTGCTACGCGATCCCACAGGCGACGCGAAGCCACGCAGTCTTTCAGCGAAAATGGAGACCACAAAGATGATGGACGGAGATGACAGATCGGCGGGCAAGTGCCCGGTGATGCATGGTTCGATGACCACCCAAGCCACCGGCGTGACCGAGTGGTGGCCCAAGACGCTCAACCTTGACATCTTGCACCAGCATGACGCGAAATCGAACCCGCTTGCGGGCTTTGATTACCGCGAGGCGGTCAAGGCGCTCGATTTTGACGCGGTCAAGGCCGATGTGGAGGCGTTGATGACCGACAGCCAAGATTGGTGGCCGGCAGACTGGGGTCATTACGGCGGTCTGATGATCCGTCTGGCATGGCATTCGGCGGGCTCCTACCGTCTGCAAGACGGGCGCGGTGGCGGTGGTGCCGGCAATATCCGCTTTGCGCCCCTGAATTCCTGGCCTGACAACGGCAACCTCGACAAGGCCCGCCGCCTTTTGTGGCCGGTCAAGAAAAAATACGGCAACGCACTCAGCTGGGCAGACCTGATCTTGCTTGCGGGCAACGTCGCCTATGAATCCATGGGGCTGAAGACCTATGGTTTCTCCTTCGGTCGTGAAGACATCTGGGCGCCTGAAAAAGACGTGTATTGGGGCTCTGAGCAGGAATTCGTGGGCGATGCGGCGCAGCGCTACGAAGACATCATGAAGCCCGACACGCTCGCCAACCCGTTGGCGGCCGTGCATATGGGCCTGATCTATGTGAACCCCGAAGGCGTGAACGGCCAGCCCAACCCGCTCAACACTGCCGAACAGGTGCGCGTCACCTTTGCCCGGATGGCAATGAACGACGAGGAAACGGCGGCGCTCACCTGTGGTGGTCACACGGTCGGCAAGGCGCATGGCAATGGCGATGCGGCCGCACTGGGTGCCGAACCCGAGGCCGCCGGGATCGAGAACCAGGGCTTTGGCTGGATCAACCCCAACCTTGGCGGCAAGGCAACCAATGCCATCACCAGCGGCATCGAGGGCGCATGGACGACCCATCCGACCAAGTGGGACATGGGTTATTTCGACCTCTTGTTCGGCTATGAGTGGGAGCTGACGAAATCTCCCGCCGGGGCCAACCAGTACCGCCCCATCAACATCCGCGAACAGGACATGCCGGTCGATCCCACCGATCCGACCAAGCGCGTCATGCCGATGATGACGGATGCCGACATGGCGATGAAGCTCGACCCGGCCTATAACGCGATCTGTCAGAAATTCATGGCCGATCCGGCCTATTTCGACGACACCTTCGCGCGCGCCTGGTTCAAGCTGACCCATCGCGATCTGGGCCCCCGCACCCGCTATATCGGCCCCGATGCCCCGACCGAGGATCTGATCTGGCAAGATCCGATCCCTGCGGGTCAGACCGGCTATGATGTGGCCAAGCTGAAATCCGCCATTGCGGCATCGGGCCTGTCGGTTGCCGACATGGTTGCCACCGCATGGGACAGCGCGCGCACTTTCCGCCAGTCCGATTTGCGGGGCGGGGCCAATGGCGCGCGTATCCGTCTGGCACCGCAAAAGGATTGGGCAGGCAATGAGCCCGCGCGTCTGGCGCATGTGCTGTCGGTGCTGGAACCCATCGCCGCCGCCCATGGGGCATCGGTTGCCGATACCATCGTTCTGGCGGGCAATGTCGGTGTGGAACAGGCCGCGAAAGCCGCCGGTTTCGACGTGACCGTGCCCTTCAAGGCCGGGCGTGGCGATGCGACCGCAGAGCAGACCGATGCCGAAAGCTTTGCGGTTCTCGAACCGCTGGCCGATGGCTTCCGCAACTGGCTCAAGGCCGATTATGTCGTGGGCGCGGAAGAGCTGATGCTTGACCGGACCCAGCTTTTGGGCCTGACCGGGCCGGAAATGACAGTTCTGGTCGGCGGCATGCGGGCGATGGGCACCAACCATGGCGGCACGGCGCATGGGGTGTTCACCGATCGTGTCGGTGCGCTCACCACGGATTTCTTCGTCAACCTGACGGATATGTCGTATTCGTGGGTGCCGACCGGGGCCAACACCTACAACATCGTGGCGCGCAAGACCGGTCAGACCAGATGGACCGCCACGCGCGTCGATCTGGTGTTCGGCTCGAATTCGATCCTGCGCGCCTATGCCGAGGTCTATGCCCAGGATGATGCGGCCGAAAAATTCGTGACGGATTTCGTCGCGGCATGGGCCAAGGTCATGCACAACGACATGTTCTGATCGCCCCTTGGGTGATGAGACACGAAACGGCCCGGGGGCAACCCCGGGCCGCTCTTGTTTTGGTGGTGGCGTGAAATCATCCCTTTTGGAAACTCACGACCAGGCAAGGGCGGTGGAGGGTCGGGGTCTGCCACCCGCTGCCCGGTCGGGGCATGCGTGCCGCATGCTGTTTCCAACCGGGCGGAGATGGTTCTATTGATTACCCCAGACCCGCCAGCCGCGCCGCCTGACGGGTCATCAGCGTTTCGATCTCGGCGATGGTGGCGGCTGACAGCGCCGGGCCGGGGCGGCGGACGGTCGGATGGGCAATCGCCCCGCGCCGGGCCAGAACATGCTTGCGGATCGACAGGCCCAGCCCCGGCTGGCTTTCATAGCGGATGAGCGGCAGATAGGCGTCAAAGATATCGCGCGCGCGCGCCTCATCGCCCGCTTTCACCAGACGCACCACATCGGCCATCATCTCGGGATAGGCAAAGCCCGTCATCGCGCCATCGGCCCCGCGTAATACCTCCTCGAGCAGGAATTGCCCGCCATTGCCGCACAGGATCGAGATGCGGCGCGCGCCCGATGCCTCTTGCGCGCGCAAGGTGGTGATCTTGTCGAGGCCCGGCCAATCCTCATGCTTGAGCATCACGGCCGTGGGGCAGGTGTCAAAGATCGTGCGGATGACCTTGGGCGTCATCTGCACACCCGTGACCAGCGGGAAATCCTGCACCACCCAAGGGGTCGGGCCCAGAACATCGGCCACCATCTGGAAATAGCTGGTGATCTGGTCGTCGCTGCGCAGATGGCCGGGCGGGGCCACCATGACGCCCGCAGCCCCGCGCACCATGGCGCTGTCCGACATCGCCTTGATCGCGGCCAGACCCGGGGCGGAAACGCCCACCACCACCGGCACCGTTGCGCGCGTGGTGACACGGTCGATCACGATGGTGCTTTCTTCGGCCGACAGCTTGCCCGCCTCGCCCATGATACCAAGGATGGTCAGCCCCGTGGCCCCCTTTTCCTCATAGAAATCGACCATGCGATCGATGCTGATCAGGTCGAGCGACCCATCGGGCAGAAAGGGGGTGGCGGCGATGGTAAAGACACCGGCGGCGGTTTCATCGAGCAGTTTGGCCATGTCAGGCTCCGGGTTTGTGGGTCTGTGACAGCGCGATCCGTCCCAGCGCCATGGCAACGGCAGCCTGACAGGGATCGATGACGGGGATCTGTAGCACCTGTTCCAAGACAGCGCGATAGCGTGCCATGCCGGCGCATCCAAGGATCAGCACCTCGGCGCCATCCTGGTCGCGCAAGCGGCGCCCCGTGTCGATCAGGCGTTCTTGCGTGATGGCGGGATCTGCCAGTTCGGCCACCCCCAGACCCAGCGCGCGGTCGCCCGCCACCCGGTCCAGCACCCCCATCGCGCCAAGGGCGCGCAGATGGCGGGGAACAGATGCGGGCAAGATCGCGATGATGCCAAAGCGTTGGCCAAGCGTCAGCGCGGTTGACACGGCGGCCTCCTGTATGCCCAAGACCGGCTTGGCGGTTCGATTGCGCAGCGCATGCACCCCCGGATCGCCAAAACAGGCGATGACAAAACCGGCCGCGTCGTGTTCCAGACGGGCCGCCAGCCGCAGCATGGGCGCGATGGTCTCATCGGCCTCAGCCTGGCTTTCGATGCCGGGCGGCCCTTCGGCCAGCGTCAGACAGGCGATGGGTGCCCCCATCCCCTGCAAGGGCGCAAGGGCGGCGGCGATCCCGTCGGTGACGGTCTGGCTGGAATTGGGGTTGATGACGAAAAGCGTGCCCATCATGCCCCTGTCCGCGTGGCTTGCTGGATCTCGATCTGGTAGCCCTCGGGGTCGCGAAAGACAAAGGCGCGGATCCCAAGCTTTTCATTTTCGAACATTCTTGACAGGTTATCCACAGCCATTTCCTGCAAATAGGCATACCAGGCCTGCACATCCGCGACACGGATGCAAAGCTGGACGCATTTTTCGGCCTGCCAGCGGTTCATGCCCTTTGCCTCATCGACCAGCCCGACATGGGCGCCCGGCGCGATGCGCAGGATCTTGGCCAGATCGCCCTGATCGATGGCCAGCGGCAAGCCCAGCACATCGCGGTAAAACGCAAAGGCGCGCGGCAGGTCGCGGTAATAGAGAAAGGTGATCGCCAATTCATGCGGGGCGTCGGGGCGGTCGGTCATGGGGGGGTCCCTGTCAGATCATGGGGATGGGCGCCGATGGCGGCGCGATCAAGCCAGCGGCCCGCGCCGGGCTGGCCCAGATAGTCGCCTTCGCGCATCACGGCCGTGCCGCGTACGAAAACGGCCACCGGCCAGCCGGTGAGTGTGGTGCCTTCCCAGGGGTTGTAGCCGACATTGTCATGCAGATCATCGGCACCATAGCTGACATGGCGGGCGGGGTCCCACAACACCAGATCGGCATCATGCCCCGGCGCGATGCGGCCCTTGGCCCTTAGGCCATAGAGCGCGGCGGGGGCCTCGGCGGTGATCTGGGCAAAGCGCGCCAGACCCAAGCGCCCGCGCGTCACCATCGCATCGAACATCAGCGGTTGGCGCACCTCCAGCCCCGGCATGCCATTGGCGATGGCGGAAAAGGGCGCATCAAATCCATTGGCGAATTTCCCCGTTTCGTCAAATCGATAGGGCGCATGGTCCGACGATACGACCTGAATGTGCCCCGCCGCGATCCCGGCCCAGAGGGCTGCCTGATCGGCCCTTGTGCGTTGTGGGGGCGAACACATCCATTTCGCCCCCTCGCGCCCCGGTCTGTCCAGCACGTCTTCGGTTTGAAACAGGTAATGCGGACAGGTTTCGGCCCAGATCGGCGCACCGCGCGCGCGGGCGGCGGCAATCCCGGCCACCGCCTCACGGGTCGAGACATGAAAGATCATCACCGGGGCGCGGGCCAGTTCGGCCAGATGGCACATGCGCGCCACCGCCTCGATTTCCGCCGCCCGGGGGCGCGATGCGGCGTGGTCAATGGGTCTTGTGCGCCCTTCGGCCAAAGCCCTTGCGCGGGCATCGGCGATGATCGCATCGCTTTCGGCATGGATGCAGGTCAGCGCCCCCGCATCCCCCGCAATGCGCAGCACCCGCAGGATCGCGTCATCCGACAACCCGATGTTGTAGGTGGTGAACAGCTTGATCGAGCGATGCCCGGCCCGGATGAGCGCGCGCAGATCCGCTTCGAAATCGGGCACATCGGGGTCGCTGATCAGAATGTGAAAGGCATGATCCACCGCCGCCCCGCGCGCGGCCCGCGCGGCATAATCGGCCATTGCATCGCACAGGCGCTGGCCCTTGGCCTGTGCCGAAAACGAGATGACGCTGGTGGTGCCCCCCATCGCCGCCGACCGTGTGGCGGTCTCGAAGGTGTCGGCATTCATCAGCCCCATGCCGGACATCTGTTCGATATGGCAATGCGGATCGACCCCGCCGGGGGTGACGATCAGGCCTGTCGCATCAATCCGCGTGGCCCCGTCAAACCCCTGACCTATGGCCGCGATCTGCCCGCCCGTGATGGCGATATCGGCCGCCACCACCGCCCCGCCGGTAACGATGCGCCCGCCCGCGATGACCGTTTCATATGCCATGCCGCCCCCCGTCCGGGCAGCATGATCGCGCGGGGGCGGCTTGTCCAGACCGCGCTCAGCCTTCGATAAGCGCCCGCATCTCGGCCAACCTGGCAGTCACCAGATCGGGCTTGCCGCGCGCCTCGATGTTGAGCCGCAACAGCGGTTCGGTGTTTGACGCGCGCAGATTGAACCGCCAGTCGCCAAAGGACAGGCTCAGCCCGTCGATCTCGTCGCGCGCATGGGCGTGGGGGCCAAAGCGGGCCTCGATCGCGGCGATGGCGGCCTTCTGGTCGGCGACGCGGAAATTCACCTCGCCTGACGAGGGATAGGCCGCGCGGCGTGCGGACAACAGATCCCTGAGGCTTTGGCCCCGACGGCTGACCAGCTCGATGATCAGCAGCATCGGGATCATGCCGCTGTCGCAGGCCATGAAATCGCGGAAATAATGATGCGCCGACATCTCGCCGCCATAGACAGCGCCGGTGTCGCGCATCACCTGCTTGATGAAGGAATGGCCGCATCTGGATGCGATCGCCTGACCGCCCAGATCGGTCACCACATCTTGCGTGGCCCAGATCACGCGCGGGTCATGGACAATCATTTGCCCCGGTTCGCGCGCCAGAAACGCCTCGGCCAGCAAGCTCACGACATATTCGCCCGGCACGAAACCGCCCTCATGATCGAAGAAAAAACAGCGATCGAAATCGCCATCCCAGGCCACGCCCATATCGGCGCCATGGGCCACCACCGGGGCGGCGGTCAGCGGCTGGTTTTCTTCCAGAAGCGGGTTGGGAATGCCTGCGGGAAAGCTGCCGTCGGGGTCATGGTGGATGCGGATGAAGTCGATGGGCGCGCCGGCCGTCAAAAGCGCCGTGGCCAGCGCGTCAAAGCTGGGCCCTGCCGCGCCGTGACCCGCATTGACCAGCACCCTCATAGGTATCAGCGCCGCGACATCGACAAAGCTCATCAGCTTGGCCACATAGGCCGCCCGGGTGGCGCCGGCATCGGTGATGCGCCCACCGGGGCGGGCAGGGGCGAAGGCGCCGCTTTCGGCCAGATCCTTGATCGCGGCCATGCCATCGGCCTGCCCGATAGGGGCCGAGCCCGCCCTGACCATCTTCATCCCGTTGTAATCCATCGGATTGTGGCTGGCCGTCACGCAGATGCCGCCACAGGCCCCAAGATGGCTGGTGGCGAAATAGGTCTCTTCCGTGCCCGACAGGCCCAGATCCAGCACCTCGACCCCGGCATCCATCAGACCTTGGGCCACGGCATGGGCCAGCGCCCTGGAACTGGGTCGCACATCGCGGCCCAGCACCACACGGCGCGCGCCCAACACCTCGGCAAAGGCGCGCCCGATGCGACAGGCGATGTCATCGGTCAGTTCGGTCTCCAATCGGCCGCGAATGTCATAGGCCTTGAAACAGCTCAGCGGTCCGATACGCGTCATGGGGGGCATCCTGAAAAACGGGTCAGGCGATCCTTAGCGCACGCAGGCCTCAGGCGCAAAGCCGTGAGGTGCGGGCTGCGCGGACAGATGCCGAAGCCGGGCCAGCCCCGATACCGGCCGGGCGCGGGCCGCGTGCGCAACGGGGGGGGTGTTTTCAACCGCGCGGCGCGCTAGCTAGGCCACAATGCTGATCGTGACCGACGCCACCATCGCCAATGCCGGGGTTCTGGAAACCCGCAGCCTGCCCAAGAAATTCCTGGGCCGGGTGCAGCTTGTTCCCAAGGGGGCAGGCCCGGGGCTATGGGCACGGATGATCGTGGAAATCCAGATCCTGCGCTATCTGGCGGCGCTGTTGCCCTTTGTTGCCATCCCGCTCTTGTCGCGCGATCTGGCCTTGCCGGTGACGCAAGCGCCTCTGGCCATGCTCATCGTCATCGCCCTGGTCGAGATGAAGGTGCTGCGCCTGTCGAAAGCCGCACGCGCAAGGGCCGTCGATCAAGATGAGGCCGCCCGGCGGCTTGATGCGCTGGCCTTTCGCGCGCGCGCGGCCTTGCGCAAGATCGCGGCGCGGCAGGGGATCACAGAGGGGGAACTGCGCCTCGTGATCGAGCAATCCGAACTGGCGCGCATCGCGCCCCTGACGCTGGTGTCGGTGCAGACCGACCGGCCCAACCCCCGGCTCCTGGCGCTCGATGCCGAGGATCGGGCGGCTCTGGCCGGGCTCTTCGATGCCGCCCTGACCGAGCGCGATCTGCTGGCGGTCAATCACCGTGACGACCGCTATATCCGTGACATCGCGCAAGAGGCGCGCGGCGTGTCGGCCCATGCCCGGCTGACGGCCGCCTTGGAACGGCGGGGGGCCATGGCATGAGTGTGAACGCAACGACCGTGTCAGCCGGTGAGGCGCTGCGCGTGCTGGAGGCGGGATGGGCTGCCCAGACCACAGGTGGGTTGGTGGCCAGCTGGATGCTGCATGGGCGCCCCGGTGTCGGCAAGACCGAGGTGGTCCAGACGCTGGCCGCCCGCATCGGGGCGGAATTGTTCGATCTGCGCCTGACCACGATCGAGCCGCAAGATCTGCGCGGATTGCCCTATTTCGATCACGCATCCGCCAAGACGATCTGGTACCGCCCCGAGGATCTGCCCGATACCGACGCGCCCGCGATCTTGTTTCTCGATGAATTGACGGCGGCGGCGCCTGCGTTGCAGCCCACGGTCTATGGGCTGTTGCAGGAACGCCGCGTGGGCCGCCACCGCTTGCCCGGCAGCGTGATGATCGTGGCGGCGGGCAACCGGGTCGAGGATGGCGCCATCGCCTATGACATGGGCACCGCCCTGTCGGATCGGCTGATCCACATGATCGTGCAGGCAAGCCCCGAGGATTGGCTGACATCCTATGCCCTGCCTGCGGGCATCCATCCTGCGGTCGCGGCCTTCATCCGCACGCGCCCCGATCTTCTGGAGACGACCGAAGACAGCCTGAGGCGTGGGCAGATGATCGCCTGCACCCCGCGCAGCTGGACCCGGGTCAGCAAGATCATTCAGACTGTCGCCGATCGAACCCTGCGGCAGGTGATGATCGCGGGCACGGTGGGGGCGGCCCCCGCGGCCGAGTTTGCGCTTCTGGCCGATGAGATTGCGGCCAGCGTGCAGATCGACGCCATGCTGGCCGCGCCGCGCCGCGCGCGTGCGGCGATGTATCCGCGCAGCCTGCATGGGTTGACGGCGCTGGTCTACGGGCTGCTCGGCGCGGTGCGGCGCGACAATCTGGGCGTGGCGATTGAGCTTCTGGCCGATCTGCGCGGGCTGTCCGGGCCGGGCTTTGCCGGTCTGCCGGTGCAGGAACTGGCGAGTTTCGGCTTCGAGATGCTGATCGGTCGCGCGCTGGAGCGCGGCTGGGAAAGCGGTTTTGCCGAAAGCCCCGATTACGCGGCCTATGCCGCCGAGCGGCAGGCGGCCGGTTTGCCGTGAACGGGCATTCCACCCGCGCCGCCCGTGCGCTGGCCCATCTGGGCGAGGTCGATCCGGCGCTGGCGGTGCTGGCCTTGTGGTGCCGACACCGCGACGGTGACGGGGCAACGCGGACCGATGGCGACACGATCCGCTATGGCCCCGGTTTTGCCACGCTGGGTTTGCCCGAACAGGTGGGGCTGGTGGCCCATCACGTGCTGCATGTGGCGCTGCGCCATTCCAGCCGACAGGCAGGCCTGGCTGAACGGCTGGGCGCGGGCTTTGACGCATCGCTTTTCGGATTGGCGGCGGATGGGATCATCAACGAGACGCTGATCCTGGCGGGCCATGCGGTGCCGCGGCCTGCGGTCACCGTGAGCGATCTGTTGGCCGAAGCCGGGATGCCCGCGAAAAGTGCCGTCGAAGCCCTGGAACGGTGGGATGCCGGCCGGCTGGCGATGGCGCTGCATTCCGACCCCAAGCGGGCCGAAAAACTCCGCGAATGGGGGGCCACCCGTGGTTTTGCGGTCGATCTGGGGCTTGGAGAGCCAGATGAGGCAGGCACGATGCAAAAGGCCGCCGATTGGCGCAACCAGATCCTGCGCGCGCTTGAGGCAGGGCGCCGTGCGGGGGCAGGGATAGGAAAACTGGGCGTGATCCTGGGCGATCTGGCGCCCGCCGCCGTGCCGTGGGAGGTGCATTTGCGGGGGCTTCTGGCCCGCGCGCTGACCGAACGGCCCCATCGCAGCTGGCGCCGCCCCGCAGGCGCATGGGTGGCGCAAATGGCCGAGGCCGAACGCCGTGGCGGGCCGGTGCCTGTCTATCAGCCGGGGCGCGCGCGCATGGACAGCCGCCCCCGGCTGGTGGTGGGGATCGACACCTCATCCTCGATCGACGCGCAAGCGCTGCGGCTTTTCACCGCCGAGGCCGAGGGCATCGCGCGCCGCAGCGGCGCCGAGGTGCATCTGATGGGGTTTGACACGGCGGTCTTTGTTGAAAAACGGCTCGATCCGGCGGGCTGGCCGGGGCTGCGCGATCTGCCGATGCGCCGGGGTGGGGGCACGGATTACGCCGATCTTTTCGACAAGGCCGGGCGCAAGGCGCCGTCGCTTCTGATCGTGCTGAGCGATCTGGATGCGGCCCTGCCGCCGCAGCCGGGCTTTGCCGTGGTGTGGGCGGTGCCCGAGAAAGTCGCACCCCCGCCCTATGGCCGGGTGCTGGTGATCGGCCAGGGGTAGCGTTTTCCTTGCGGAAAACGCGTGGAAAATCTCGAGATTTTCCGCCGGGAAAACGGCCGTTTTCCCGGCTAGTTGGCCACCGTTGCCCGCAAGGCTGCTTGGCGCTGGGTCTCTTGCCAGTCGGGCGCAATCCAGGGTTGCAGGTTTTCCGCCGGCAAAAGCGTGCGCCCAAGAATATGGTCGGCCGCCTTTTCGCCCACCATGATCGAGGGCGCGTTGAGATTGCCATTGGGAATTTGCGGAAAGACCGAACTGTCGGCCAACCGCAGGCCCGCCACGCCGATCACGCGGGCCTCGGGGTCGACCACTGCCATAGGGTCATCGGCGCGCCCCATCCGGCAGGTGCCGCAGGGGTGATAGGCGCTTTCGGCATGTTCGCGGATCACGGCGTCAAGCTCTGCATCGCTGTGCGCGGCGGCGCCGGGCTGGATTTCGTGAGCGACATAGGCGGCCATGGGATCGGTCGCGAAAATCTCGCGCGTCAGGCGGATGGCGGTGCGGAAATCCTGCCAATCCTCGGCCTGCGACATGTAATTGAAGCGGATGCGCGGCGCATCTGCGGCATGGGCCGAGCGCAATCTTACCGTGCCGCGGCTTTTCGAGCGCATGGGCCCGACATGGGCCTGAAAGCCATGGCCTTTGGCGGCGGTCTTGCCGTCATAGCGCACCGCGATGGGCAGGAAGTGATACTGGATATCGGGGTAGTCGACACCTGCGCGCGACCGGATGAAACCGCAGGCCTCGAAATTGTTCGACGCGCCCAGACCCTTGCGGGTCAAGAGCCATTGCGCACCCACCAGCGCCTTGCCCCAGAGCGACCAGTAGGGCGCAAGGCTGACGGGTCTGGTGGATGCGAACTGGACGTAGATTTCCAGATGATCTTGCAGGTTCGCACCCACGCCGGGGCGGTCAGCCACAGGTGCTATGCCGTGCTCGGCCAGATGCCCCGCGGGGCCGATGCCGCTTTGCATCAAGATCTTGGGCGAATTGATCGCACCGGCGGCCAGCACCACCTCGGCGCGCGCGGTGATGATCTGCCCATCCGCCAGCCGCACGCCCGTGGCGCGGCCCTCGGCGATCTCGATGCGGTCGACCAGACCGCGCGCCATGGCGCAATTGCCGGTTTTCAGCGCGGGTCGCAGATAGGCCTTGGCGGCCGACCAGCGTTCGCCTTGCCAGATGGTCATCTCGAAGGCGCCGAACCCTTCCTGACGGTGGCCGTTGTAATCCTCGGTCGCGCCATAGCCCGCATTGGCCCCGGCCCGGATAAAGGCATCAAAGAGAGGGTTCTTGCGCGGCCCCCGCGTGATGTGAAGCGGCCCGTCATGGCCCCGAAAAGCCGGATCGCCCGCATCGCCATGCCAGGTTTCCGCACGTTTGAAATAGGGCAGCACATCGGCATAGGACCAGCCGGTGGCCCCCATGTCCGCCCAGGTGTCGAAATCGCGCGCATGGCCGCGCACATAGATCATGCCGTTGATCGACGACGACCCGCCCACCACCTTGCCGCGCGGGCAGGCCATGATGCGCCCGCCCATATGCGGCTCGGGGTCGGTCACATAGCCCCAGTCATAGCGCGGCATGTTCATCGGATAGGAGAGCGCGGCGGGCATGTTGATGAAGGGCCCCCAATCGCTGCCGCCATGTTCGACGACGATCACGGATTTCCCCGCCTGGGCCAAACGGTAGGCGATGGCGCAGCCCGCGCTGCCCGCGCCGATGACGACATAATCGGCTTGCATGCGGTCGGGCATCAATAGGCTGCCTCTACCGGGGTCATGCCGACATAGACGGTCTTGAGCTGGCTATAGGCCTCGATCGCCGCGCGGGCGTTTTCGCGCCCAACGCCCGATCCCTTGACGCCGCCAAAGGGCAGTTCGACGGGCGTGAGGTTGTATTGGTTGATCCAGACCGATCCCGCCTCGAGCGCATGCACCACACGGTGGCCGCGCGCGAGATCGCGGGTAAAGACCGCCCCCGACAGCCCCAGATCGGTGGCGTTGGCGCGCACGATCACCTCGGCTTCGGTGTCAAAGTCGAGGATGGACATCACGGGGCCGAAAATCTCTTCGCGGGCGATGGTCATGTCATCGGTGACGTCGGCGAAGATCGTCGGTTCGATAAAGGCGCCGGGCCGGTTCGGGCGGGCGCCACCATGCACCAGCCGCGCGCCCTCGGATTTGCCTGTTTCGATGTAGGAACAGACAACGGCAAGCTGCTCTTCGCTGATCATCGGGCCCAGCGTCGTGGCCTCGTCGCGGGGGTCGCCGATCACGGCTTGCGCCACGCGCGCCACCAGACGGGCCAGAAAGGCATCCTTGACACCCCGGTGCACGAACACCCGCGTGCCATTGGAACAGACCTGTCCGGTCGCAAAGAAATTGGCATTGATCGCCGCTGAAACGGCGCTGTCCAGATCGGCGTCGTCAAAGATGATCAGGGGCGATTTGCCACCCAGTTCCATCGTGACATGCTTCATCTGGGCTGCCGCGCTGGCATAGACCTTTTTGCCGGTCTCGGCCGATCCGGTGAGTGAGACCTTGGCCACGCGGGCATCCTCGACCAGCGCGCGGCCCACGCCGCCTGCGCCCTGGATCACGTTGAACACGCCCGGCGGCGCGCCGGCCTCGATCAGGATTTCCGCCAGTTTCAAGGCACAAAGCGGCGTTTGTTCAGACGGCTTGAACACCATCGTGTTGCCGCAGACCAGCGCCGGCGCGGCCTTCCACGCGGCCACCTGGGTGGGGTAGTTCCACGCGCCCAGCCCCACACAGACGCCCAAGGGAATGCGCATCGTATAGGCCCAATCGGCGCCCAAGGGCACATGATCGCCGGTCAGGGTCGCAGCCATGCCGCCGAAATATTCCAGCGCATCGGCGGCCGATGTCGCGTCGGCCACCAGCGTCTCGGAAATCGGTTTGCCGGTGTCGAGGGTTTCAAGCTCGGACAAGGCGCGGTTGCGCGCGCGCATGATGTCGGCGGCGCGGCGCAGGATGCGGCCCCGTTCCACGGGCTTGAGCGCAGCCCAAGGCCCTTGCGCGGCTTTCGCGGCCGCAAGGGCCGCCTCGATCACGGCGGGCGTTGCTTCGTGCAATGCTGCGATCTGTTCGCCGGTGCCGGGAAAGATCACGGGCAGGGCCGCGCCCTTGGCATCGTCCAGATAGGCGCCGTTCACGAAATGGCTGGCGGTCGGTTGGGCAAGCATGATCCCCCCTTTGCAATGGCTCTGGAGCTATTCGCCCCTTGGAAATCGTTGATTTTCCTCAAGGACATTGAGGTCCATGTGGTTGCGCATGAAACGCTCGGAGGCCGCGCGCAGCGGCTGGAAATCCCAAGGGAAATAGGCGCCGTTCCGCAGCGCCTCATAAACCACCCAGCGACGCGCCTGGCTTTCGCGGACGCAGGCATCAAACGCCTCGAGATCCCAGCGCTCGGCGGCCATGCGGCGGAACCGTTCCAGCGTGGCGGCATGGGCCGGATCATCGGCCAGGTTCACCCGCTCGTGCGGATCGGCCACAAGGTCGAACAATTGCTCGGGATCTGCCGCACAGTTGGTGTATTTCCAGCGATCCTGACGCAGACCCACCAGCGGGGTGATGCTTGCCTCGGCGGCGTATTCCATGGCCACGGGGCTGTCGCGGCGGCGGCCATGGGCCAGGGGCACAAGGCTTTCGCCATCGGTCCATGGCATCACTTCGGCCATCGACACCCCCGCCAGATCGCACAGCGTCGGGCAAAGATCGATGGTGGAAACCGCATCATCGATCAGCCCCGGTGCCAGATCCGGGGCGGCAATCATCAAGGGCACCCGGGCCGCGCCCTCGTAGAAGTTCATCTTGAACCACAGGCCACGCTCGCCCAGCATGTCGCCATGATCCGACACAAAGACCACGATCGCATCTTGCCGGGTGCGATCCAGCACATCCATCAAGCTGCCGATCTTTTCGTCGAGATAGGAGATATTGGCGAAATAGGCACGGCGCGACCGGGCGATATCCTCATCCGTGATGGTAAAGTTGCGCCAGTCATTGGCATCAAGAATGCGCTGCGCATGCGGGTCATGTCCGGCGTAGCGCAAGGCTGGAACATCTGGCTGCAAGTACTTGCAATCCTGATACATATCCCAGAATTTCTTGCGCGCCACATAGGGGTCGTGCGGGTGGGTGAAGCTGACGGTCAGACACCATGGGCGCCGATCCGACCCTCGCGCCAGATCGTAGAGCTTTTGCTCGGCCGCAAAGGCCACCTCGTCGTCATATTCCATCTGGTTGGTGATCTCGGCCACGCCCGCGCCGGTGACCGAGCCGAGGTTGTGATACCACCAGTCGATCCGCTGGCCGGGCTTGCGATAGTCCGGCGTCCAGCCGAAATCAGCGGGGTAGATATCGGTGGTCAGGCGCTGTTCGAAGCCGTGAAGCTGGTCGGGCCCGACGAAATGCATCTTGCCCGACAGACAGGTGGCATAGCCCGCCCGGCGCAGGTGATGGGCATAGGTCGGGATCGACGAGGCAAATTCGGCGGCATTGTCATAGACACCCGTGCGCGAGGGAAGCTGGCCCGACATGAAGCTGGCTCGCGCGGGCGCGCAGAGCGGGCTTGCGGTGTAGCTGTTGGCAAAGCGAACGGACCGCGCGGCCAGCTTGCGCAGGTTCGGCGCATGCAGCCAATCCGCCGGACCATCGGGAAAGAGGGTGCCGTTCAACTGGTCGACCATGATGACCAAGATATTGGGGCGCATCATCTTGGCCCTTTGGTCGCAAGGTCGAGATAGCGTTCGACGGTTGCTGTCGCGGCACCCGCATCGGGCGGCCCGGCTTCGGTCAGCGCATGGCGGATGTAAAGCCCGTCGATCAGCGCCGCGGTGGTTGCCGCGATCGCCACGGGATCCGGGCACAAGGGGCGCAGCGCATGGATCAGGTTTGAGACAAGCCGCTGTTGATAGACCCGCAGCAGCCTTGCGGCCTGAGGCTGGGTCTGGGCCAGGACATAGAAATTCAGCCATGCCGCGATCACGTCGGGCTGGAAGTTATGTCCGCCAAAGCTGGCGCGCACCAGCGCGGTCAGGCGTGCGCGCGGCGTCCGGGCGGCGGTCAGTTCGCGCCGCGCCTCCAGCCCGAAATCAGACAGAATCGCCCGCATCGCGGCAAGAAAAAGATCATCCTTGGACCCGAAATAGTGATGTGCCAGCGCCGACGATACGCCCGCGGCCCGTGCGATCTGGCCCATGGTCACATCCAGCGACCCTTTGCGCCCGATCACGCCAATCGCCGCGTTGACAAGCGCATCTTTCCGAAGTGCCATCATGCCCGTACGCGGCATCGCAATTCTCCTATTGCTTGCAAGGCCGCAAGACACATGATTTTAATTGACTGGTCAATCAACAAAACGACCAAAACAGGGAGACTGACGACCATGACGATGATCACCCGGACCGCTTGCAGCGTACTGGCCCTTGGGCTGAGCGCCGGCGCGGCCTTGGCGCAAGATGACTGCGCAACCGTGCGTTTTTCCGATGTTGGCTGGGCCGACATTACCGCGACCACCGCGACCACCAGCGTGGTGCTTGAGGCGCTGGGCTATGAGACCGAGACCCTGATGCTGTCGGTTCCGGTGACCTATACCTCGCTTGCGTCGGGTGATGTCGATGTGTTTCTGGGCAACTGGATGCCATCGATGGAGGGCGATCTTGCGCCCTATCGCGACGCGGGCACGGTGGACATCGTGCGCGCCAACCTGACGGGTGCGAAATACACGCTGGCCACCAATGCTCATGGCGCGGCGATGGGGATCGCGGATTTCGCCGATATCGCGGGTGCCGCCGAGGCGCTGGACGCACAGATCTATGGCATCGAGCCGGGCAATGACGGCAACCGCCTGATCCTCGACATGGTGGCCGCCGATGCCTTTGGGCTTGGTGCGGCGGAATTCGCTTTGGTCGAAAGCTCTGAGCAAGGCATGCTGGCACAGGTCGCCCGTTCGGTCGAGCAAAACGAGCCCATCGTGTTTTTGGCCTGGGAACCGCATCCGATGAACGCAAGTTTCGACATCACCTATCTGACGGGCGGCGATGATTGGTTCGGCGCCAATCTGGGCGAGGCGACCGTGTTCACCAACACCCGTGCCGGATATGTCGAAGCCTGCCCGAATGTGGGCGCGCTGTTGTCCAACCTTGAATTCACGCTGGCCATGGAAAACGAGATCATGGGTGCGATCCTGAACGATGGGGTTGATCCGCGCGATGCGGCCACGGCGTGGATGGCGGCCAATCCCGATCCGGTCATGGGCTGGCTTGCGGGCGTGACAACGATCGATGGCGGCGACGCGGCGGCGGCCGTGCGTGGCGCGCTGGGGCTGTGATCGCCTGAAACCACAGCAAGGGGCGGGGCGGCACCGGTCTGGTGGTATGCCCCGCCCCGCCCTGATGGGGGTGTGTCATGCTGAGCCGGATGACGGAATGCGACCAGGGGCTTCCACAAGGGATGGGGCCGCTTGCGCTGTTGTCGGAATGCAAGCTGCGCGTGGGCGATGCGGCCGAGGCCGTCTTTGACGGGTTGCAGGACAATCTGGCCGGCGTCTTTGACGCCATGGCGGCCGTACTTGAGGTCTTGATCGATATCATCCTTGCGCTGTTGCAGCAGCCGCCCAACACCGGGTGGATCTGGGATCTGCGCCGCTCGGAGATCACCTATCTTTATTCGCCCGATTGGCACCCCATCCTGATCAGCGCGATCTTTGTGGCGCTGGCGTGGTGGCTGCACCGCAGTTGGCGGGTGCCGGTGCTGATCGCGGTCGGCCTCTTGTTCATCATCAATCAAGGCTACTGGAAGGAAACGACCGAAAGCCTGACGCTGGTCTTGTCGGCCTGTGCTGTGTGCATGGGTTTGGGCGTGCCCATCGGTATTGCAGCAGCGCATAGGCCCCGGCTTTATGCCGGTTTGCGCCCGGTGCTGGATTTGATGCAAACCTTGCCCACCTTTGTCTATCTGATCCCGGCAATCGTGTTTTTCGGCATCGGCATGGTGCCCGGCCTGATCGCCACGGTGATCTTCGTCTTGCCCGCGCCGATCCGGCTGACGCATCTTGGCATATCCTCGACGCCAACGGCCCTGCTCGAGGCGGCTGATGCCTTTGGTGCCACACCGCGCCAAAAGCTGTGGAAGGTCGAACTGCCCTATGCCACGCCACAGATCATGACGGGGCTGAACCAGACCATCATGCTGTCGCTTTCGATGGTGGTCATCGCGGCCCTGGTCGGGGCCTCGGGGCTGGGCGTGCCGGTGGTGCGCGCGCTCAATACGGTCAACACCGGCCTCGGGTTCGAGGCGGGGCTGATCATCGTCGTGGTGGCGATCCTTTTGGACCGCGTGTTGAGGATACCACCCAAATGAGCGCTGCCGTCCGCTTTCATCAGGTTTGCATCATGTTCGGCGATGATCCCGCGCCGGCACTGGCGCTGGCCGATCAGGGCCATGACCGCGCCGCGATACAGGCCAGCACGGGGCAGGTGCTGGGCGTGCATGAGTGTTCCCTGACCGTCGAGGAGGGCGAAATCCTTGTCTTGATGGGGCTGTCAGGGTCGGGCAAATCCACGCTGCTGCGTGCGGTCAATGCGCTGAACCCGGTCGTGCGCGGCCATGTTGACGTGCGCGTGGGCGGGGCCATGGTCAATGTAACCGCAGCGCGCGGTGCGGCGCTGCGCCAGTTGCGCCAGACAGCGGTTGCGATGGTGTTTCAGCAATTCGGTCTGTTGCCATGGCGCAGCGTGGCGCAAAATGTCGGACTTGGGCTGGAATTTGCGGGGCTGGATGCGGCGACGCGGGCCACACGGGTGCGGCAGCAGTTGGAACTGGTCGGGCTGTCCGACCGTGCCGATGCGCTGGTGGGCGAATTGTCGGGGGGCATGCAACAGCGGGTGGGGCTGGCGCGCGCCTTTGCGACCGAGGCGCCGATCTTGTTGATGGACGAGCCCTTTTCCGCGCTTGATCCGCTGATCCGGACGAAGCTGCAAGATGAGTTGCTGGATTTGCAGCGCGATCTGAAACGGACGATCATCTTTGTCAGCCATGATCTGGACGAGGCCTTTAAGCTGGGCAATCGCATCGCGATCATGGAGGGCGGGCGCATCATTCAATGCGGCACCCCGCGCGAGATTTTCTCGAACCCCGCAACGGCTTACGTCGCGGAATTTGTGGCCAACATGAACCCGTTGGGGGTGTTGACCGCGCGCGATGTGATGGGGCCCGGACTGGCGGAGGGGGCTGTGCGCATCGCTCCTGAATTGGCGTTGCGCGAGATCTTGACCCGCTTCGCCAAAAGCCCCGATCCTTTGGCGGTCGAGGCGGCGGGCCAGGTGATCGGTACCGTCACCCCCGCAACAGTCGCCGCGCGGTTGGGGGCGTGAGGGTCCGAATTTTCGTACGAAAATTCGGGGTTGCGATTATTCGTACGAATAATCGGTTTCAGAAAAATGCCTGAAGTCCGGTTTGCGCGCGGCCAAGGATCAGGGCGTGCACATCATGCGTGCCCTCATAGGTGTTCACCGTCTCGAGGTTCTGTGCGTGGCGCATGACATGGTATTCCGCCATGATGCCATTGCCGCCATGCATGTCGCGCGCGCCCCGCGCGATATCGAGCGCTTTGCCGCAATTGTTGCGCTTGATGAGGGAAATCACCTCAGGCGCACAGCTGCCATCCTCCAACATGCGGCCCGCACGCAGCGCCGCTTGCAGCCCCAGCGCGATCTCGGTCTGCATATCAGCCAGTTTCTTTTGGAACAGTTGCGTCTGCGCCAAGGGGCGCCCGAACTGCACCCGGTCAAGCCCGTATTGGCGCGCGCGGTGCCAGCAATCTTCGGCCGCCCCCATCACCCCCCACGCAATGCCGTAGCGCGCACGGTTGAGACAGCCAAAAGGCCCCTTCAAGCCTTCGACGCCGGGCAAGAGCGCGTCTTCGCCGACCGCCACATCCGTCATCACGATCTCGCCGGTGACGCTGGCGCGCAGGGACAGTTTGCCGCCGATCTTGGGCGCGGACAGCCCTTTCATGCCTTTTTCCAGAACAAAGCCGCGGATTGCGCCGCCATGTGCTTCTGATTTTGCCCAGACGATAAACACATCCGCGATGGGGCTGTTGGAAATCCACATCTTGGCACCGTTGAGCACATAGCCATCAGCGGTTTTCTTCGCCACTGTCTTCATCCCTGCGGGGTCGGAACCCGCATCGGGTTCCGTCAGGCCAAAACAGCCAATCAACCGGCCCGCCGCCAGACCGGGCAAGTACTTTTGCCGTTGCGTTTCCGAACCGTAGGCATGGATGGGATACATCACGAGGCTCGATTGCACGCTCATCATCGAGCGATAGCCGCTGTCGACACGCTCTACCTCGCGGGCGACAAGGCCATAGGTGACATAGCCCGCGCCCAAGCCGCCATAGGCTTCGGGGATGGTCACGCCCAGCAGACCCATCTCGCCCATTTCGGCAAATATCTCGGGCGCGACGCGTTCATTCAAATAGGCATCGCTCACGCGCGACATCAGCTTGTCTTGCGCATAAGCGCGCGCGCTGTCGGCGACCATGCGCTCTTCCTCGGTCAGTTGCGCTGACACGTGGAAGGGGTCGGCCCAGTCAAAGGGCGCAAGCGAAGGGCCGGTGTGGCGGGTCTGTCCGTCGGGCATGGCGCGATCTCCTGTAGGCTTGGCACGATTCATATCATTTGCACCGATTGTGCAAGCCTTGCTGCTTTGGCTGCGGCTGGTCATGGCACGCGGCCCGGTCGCAGGGAACGGGTCGAAACCGGGTGTTCCTGGCATCATTCCCAGATTTTCCTCTGGTTTCAACACTTCCAAATATCATGAAAATTTCGCCTATACCGTGAAAAAAAGATCAATAAATATCAATTTTACAACCTATCTCCAGCTTATCCACAGATGTACGTCATAGCCTTTGAATCAGATCGGGTATCTGCTCCTTGAAGCGGAAAAATCCCGCCGTGGCATGGGGCCATGCAGCGTGGTCAAAGGCCCTGATCCGCCGCACCAGCGCAATGCCCTGTGCCGCCCACAGTGTTTCTAGCCGCTCGAGCGCCGCGGCGGCGGGGCCGGTCGGGGTGTAGGGGGCGATGATCTGGCCCAATCCCAAGCCCGATGCCTAGTCCGCAATCTTGGAAGCGCGCGGCGCGGTGGGGGGCGGGCCAGACAAGGGGGCAGGATCGGTGACCAAAGCTTTGGGCGAAAACCGGCCTTCGGTGTAGCGCGCGATGTTGTCGGCTGTCGCCACGTAATGTTTGCCTGGCGTCTGCAGACCCGCCACCCAGCGCCACGACAGCGTGTTGGACGCCGGATCGCCATCAAGCAGGTGGCGCAGAAACAGATCGGCCCCCGCCTCCCACGGCAGGCGCAGCGTAAAGACCCAGATCGAGGCTGCCCACATCCGTGCGTGGTTGTGCAGATAGCCCGTGGCGGTCAACTCGGCCATCCAGGCATCGAAACAGTCGATGCCGGTCTGCGCGCCTTCGGCGCGGGCAAGGCGGTCGGCCAGCGCGGGATCTGTCAGCGCGCGATCAAGGCCCGCACGGTAATCATGCCAGACACTTGGGCGCAGTTCCAGCCAGCCCTTCCAATAGCTGCGCCAGAACACTTCTTGCACGAATTTCTCGGCTGCCATGAGCGAATGGCGGGCAAGAACCGCCTCCAGAACCTCGGCCTCGGTGATCAGGCGGTGGCGGATGTAGGGCGACAGCGTCGAGACATGCGGATGCCCCTGCTGGGGGCAATCGAAATTGCGCCGCGCGCTATAGTCGCGCCCTGCCAAGGGCAAAAACCGCTGCAAGCGTGTGAGCGCTTGGGTGCGTGTGGCAAGATGGGGAACGGGGCTGGTCATCATGGCGCAGAGGTAGGGGCCGTGCGCCCCCCCGTCCATGGAAATCGCCCCGTGCCCTTGCAGCCCCCCCCACCCACCACTAAGACTGTTGGCGAACAGCAAAACGATTTTGGGACAGGCCACCATGAAAGATCCTCTTGACCTCTACATGAACACCCTCGTCCCCATGGTGGTCGAACAGACCAGCCGCGGTGAGCGGGCCTATGACATCTTTTCGCGCCTGCTGAAGGAGCGGATCATTTTCATCTCGGGGCCGGTGCATGATGGTATGGCCACTTTGGTCGTGGCGCAGCTGTTGCATCTTGAGGCGGAAAATCCGTCCAAGGAAATCTCGATGTATATCAACAGCCCCGGTGGTGTGGTGACCTCGGGTCTGTCGATCTATGACACGATGCAATACATCAAGCCCAAGGTGACCACGCTGGTCATCGGTCAGGCCGCGTCGATGGGATCGCTCTTGCTGACGGCGGGCGAAAAGGGGATGCGCTTTTCCTTGCCCAATTCGCGCATCATGGTCCATCAGCCCTCGGGCGGATATCAGGGGCAGGCCACCGATATCATGATCCACGCCCGCGAGACACAAAAGCTCAAGGATCGTCTGAACCAGATTTACGTCAAGCACACCGGCCAGACCTTTGAAACCGTGGTCGAAGGGCTTGAGCGCGACAACTTCATGGATCCCGAACAGGCCAAGGCCTGGGGTCTGATCGACGAAATCGTGGAAAGCCGCGTGCCGGCCGGTGGTGCCAGCGCGTGATCGGGTCCGGCCCCGCATGTGGTGCGGGAATTTGACATTGTGGTGTCGGCGAGCCTGTTCTAGGCTTTCCGATATGCCGCATGTGGGCGCCAGTCTGCATCCGGCGTGGAACGGCCCAAAGGACCGGTTGAGGTAAACACTATGGCGAATTCATCCAGCGGCGATTCCAAGAACACGCTTTATTGTTCGTTCTGCGGCAAAAGCCAGCATGAGGTGCGCAAGCTGATCGCCGGGCCCACCGTGTTCATCTGCGACGAATGTGTTGAGTTGTGCATGGACATCATCCGCGAGGAAACGAAATCCTCGGGGCTGAAATCCTCGGACGGCATGCCCACCCCGCGTGAGATCTGTGACGTGCTCGATGATTACGTCATCGGCCAGCGCCACGCCAAGCGGGTCTTGGCGGTGGCGGTTCACAACCATTACAAGCGGCTGAACAACGCGGGCAAATCCGATATCGAGCTGTCGAAATCCAACATCTTGCTGATCGGCCCCACGGGCTGCGGCAAGACGCTGCTGGCGCAGACGCTGGCGCGGATTCTGGATGTGCCCTTCACCATGGCCGATGCCACCACGCTGACCGAAGCGGGCTATGTCGGCGAGGATGTGGAAAACATCATCCTCAAGCTGTTGCAGGCCAGCGAATACAATGTGGAACGCGCCCAGCGCGGCATCGTCTATATCGACGAGGTCGACAAGATCACCCGCAAATCCGACAATCCGTCGATCACGCGCGATGTGTCGGGCGAAGGCGTGCAGCAAGCGCTTTTGAAGATCATGGAAGGCACCGTTGCCTCTGTGCCGCCGCAGGGCGGGCGCAAGCATCCGCAGCAAGAATTCCTGCAGGTCGACACCACCAATATCTTGTTCATCTGTGGCGGGGCTTTCGCGGGGCTCGACAAGATCATCGCCCAGCGCGGCAAGGGCAGCGCCATGGGCTTTGGTGCCGATGTGCGCGACCCGCAAGACAAGACCCCCGGCGAGCATTTCAAGGATCTCGAACCCGAGGATCTGTTGAAATTCGGCCTGATCCCGGAATTCGTCGGCCGCCTGCCGGTTCTGGCCACGCTCGAGGATCTGGACGAACCCGCCTTGGTCACCATCCTGACCGAGCCCAAGAACGCGCTGGTCAAGCAGTATCAGCGCCTGTTCGAGCTGGAAGATGTGAAGCTCAGGTTCACCGATGATTCGTTGAAGGCCATCGCCAAGCGTGCCATCGCGCGCAAGACCGGCGCACGGGGTCTGCGGTCGATCATGGAAGATATCTTGCTGAACACCATGTTCGATCTGCCCAGCATCGAGGGTGTGCAAGAGGTCGTGGTGAACGAAGAGGCCGTGACCTCGG
>NZ_CALAHQ010000042.1 GCF_937892565.1 uncultured Roseicyclus sp. | reverse complement strand
GGGCACCTTCGGTGCTGTTCCGGCTTGGTTCTTCCCCCGAAACCGTCCCAACCACGCCCCCCTTGCGCCCCCCGCCCCGAACCGCCATCTTGACCACAGGGGCCTTGAGGTCCCCCTCACCGGACATCATCGCCCTGCCACGGCAGGCAACCCTGATCGCGCCGCGAGCCTCTCCGCGCGTGGCATTGTGCCCCGTGCGGCCCAACATGACGGAGCATCCCCATGTCCAAGGAAAAGAACAAAGGCAACAAGGAAGCCAAGAAGCCGAAGAAGGAAAAGCCCAAGGTCTTGGCCACCGCCAATTCCAACGCGGGCAAGCCGCTTGATATCGGTGGCGGCAAAAAGGGCAAATAGGCGCGACGCCGGGCCTGTCTCGGCCCCGTCACGAACAGATCCCGCCGATCTCGGCCCCGTCCCATGGCAGGAATGTCCGGGCCTGATCGGCCCGCGCCTGCCATGGGGTGACCGCCATCACCTGCGCGATCAACCGCTCGAGCCGGGCGGTGCGTGCGCCCGCAGGATCGAGCGCGCGGCAGCAGACATATTCCTCCACCAATGCCGCCTGCGCCTCAAAGCCGTAATCGAGAAACCGCCGGTCCAGCGCCTCGTCGAACAGATAGGGGTCGGTCATCACCGCATGTTCGCGCGCTGCGCGCAGCGGGTGGTAGCCTGTCAGATCGCGGTTCTGCCATTGCCAGACATGGGTCATCTCATGGGCAAAAAACATCTCGGCATAAAGATGCCGCCGCCCGTCGGGCATTGCGGTGTAGTCGGCGACCCTCATGTCGGGGCGCACCATCAGGCGATTGAACAGCACCATGCCACCCACGCGCCCCTTGACCATCGGGCCGGGGGGCGGCGGCACCACACGCTCGCGGCAGGTGGTGCGCGGACGCGCCGGAAAGCTTTGCGCGATCAGCCCCAGAGCCGGGTTTTGCACGATCCGCACCGGGGCGGGATCAAAGCCCGCGCCCTGCAGGTCGGCCATATAGGCCATCTCGGGGCCTGTCAGCGGGCGGCCACAGGCGATCAGAGCAAGGCAAAGGCACAACAGGGCGGCGCGCATGACCCAAAGGTTAGGCGCAGGCATCAAGGACTGGCAATGGTCTTGATGCGGATCAAGGCGCGCATGGCCCATCGCATCCAAGCTGTCACGGATGCCTTGTACCGGAGGACCCCCCATGCGCGCCCGCCCCCTTGCCCAAATCCGCGCCCATATGCTTGGCCAGATCCTGAGCGTAACGCTTGCGGTCCTTGCATCGCCCGCCCCTGCCCAGGACATCGACGCGGGTCAGGCGCTGTATCTTGATTTCTGTGCCGCGTGTCACGGCCTGCAAGCGCGCGGCGACGGTGCCATGGCCGATCTGTTGCGCGTGGCCCCGACCGATCTGACCGGGCTTTCGGCGGGGGGCGCATTCCCGATCCTGCGCGTGGCCCAACAGATCGACGGCCGCCGCCCGATGGTGGCCCATGGCGGTGACATGCCGATCTTTGGCCGCTGGTTCCAAGGTCAGGGCGCGGATGTCGCGATGCCGGGGCCCGGGGGCCAGCCCATCATGATCAGCCGCCCGACAGCCGATCTGATCGCATGGTTGATGACGGTTCAACAATGACAGCGCAGCACCGCGATCAGCCCGCGCTTTCGGCCTTTTGCTCAAGCGTCAGCCATTCCTCTTCGGCGGCGTCAAGCTTGGACTGGCGTTCGTGCAAGGCCTCGGTCGCCTTGCGGAACTTGACCGGCTCACGCGAGAAGAGGGCAGGATCGGCCATCAATTCCATCAGCTTGGCGATCTCTGCTTCCAGCCGGGCAATCTCGGCGGGCAGCGCCTTGAGGCGATGGGTCTCGGTGAAGCTGAGGCTGGTCTTGACGGCGGCCTTGGGCCGGGGCGCATCGGGCGTGGCTTTGGGCTTGGTCGCGGCCTGCGGCGCGCCATCGGCGGGCATTTGCCGGCGCTGCGCCATCATGTCGGTCCAGCCGCCCGCATAGGTCACCGCACGGCCCTGCCCTTCGAGCAAGATGGTGGTTGTGGCCACACGGTCGATGAAATCCCGGTCGTGGCTGACCAGCAACACGGTGCCCGCGTAATCGCCCAACAGATCTTGCAACAGATCCAGCGTTTCGATGTCCAGATCGTTGGTCGGCTCGTCCATCACCAAGAGATTGGATTGCCGCGCCATGATCCGCGCCAGCAAAAGCCGCGCCTTTTCACCGCCTGACAGCGAGCGGACGGGGGCGCGGGCCTGTGTCTCGTCGAACAGGAATTCCTTGAGATAGGCCACCACATGGCGCGGCTCACCCCGCACCAGCACCTGATCCGAGCGGCCCCCCACGCGGGTGGCGGGGTCTTCGGTCAGGCTTTCCCACAACGTCGCATTCGGGTCGAGCTGGGCGCGCGCCTGATCAAAGACGGCCATCTCGATCCCGGTGCCCAAGCTGACGCTGCCCTGATCGGGCGCAATCTGGCCTGTCAGCATGTTGAGCAGCGTGGATTTTCCCGCCCCGTTCGGGCCCACAAAGGCAACCCGGTCGCCGCGCAGCACCCGCAGATCAAAGGGGTGCAAGATCACCTGATCGCCAAAGGATTTGGTGATGGCGGTGGCCTCGATCACCCGCTTGCCCGACATCTGCCCGGCCTCAAGCGCCATTTCGGCCGCACCCTGGCGACGGATCATGCCCGCGCGTTCCTCGCGCAGACCTTGAAGCGCGCGCACACGGCCCTGATTGCGCTTGCGCCGCGCGCTGATCCCTTCGACGGCCCACCGCGCCTCGGCCTTGATCTTGCGGTCAAGCTTGTGGCGGGCCTGATCCTCTTCTTCCCATGTCTTGTCGCGCCAGGCCTCGAAATCGGCAAAGCCGCGCTCTTGCCGGCGCACGGCGCCCCGGTCAAGCCACAGCGTGCCACGCGCCAAGGCGGTCAAAAAGGCACGGTCATGGCTGATCAATACGAAAGCCGCGCGGGTTTGTGACAATTCCCGTTCCAGCCAGCCGATCGCCTCGATGTCGAGATGGTTGGTCGGCTCGTCCAGCAACATCAATTCGGGCGCTTCTGCCAAAAGCCGCGCCAGCGCCGCACGCCGCCGTTCCCCACCCGAGGCGCGGTCCGGTTCGGCCTCCAGTTTCAGCTTCAGCCCCTCGGCAACCGCTTCGACCCGCCAGGCTTCGCCCTCGCCCAGATTGGCGGTGGCATAATCGCCCAAGGTCGCGAAACCCGCAAAGTCGGGGTCTTGTTCCATGTAGCCGACGCGTACCCCATCGGGTGTGATCACGCTGCCCGTATCAGAGGCCACCAGCCGCGCCATCACCTTCATCAAGGTCGATTTTCCCGACCCGTTCCGCCCGACCAGCGCCAGGCGATCCCCCTCCTGCACCACGAGGGACAGGTCGGAAAACAAGGGGTTTCCCCCAAAGGTGAGCGAGATATCATTCAATTGCAAAAGGGGTGCGCGCGCCATGTCGGGCAGCTAGTGGGCGGCGCAGGCGCCGTCAAGCGACAAGACGGCGCCGGGTGGCCTGTCAGGCAAAAACACCCCGCCGGGGCGCGCGGCGATGACCAGCCCGCACAGATCGACAGGCACCCTGACAATCATGTTTGCGCGGCGCCGCTGCGGGTTGTCATGTCCGGCGGGACAGCCCCGGTGCAACAGCCGTCAGGCCGGTTTGCATTCCGCATTGCCAAATCGTGCAAGGCAGGCACGTCGTGTGCAGTCGTCGATCTGCGCATCGCGCCGCGGCTTGTTGCGGTCAACGGTCCGCACGGCCGGAACGGTGTAGTATTCTGTGCGCATGACCTGATTGCAGGTAACAATATTGCCCGTGGTGACACAGGTCGTCTGCCCTGTCGGCACCTGCCGGCTGCGGGTCTCATTGTAGATTTCGCGTTCAAGGCGCGGCGGGATGTTCGACATCCAGGTGGCGGTGCAACTGCTGCGTTCCGCTTGAAATTCGGGCGTCGAACACGCAACCAGACCCAAAAACAAGGACGACGCCAAAATCATTCTATGGGTCATCAACCGACCTCCCTACCCACCACAGCCCAACACATCGACAAAATCTTGCCCGATGCATGCGGGCCTTAGCATGAAAAGCCACGGCTTTCACGCCAAAATCAAGGCGCCATGGCCTTTGGAGGGGGACATCCGGGCGGGATGCTCAAGACATGCACGGCCACGGCATGGCCGGGCTTTGCCACCCCCCCCAAACACGCCGCCCTCGATGAGGATGATCTGGGTTCGGCCTTGGTTGCTGCGCGAAAAACTCAGCCGCGCATCAAGGACAAGGCCCCCAGGTTTCTGCAAGATCGCACCAACTGCACCGCCGCCGCCGCTGCAGGCTTGCCAATGAAAAAGGGCTGCGCTGAGCGCAGCCCTTGATCAAGCAAGCGGCGGGGTCTTTCAATCTTAACGCTTGGAGAACTGGAAGCTCTTGCGCGCCTTGGCCTTGCCGTATTTCTTGCGTTCCACTACGCGGCTGTCGCGGGTCAGGAAACCGGCCGCCTTGAGTGCACCGCGCAACGACGGTTCATAGAGTTGCAGCGCCTTGGAGATGCCGTGCTTCACGGCACCGGCCTGACCCGACAGACCACCGCCCTTGACGGTTGCCATCACGTCAAATTCGTTTTCCACCCCAGCGACCGTAAAGGGCTGACGCAGGATCATCTGCAACACGGGACGGGCGAAATAGGCCGCCATTTCCTTGCCGTTCACGACCACCTTGCCCGAGCCGGGCTTGATCCAGACGCGGGCGACCGCGTTCTTGCGCTTGCCGGTGGCATAGGTGCGGCCCAGCGCATCACGCACAGGCATGCGGGGCGTTTCATCAAAGCCGATCGCGGCGGGGCTTGCGGGGGTGACGGCGCCTTTCAAAGCGTCGAGCGAAGAAAAGGTCTCGGCCATGGTCATGCGCTCCGCGTGTTCTTGGGGTTCATCGACTTGACGTCGAGAACGGTGGGCGATTGTGCCTCATGCGGATGCTCGGCCCCGGCATAGACGCGCAGGTTGGTCATCTGCTGGCGCGAAAGCTTGCCACCGGGCAGCATGCGCTTGACGGCTTGCGTCAGAACGCGCTCGGGGTAATTGCCCTCGAGGATCTGGCCCGTGGTGCGCGATTTGATCCCGCCCGGAAATCCGGTGTGCCAATAATTGTGCTCGTTGCGCTTGTTGCCCGTCACCTGCACCTTGTCGGCGTTGATGACGATGACATTGTCGCCCATGTCCATGGAGGGCGTAAAGCTCGGCTTGTGCTTGCCGCGCAGCCGCATGGCGATGATCGAGGCAAGACGGCCAAGAACGACGCCTTCGGCATCGATCACGATCCACTGCTTGTCGATATCCGCCGGGGTGGCAGAAAAGGTCTTCATTGCGATCGGTCCTTTCGGGGGCGGGCAGGATCACCCGGCCAGAATGACAAAGGCGACCATCGGCCGCTTCGTAAGCGCGTGTTCTACCCGATTCATCGCCGGGGTCAATGGGCAGGTATCTTTGAAAATCTATTTGATTCAGTGTGTTAGATTTGGGGTATTATTTTACCCCATGTCAAACCCCACCAAAAGCCTATTCCGGGCGACAGATTTCATCGCGCGCAATGGCCAACCCCGTGCGGGCCATGAGCCCCGCAACCACCACGCTCAGCAACGCCAGCAGCCCCAGCCCGATACCGATATGCGCCAGACTGTCCATCGCGCGGCCATAAAGGAAGCTGGCGACCGTCAGCGCCGCCAGGGGAAAGCTCAGCGCCCACCAGCTCAACGCAAAGGGCAAGCGGATCAGTTTTGGCACCTGCACCAGCACCAGAATGGCAAAGACATAGCCACAATTGAGCAACACATGGGCAAAGGGATCGACGCCTCCCACCAGCCGAAAATACGAGACAAAGGCCACGGCGGGCGGCGCGATCAAGATCACCAGCGTCGGAAACAGCCGCGCGGCAATAGGCGCGTGAAAGATCAGCCGGTTGAACACCAACACCAGCAAGATCAGCCAAAAGATCATGCCCGCCGAAAAGAACAGCCAGCTTGTCTCGGGCCAGCCCAAGGGTGCGCCGGCCATCGGCACGATGACATTTCCCACGGCCGGAATGAACCATGCAGGCGTCAGATGCCCGACCTCAAAGGCGCGGTGGCTGATCCAGCCCGAGATGACGGCAACCGTCAAGACCCCCTGCCCCGCCACACCCAAAAGCCAGATGGGCAACGCCAGATCGGGCCGGTAATCATTCACCGACGTGGCCATCAGCAAAAGCGAGATGGTGATGGTCGGAAAGAACGCCAACCGCACGGGATGATGCCATTCAGCGGCGACAGCACCCGGATGGCGGAGGATCTTGAGCAGATAGACCGCCCCGATCGCCACGAAACAGACCACCCCCAGCCAAAGCACGGCGCGTGCCGCCGTTTCGGCCAAGGGAAAGCTGCCTGCCGCCGCGTGACACGCCAAAGACAGCCCAAAGAGCCCCATCAGCACGGCAAAAAACGTCACCGGCAGATGCGCCAGACGGCTGAAATCTTGTGGCCCTTGCACAGGCGTATCGGCCATCATGTCCCCCGGGATGAATTGTCATGGTCAACAAACACGCTACACAGCACCCACCGCGAAAGCAGCCCTGTCCGATGTCGCAGCCCCTAGCCCGCAGGCGGGATGGAATAGGTCAGCGCGGCCCGCGCCACCGGCGACGCGACGCCGTGTGAATAGATCAGGCAATCGCCCACCGCCAAGACACGGCCCAGCTTGAGCAAACGACACTCGCATATCAGATCGGCGGCGGCTTGCGGCTTGCGCATGAAATCGATGCTGCAATTTGTGGTGACGGCCAGGGATTTGGGGCCGATCATCGCCAGGATCGCCAGATAGACCGACACATCGGCCAAGCCAAACATCGCAGGCCCCGATACGGTGCCGCCGGGCCGCAGATGCCGATCGGTCACACTCAGGCGGGACCGCAGACTGCCCTCGCGCAGGTCTTCGATCACGATCTCGCCGGCGACCTGTGGAAAGGTCTCGTCAAGAAAACGACCCAGCGCGTCGATGTCCATGGCAAGTGTCATATCGCGTCCCTTCCCTGATGCGCGCATGCGGGCTAACAAGGTGCATGGACCGACGGCTTAGGCCAGCACGACAAGGAAGGAAAGAGCATGACCGACGATCTGGTGCTGCGCGAAGACCGGGGGGCGGTCACGCATCTGACATTGAACAATCCCGCGCGGCTCAACGCGCTGTCGGATGCCATGATCGCCGCGCTCTCGGCACGTTTCGACGACTTGAAGGCCGCCAGAACCCAGCGGGTGATCGTGCTCAAGGGTGCGGGCAAGGGATTTTGCGCGGGCCATGATCTCAACGAGATGCGCGTCAAGCGCGCCGGGCCCGACAAGGGGGCGGTGGCCCTTGGGGATCTGTTCGACCGCTGCGCGACGATGATGCAGATGATCCCCCGATTGCCCCAGCCGGTGATCGCGCAGGTGCATGGCATCGCCACGGCGGCGGGCTGTCAGCTTGTTGCCAGCTGCGATCTGGCGGTCGCGGCCGAGGATTGCCGCTTTGGCGTCAATGGGGTGAACATCGGGCTGTTCTGTTCCACCCCCATGGTGGCGCTGTCGCGCAATGTCGGCCGCAAGCAGGCGTTCGAGATGCTGGTGACGGGCGATTTCATCCCCGCCGCCCGGGCACAAGACATCGGGCTGGTCAACCGCATCGTCGCCGCCGACGCGCTGGCCCAACAGACGGTTGCCTTGGCCGACCAGATCGCGGGCAAGCTGGGCGCCGCCGTGCGCATCGGCAAGCGCGCCTTTTACGATCAGCTGCCCCTGCCGCTGGATCAAGCCTATGGCTTGACCGGGGCGGTGATGGTGGAAAACATGGCAGAGCCCGATACCGCCGAAGGCGTCGCGGCCTTTCTGGACAAGCGCGCGCCCAACTGGCAGCAGTAGGGCGGCACGGCGCTACTGCTGCGCCAGCAAGACAACATTGCGCCGCGCCTGACCGGCACTGGTATCGGCGATCGCCGCGTTGATGTCGTCAAAAGCCCAGCGCCGCGACACCAGCTCGTCAAGCTTCAGCCGCCCCTGACCATAGAGATCGACCATCCACGGAATGTCGCGCGACAAGACCACATCACCCATCTTGGTGCCCCGCATCCCCTGGCCCGTGAATGCCATGATCACCGGCTCATATCCCGCCCGCTCGCCGGAATGGGGCATGCCCACGGCATAGATCGTGCCGCCCCATGCCAAAAGGCGCGGTGCCATGTCATAGGCGGGTATGGCGCCGACGCTGACAAAGACATGCCGGGCCATCCGGCCGCCCGTCAGCGCGCTCAGCGCGCGCCACGGTTCGGGGTCCGAGGCAAGGATCGTATCGGTCGCCCCAAAAAGCCGCGCATCGGCAAGCTTGCCCGGTTCCAGATCCATCGCCACGATCCGCGCGGCGCCCGCGATCCGCGCGCCTTGAATGGCGTTCAGCCCCACCCCGCCCGCGCCGATCACCACGACGGTTTCGCCCGGACGCACCCGGGCGGTATTGACCACAGCACCCAGCCCGGTCGGCACGCCACAGGCCAGAAGACAGGCCATTTCCGGCGCAATGGTGTTGCCCAAGGGGGCGATCTGCGAAAGATCGACGATCATCTTGTCGGCAAAGGCGCCGCAATCCATCGCCGCGTGCACCGCTGCGCCGCTGGCATCTGTCAGCTTGGGTGCTGTGGCGGGATTGCTCCGGCAATAGACCGGCGCCCCCCCCGCGCAGCTGGCGCAACTGCCACAAGAACGCATCAAGGTGACCAACACCCGATCCCCCAGCGCCACCTTGCCGACACCCGCACCCAACGCGCTGACGCGACCGGCGGCCTCATGGCCATAGACAGCCGGAAGCGCGCCGCCCCAAGCCCCCTCGATGTAGGATATGTCGGAATGACAGATCGCCACCGCCTCGACCGTGACCTCGATCTCGCCGGGGCCTGGATCGCGCAGGGTCAGGCTCTCGATGGTGAGCGGCGCGCCAAAGGTGCGGCACACGGCGGCGCGGATCAAGCTGGGCATGGGGGTCTCCTCGGACCTGCGGTTTGGCGGCATCCTTGCACAGGCAATACTGGCGGCAAGCCCAAACGGCATCTTTGGCAAAGGCTTGCGTGTCGCGGCGGGCTGGCGCAAAACCCTCAGGCAAGCGCGATGGGGGGCGAAGCGATGGACTGTCTCGATCTGGGCGATGTGGTGCTGCATTACGCCGACACGGGGCCACGCGATGCGCCCAGCGTGGTTTTCGCCAATTCGCTCGGCACCGATTTCCGGCTCTGGGATGGGGTCGTGCCGCACCTGCCCGCGGGGCTGCGCGTGATCCGCTACGACAAGCGCGGCCATGGGCTGTCAAGCTGTCCGCCTGCGCCCTACACCATGGGCGCGCTGATCCATGACGCCGAACGCCTGCTGGATGCGCTGGGGGTGCGCGATTGCGTTTTCGTTGGCCTGTCGATCGGCGGAATGATCGCCCAGGGGCTGGCGGCCAAGCGGCTTGATCTGGTGCGCGCCGTCGTGTTGTCGAACACCGCCCCCAAGATCGGCACGCGCGAGTTGTGGCAAGAGCGCATCGCGATGGTCGAAACCCAAGGGCTGGCCGCGATGTCGGATGCCATCATGGGGCGCTGGTTTTCAAAACCTTTCCGGGAGGGGCCCCAGGTCACACCTTGGCGGCGCATGGTGGAAACCACGCCAGCCGCAGGCTACGCAGGCTGTTCGGCGGCCATCGCGGGCAGCGATTTTTACGCCAGCACCGCCAAGCTGCGTCTGCCCGCCCTTGTCATCGCGGGCTCTGAGGATGGATCGACGCCGCCCGATCTGGTGGGGGAATTGGCCGGCCTGATCCCCGGTTCGCGATTTGCGTTGATCCGGGGGGCGGGCCATCTGCCCTGTGTCGAGAAACCGGCCGAATTCCTGAGCCATCTGACTGGATTTCTGACTGATATCGGCCATGCCGGTGCCACGTCATGAGCGCAAGCCCCTTTGACAGCCTGATCCACGCACGGCTTTTCGGCGATGCCGATCTTGGGCGGCTGTTTTCCGACACCGCCGAAATCCGCGCGATGATGCTGGTGCTGGGGGCCTTGGCCCAAGTGCAGGGGCAAGCGGGCGTGATCCCTGCCGCCTCGGGCGCCTTTTTGCACCGCGCGACGATGGAGATCCAGATCGACCCGGCAGGGCTGGCGCAAAGCGTGGGCGAGAACGGCGTCAGCGTGCCGGGGCTGGTTGCCGCGATGCGCAAGGCGCTCGAGGCGCCCGAGCATGCGGCCTATCTGCATTGGGGGGCCACAAGTCAGGATATTCAGGACAGCGCAGTGATGCTGCGCGCCCGTCAGGCGCTGGCGGTGATCGCGGCGCGGTTGCAAATGGCGCTGGTGAAATTCGCCGATCTTGCCGAGGCCGAGGCCGAAACGCCGATGGCCGCGCGCAGCTATGGGCAAATAGCGGTACCGTCGTCTTTCGGGGCGCTGGTGGCAGCTTGGGGCTGGCCTGTGGTCGCCGCACTGGGCCGGCTGCGCGCGCTTGCCCCCCGCCTGGCGGTCTCGCTCAGCGGCGCGGGCGGCACGGGCACGATGCTGGGCCCCGATCCGGCCGCAATCCGTGCGGGGCTGGCGCAAGCCCTTGGTCTGGCCGATCCGGGGCGCAGTTGGCATGCCGAGCGCAGCTTGATCACCGATCTGGCCCAGAGCTGTCTGGCGGTGACGGGGGCTGGCGCAAAGATCGGCGCCGATCTGTTGATCCTGACGCGATCCGATGTGGCCGAGGTCCGCCTGTCGGGCGGCGGCGCGTCATCGACCATGCCGCAAAAGGAAAACCCGGTCGCCCCCAGCGTGCTGGTGGCGCTGGCCCGCTATGGCGCGGCACAGGCGGCGGCCCTGTCTGCGCCCGCCCATCAGGAGGCCCGCGACGGCGCGGCCTGGTTCACCGAATGGCTGATGCTGCCGGGGCTGGTCATGGCGGCAGGCAAATCCGCCGCCCTTCTGGCCGAGATCGCCCGGCAGATCACCCCCGATCACGCCAGCATGGCCGCACGCCTTGCCGATCCTCTGGGGCTGATCCATGCCGAAGCCTTGAGCTTTGCGCTGGCCCGGCAGATGCCCCGCCCCGACGCACAGGCCGAGATCAAGCGACTGGCGCTGGCCGCGCGGGCCAGTGGCACCCCCCTGCCCGATCTGGTGGCCGCAGCCCATCCGGCCATGATCCCCCCGCCGCTGGCAGGGCGCCAGACCCTTGGCACCGCGCCCGATGAGGCGCGCGATTTCGCCAGGGCGGCCCGCGCGATGGCGGATGGACAAGGATAAAGTGTCAATCTAGATTGACACCTGCCCATCGCGCGAAAGAATCTCATGGCCCCCCGGCGCCTGCCTGTCTTGTTCATCCTGATCACCGTCACGATTGATGCGATGGGCATCGGGCTGATCTTGCCGGTGATGCCCGATCTGATCCGCGCGGTGCGCGGCGCGTCGCTGGCCGATGCGGCGCTGTGGGGCGGCATGCTGTCGGCCGTTTATGCAGTGATGCAGTTCGGCTTTTCGCCGCTGATCGGCAATCTGTCTGACCGCTTTGGGCGGCGGCCCGTCTTGCTGGTCTCGATGGCGGTTCTGGCGCTCGATTATGTCGTGATGGCGGTGGCGGGCACGATGTGGCTTTTGTTTGCGGGGCGCGTGGTGGCGGGCATCGCGGCAGCAACCCATGCCACGGCGCTGGCTTACATGGCCGACATCACCGACAGCAGCAAACGGTCGCAGAATTTCGGCCTGATATCGGCGGGCTTCGGGGTCGGGTTCATCCTGGGGCCGGTGATCGGGGGGCTCCTGGGCGGGCTTGATCCCCGCGCGCCTTTCGTGGCGGCGGCTTGCCTTGCAGCGGCAAATTTCGCGTTTGGATGGTTTGTCTTGCCCGAAAGCCTGCCGCCCGAGCGGCGCCGCGCCTTTGACTGGCGGCGCGCCAATCCGGCGGGCGCGTTGAAATCCGTGCGCAAGCTGCCCGGTGTCGGCGCGCTACTGGCGGTGATGCTGGCCTATCAGATCGCCAATTTCACCTATCCGGCGGTCTGGGCCTATTACATCCAAGGTGCCTTTGGCTGGGATGCGCGGATGGTCGGGCTGTCGCTGGCCGCATACGGCGTGGCCATCGCGGTGGTGCAAGGCGGGCTGATCCGCGCCATCCTGCCGCGTCTGGGCGAAGCGCGCGCGGTGTTCTGGGGGCTGATCCTGAACACCTTTTGCCTTTTGGCCTATGGGGTGGCCACACAAGGCTGGATGATCTGGGTCTTGATCCCGATCTCGGCCGTGGGCGCGATCGTGGCCCCGGCCATGCAGGGCGTGATGAGCCGGGCGGCGGGCGAACGCCAGCAAGGCGAATTGCAAGGCGTCTTGGGTTCGATCTCGGCCCTGTCGATGATCCTGTCGCCCGTGATGATGACGCAGGCTTTCTTCTGGTTCACCCGCGACGACGCCGTGCTCCGCCTACCCGGCGCGCCTTTCTTGCTGGGGGCGGTGCTGATGGCAGGCGCGCTTGCGATCTACCTTGGCACCCGCCCGCGCGCGGCCGCCCCTGCGGCCTCCTGATGGATTGTCGCTTCATCTTTCTGAAAATACGCACATCCCGGCCGCGCAAGGGCCCGCGACGCCAGCCTGGTGCGCCAGATCAGCCAGAGGCCAGGATCGCCGCATAGGCGGCAGGGTCGGCATTGCCGCCTGACAGCGTGCAGATCACCGGGCCATCGGCCAGCGCATCGCCATGAAAAAGCGCCCCCGCCAGCGCCACCGCGCCGCCGGGTTCGACCACCAGCTTGAGCCGGGCGGCGGCCAGCCGCATCGCTTCGCGCACCTCATCCTCGGTCACGATGATCCCCGCCCCGCACAGCCGATGCAGGATCGGAAAGGTCAGCAGGCCCGGCATCGGCGTCAGGATTGCGTCGCAAAACCCGGCCTCGGGGCGGCCATGGCCAGTGCGCTCGCCCGCGGCAAGCGACCGGGCCGTATCGTCGAACCCCTCGGGCTCGACCGGGCGCACGCGCAGCCCCGGCGCATGCGCCTCAAGCGCCAGCGCGATCCCCGCGGTCAGACCGCCGCCACCGCAACAGGTCAAGACCGTGCCGTGCGTGATGCCAAGCGATGCCGCCTGTTCGGCGATTTCCAGACCACAGGTGCCTTGGCCCGCGATCACCTGCACATCATCAAAGGGCTTGATCAAGGTCATCGCGCGCTCGGCTTGAACGCGCGCGCCGATCTCTTCGCGCTTTTCGCCGCCGGCACGATCATAAAGGATCACCTCGGCGCCAAGGGCGCGGGTATTCTCGATCTTCAGCGCGGGCGCATCGCGCGGCATGATGATGATGGCGGGCACCCCATGCAGGGCGGCGGCATAAGCCACGCCCTGGGCATGGTTGCCCGACGAAAAGGCCAAGACGCCTTTGGTGCGTTCCTCGGGCGACAAGGCAGACACCGCCGACCATCCGCCACGGAACTTGAAGGAGCCGGTGTGTTGCAGCACCTCGGCCTTGGCAAGGACGGGGCGGCCCGCGATCTCGTCCAGAAAGGGCGAAGACAACAGCGGCGTCTCGCGCACAACCCCATGGGCGCGGAGGCGGGCGGCTTCGATCAAGGTGATATCAGTCATAAGCTGCGCTCCAGCACGCTGTCGATCACGGCCAAGGCCGCAGGTTCATCCAGAAACGGCACATGGCCGCGATCGGCCAGTTCCGCATAGCCCATGTCGGGGCGGCGGCGGCGCATTTCAGCCGCGGTCTGTGCCGACAAGATGTTCGATCCCGCCCCACGGATCAGACCAAGGGGCGCGCCCGCCAGCGCGTCGAACAGGGGCCAGAGATCAGGGGCCACGGCCCCCGGGGCAAAGGCCGGGGCGACCGCATCGCGCAGCGCCGGATCATAGCGGTTCGCAAGCCGCCCGTCTTCTTCGCGGTAGATGCGGCGCGCCAGATCGGCCCAGGTCGCAGCCGGCACATCGCGAAAAGCGGGCGCATAATGACGCGGCAGGGCAGCGGCAGCTTCGGCCAGCGTGCGGAACTTGGGCGGCTTGCCCAGATACTCCATGATGTAGGACAGACCTTCGGGCATGATCTCGGGCCCGATATCGTTGAAGATGACGCCCGCGATGCGGTCGCGCGCCAAGGCTGCAAGCACCAGCGCCACAAGCCCGCCACGCGACGTGCCAAGGATCGTGACGCGGTCCAGTCCCAGATGATCAAGCAGCGTGATCACATCGCCCGCCTCGACCGGCACCTGATAGGTGGCGGGATCGCCCCAATCCGAGGCACCGCGCCCGCGAAAATCCATGCGGATCACCTGAGCACGATGGGCAAAGCCCGCCACGACCGGCTCGAAATCCTCCATGTTGCGCGTAAGCCCGGGCAGGCACAAAAGCGGCTGACCGCGGCCTGTCACATCATAGGCAAGCCTGAGGCCATCGGCGGTGGCAAACTGGCCCATCTCAGACACCCAGACGGGCTGGCACGGCGCCAAGATCGCGCGCGATGGCCGCGGGCCGCCCCGGCAAGCGGTCGACCGGATCGCCTGTCCGGTTGATCCAGATCGTGTCAAAGCCATAGGCGGCGGCGCCTGCAATGTCCCAGCCATTTGAGGACACGAACAGCACCTGATCGGGCCGGGTAGAAAACCGCGCGCCGACCAGATCGTAAACGGATGGATGGGGCTTGAAGCGGCCGACCGCCTCGACGCTCAGCACATCATCGAGCAGATCGGCGATCCCGGCCGAGGCGACGGCGGCGGCCAGCATGTCGGGGCTGCCATTGGACAAGATGGCGCGCGCGACGCCCGCCTGTTTCAGCGCGGCCAGAACGCCCGGCCCCTCGGGATAGGCGGGCAAATGCCGGTAGAGGTCCAAAAGCTGCGCACGCAAGGCAGGGTCGGTGTGGCCCGCGCGCTCGAGCGCCCAATCAAGCCCGTCTTGCGTCACCTGCCAGAAATCGCAATGCGCCCCCGTCAGCGTGCGCAGCCATGTGTATTGCAACTGCTTGGCGCGCCAATCGGCCGCGACCTGTTGCCAGATGGCGGCGAAATCGCCCTGTCCAGGCATCGCGGCCATGGCGCGTGCGGCAGCGTTGACATCGAAAAGCGTGCCATAGGCGTCGAAAATGCACGTCGTGATCTGGCCCATCTTGTCCCCCATGCGCGTGCGGGTGACACTGGCACGGCCGGGCGGCGACGGCAATTGCATCGCGTGTGTCGCGCACAGGTTTCATCCTGGGTTCCGGTCGCTTATGCTTGGGCCGGACCGGGGCACCAACCCTTTGCTGGCGGTATGTGGCACATCAAGGGCCAAGACCATGATCCAGGCATCCGCCGGCTGCACCGTTTCGATCCACTACACCGGCACCTTGGCCGATGGCAGCGTCTTTGACCGATCGACCGGGCGCGAACCGCTGACCTTTCGCATGGGTGCGGGCCAGATCATACCGGGCTTGGAAGCCGCACTGGACGGCATGGGGGTGGGTGAGACGAAAATCGTGACCATCCCCGCCGACCAAGCCTATGGCCCATATCACGAGCAGGCGATACAGACTGTGCCGCGCGACATGATCCCCGATGGTATCCCCCTTGATCTGGGCAGCGCCTTGCAGCTGCAAGCGCCCAATGGGTCGCTCATCCCCGTCACCGTGACGGCGCTGAGTGACGTGATGGTCACGCTCGATGCCAATCACCCGCTGGCCGGCAAGGATCTGACCTTTGCGGTCGAGATCATTGCCATCGCATAGACGGATCAGACGTTTGGCGGTCTTGGTCGCCCCATGGGGCGTTGCCGGTATCCGCAAAGGGTGCTGGCGCGCAGGGCATGGGCGGCATCTGGTCCGCGATCATGCCGGGCCGTGGATGCCGATGCGGTGCCTTCATCTTTTGTATTGCCAGACTCATCTTTAGTTGTACTGATAAGGGTGCTGCGGGATGGCTGCGGCGCATCTGACCATCGCGTGCGGGTGATGCATGGCGATGGCCAGTCGCGCGGCTGATGGTCCTTCGGCTCATAATGGAGAGCCATGGAAGGGAGGGTCCATGAAACACCATCTGCTGGCCGCCGCCTGTGCGGCCCTTTTGGCGAGCTTTCAGACAGCGAGCGCCCAAAGCGCAGCGGACGCGGCCGAAATATACGCATCAAATTGCGCCGCCTGTCACGGACGCGGTGGCAAGGGCGTATCGGTCTATCCGTCGCTCGTTGGCCGGACCGACGCCTATATCGCCGATCGGCTGACGACCTATCGCGCGCGTGAACGGCTTGGCCCGAATTCGGCCTTGATGATCCCTGTCGCGGTCAAGTTGAGCGACGAGGACATCACAAGCCTGTCGGTCTTTATTTCGACGACGTTCAAGTAGGATCAAGGCCGGGGCCGGGCCAGAGCGCCCCGGCCCCGATTGGTGCGCAGGTACAAGAAGGGCTTGGTCCGGTTCGTGCGAACGGCCCCCGCCCGGTCCCTGTGGCGTGGTGCAGCGCTGTTCTGCACGGTTTCGCACGGCGCGGCGTCGGGGAGGACGCCGCTTTTGGGGAGAAAGATCATGAAACCTGCACTGACCAAATCGTCCATCCGCGCGGCGTTGGCGTCAACCGCCATCCTTTGCGTCACGATGGGAGTGGCGCATGCGCAAGCGCCGACATTGAGCCAAACGGTCCTCATGTCCGGGCTGGAAGGGCCCTGGGACATGGCGTTCCTGGATGATGGCACAATGTTCTTTACCGAGAAATGCCGTGGCCTTTCGGTGCGCTTGCCCTCGGGGGATGTGAAGCCGCTTCTGGGCATGGTGCGCAGCTCGGGCTTTGACAATATCGCCTATGACCTGTTTTGCGAGGGTCAGGCGGGCATGATGGGGGTGGCGGTCGACCCTGATTTCGCCAGCAATCGCCGCATTTACGTGATGTCGACCTCGAGCTTGACGGCACCCGCTTCGAACCGGGTCATGCGGCTGGAGGTCAGCGAAGGTCTGGACGCGGTGTCAAACCGCACCGACATCGTGGCCGACATCCCCTTCAAGCCGCGGTCCAGCGCGCATCCCTTCGGTGGCCCCGGCGCGCACAATGGCGGGCGCGTCCGGTTCAATCCGGGCGACGGGTTCCTTTATGTCACGACCGGCGACACCCACAACGGGGTGGTGCCGCAGTCGCCGACACTGATGGGTGGGAAGGTGCTGCGTATCGACACGGATGGCAACGCCGCTGCGGGCAACGGCGCACCCGACGGGTTTGACGCGCGCATCTTCACCTATGGGCACCGCAATGTGCAGGGCATCGCCTTCCGGCCCGGCGACAACCGCGCCGTGGTCGCCGAGCACGGGCCGTGGCATTCCGACGAGATCACGGCACTTGTGCCCGGCGGCAACGGAGGATGGGACCCCCGCCCCGGCATGGGCGGACGCCCCGATTGCCCGGACAATTACTGTGGCTATTCCCCCAACCAGATGGAGGGCATGGACCCCGGCGAGCGCGCAGCCTTCATGCCGATGACGGACCTCAACAGCTTTCCCGACGCCATGCCCCCGGCCTGGAACAACAATCGGCTGTCGCAAGGCACTGGTTCGGCCGCCTTTCTGCAGGGCGAACAATGGGGCGACTGGAACGGGCGCATGGTGGTTGGCATCATGGGCATCGGCTTTGGCGGAACGCCCGTGGGCCAGCGGATCGACCTGATCGATCTGGCAGAGGACGGCTTGTCGGTGAATGATGTGTCCGAGATGCCCTTGCCGATGGAGCCGGGACGATTCCGCTCGGTGGTTCTGGGGCCGGACGGAAACCTCTATGCCGCGATGGATGAGGGCGAAATCTACCAGATCGTTCCGAACTGAGCACAGAATTGCCGCGCCGCCCATGGGTGGCGCGGCACCCCCGGATCACATGTTCTCGGGCTGCGCCATGCCCAAGACATGAAAGCCACCATCAACGGTCACGATCTCGCCGGTGGTGCAGGCCCCGTAAGCGGACGCCAGATAGACCGCCGTGCCGCCGATCGCCTCGAGCGTGGCATTGGCGCGCAAGGGCGCGTTGGCCTCGGTCGTCTTGAAGGTCTTGCGCGCCCCCCCGATGGCGGCCCCCGCCAGCGTCTTCATCGGCCCCGGGCTGATGGCATTGACGCGGATTTGCTGTGGCCCCAGATCATTGGCCAGATAGCGCACCGCGCTTTCCAGCGCGGCCTTGGCTACACCCATCACATTGTAGAACGGCGTGACGCGGTTGGAGCCCTGATAGGTCAGCGTGATCAAGCTGCCCCCATCGGGCATAAGTTCTGCAGCGCGGCGCGCCACATCGATGAAGGAAAAACAGCTGATCGTCAGAGAGTTGCGAAAATTCTCGCGGCTGGTGTTGATGAAGCGGCCCGTCAGTTC
>NZ_CALAHQ010000041.1 GCF_937892565.1 uncultured Roseicyclus sp. | reverse complement strand
CCATACCCATCCTCATACCTGACGATATCATCTTCCCCCAGATAGGCGCCCGTCTGCACCTCGATCAGCACCATGGGGACCTTGCCGGGGTTTTCCAGACGGTGGGTGGCGCCCAGCGGGATGTAGACGGATTCGTTTTCCGTCATCAGCCGCGATGTGCCGTCCACCGTCACCCGGGCCGTGCCTTGCACCACGATCCAGTGTTCGGCCCGGTGGTGGTGGCTTTGCAGGCTGAGCGCGGCGCCGGGGTTCACATGGATGCGCTTGACCTGAAACCGCGCCCCCAGCGCCAGGCTTTCGAACCAGCCCCAGGGGCGGTGATCCTTGGGGAAATCGGTCGCCTGTCGCGCGCCCTGCGCCTTGAGCGCGGCGACCGCCTGTCGCAGATCCTGTGCCCGGTCCATCGGCGCCACCACGACCGCGTCGGGCATGGCGACCGCGATCATGTTGTCCAGCCCCAGCCCGATCAGCACCTGCCCCTCTGCCTCGGCCCGCAAAAGCGTGTTGGTGCAGTCGATCCCGTGCGCCGGGCCGCTGGTGGCCACCCCTGCCGCGTCGGGCGCCATGGCGCGCCACACCGTTTCCCAGCCGCCCAGATCGGACCACCCCCCGTCAAAGGGCACGACCGACAGCGCGCCGGTGCGTTCCATCACGGCGTAGTCGATGGAAATCGCCTCGGCCAAGGCCCAGGGCGCTTCGGCCAGCCGCACAAAGCCCAGATCGGTCGTCGCCTCGGACAGGGCGCGGGTGATCGGGTCGATCAGGCCGGGGGCATGGGTGTGAAACGCCGCGATCAGCTGATCGGCGCGCGCCAGAAACAGCCCCGCATTCCACAAATAGCGCCCGTCTTGCAGCATCGTCTCGGCGGTGGCGCGGTCGGGTTTCTCGACAAACCGGTTGAGCGGCGTGGCACCACCATCGGGCGCGGGCCGGGCCAGTTCAAGGTAGCCATACCCCGTTTCGGGCCGGTCGGGCCGGATGCCGAAGGTGACGATGCCCCCCTTTGCGGCGGCCGCAGCCGCAAGGGCAATGGCGGTGTGAAACGCGGCGGTGTCGGCCACCACATGATCGGACGGCGCGATCAGCACCAGCGCGGCCGGATCGGTCTGTGCGATGTGCAACAGCGCCGCCAGAACCGCAGGCGCGGTGTTGCGGGGCTTGGGTTCAAGCAAGATGGCGGCGGGGTCTGCGCCGATCTCGGCCAGTTGCTGGGTGACGATAAAGCGGAAATCCGATGCGGTTATGACAACAGGGCGGCCAAAACCCGGGGCCGTCAGGCGCCGGACCGATGCCTGAAACAGGCTTTCGCCCCCGATCAGGGCGGAAAACTGTTTGGGATAGCTTTGCCGCGACAAGGGCCACAACCGCGTGCCAGACCCGCCGCAAAGCAGCACGGGTGTGATCGGCGGCGATGTGGTCATCGGTGATCCCCAGAACGGCACGGCAAGCAGCCGGTGATGCGGCTCCGGTGTGACAAGACCCCATTGAGCGAAAGATGTAAATACCGCGCAAAGGATAATGGTGTAATCACCAAATGGCGGCGGGCCGATAGGGGTGCAACCGCTGGCGCAGGGCCCTGAGCGGCACCAGCCCGAGGGCCTCGGGCGCCAGCCCCTCCGCAAGGATCACCCGCGCCATCGCACGCGTCAGCAGACCGGGGCCGGTCTTGAACCAGCGATGCTCGCGTTCGCCCTGAAGACATGCATCCAGCGCCATCTCCCATGCCGCCGCGATGACCGGGTGGCCTTTCGGACCCATGATCACATCGCTGACAAGCGCGCCGGCGCCATCGCGAAACATCACGCTGTCCGCAAGCCCATGGCACCAGCGGGCAAGCGCCCGGTTCGGCCATTGCGGCCCCAGAACGGCGATCCCGCCTTGGTCGAGCAACAGGGCCAGCATGAAAAGATCGGCCTTTTGCGCGGCGTCATCGGCCCGCGCGTAGGCGCGCGCCGCCTTGATGCCATGATGGCGGCGCAGCCATCCAGGCCGTTCGGCGGGCGTGTGGGTCTGCGGGTCAGGAAAGCCCGACGCGGCCCATGCGGCGATGATCCGGCGTTCCTCGGCCCGGTCAGCCAGTGGCGTGGGCCAGATCAGGTGGAGCCGGTCGGGGCGCGTGCCCACCGCGGGCAATAGGGCCATGCCCTGTGCCTCAAGCCACAGATCCACGACACGGCGGGCGGGCAGAAAGAAATCGGCCGCCAGCGGGGCAAGCGCGGCGCGGTCCGCACCGCTCCAATCGATCCCCATCGCGGCCAGCACGCGCGCCTCGTTCAGAAGTGTGCCAAGCTGCGTGGACCGCGGGCGACAGATCAGCGCCTCGGCCATGGGCCCGTCATGAGGGGACAGGGCCGCAAGACAGGCTTCGGCGGCCACAAGGTCGCCGGTCAGTAGATGCCGTTCAATCGCGGCAATTCGCAGTGCGGGCGATGGGTCTTGTGCGCCATTCCCGACAGGGGCGGGAAAGGGGCCGGACGCGGCGTTCTCGGGGGGCTGGGGGCCCGTATCGGCAGCACCACAGGCAATCAGGGCCTCGGCGCTCAGATCCTGCAGCGCTGCCTCGGCCGGCCACCGGCGACAGGCGCGGCCAAGATAACGCGCGGCCAGCGGACCGGTTCCGGCGGCCACAAGCACGCGGCCGATCCGTGCAGCGGCTTCCGCATCGCGCCGGGGGGTCGGATGGGCGGCAATCCAATCCATGGCGGCGCGCGGACCTTTGCGCAGCAAGGCATCCTCGATGGCAAAGGCCTGCCGATCCGCTGGGGGCCAAGGCGCATCCGCGCAAGCCGCCGCAATCTGTTGCGCCAAGCTGAACGCGCCCAGGCTGCAGGCCCGCTGCACAAGAGCAAGCGCCCCATACCATGGCAGATCGCCACTGGCGCGGATCAGGTCCAACAGTTTCGCGTGAGCATCGGCACCGGGTGGGCCGCCCGGCTGCGCCATCGCCTCAAGCGCGGCCATCAGGGCGGACAGATCGGGCGTGGCGGGTTTGACCGGGGGTGGCGCAGAGCCTGCGCCGGCATCCGATCCGGCGCTTTGCGCCAACACGGTCCGAAACGCGGCAGCAAAGGCTGTGCCTTGGGCCATGTCTTTGGCCAGATCGGCGGCGCGCGCACGGTCGCCAGCCATCAGATGGGCCTGAGCGGCGCGCAAGCGGATTTCCGGATCATCTGGATGGCAGGCCAACGCCGCCTGTGCTGCGGCGACAGCATCGGCCGTCTCGCCGCGTGTCAGATGGGCCTCGATCCGCGCCAGAAGCGCCAGCGCATCATCGGGGCTTTGGTGCAAAAGCTGGATGCAAAGCGGCAAGGCCAGACCGACGGTTTGCGCCGCGCGGTGCAGCGAAATGGCATAGCGCAGATCGTCAACACCGATCTCGGGGTTGCCGCCGCCCTGCAACAGGGCAAGGGCCGCCACGGGACCCTCGGCCTGTTCCAGCGCCTCGGCGGTCTTGCGGCGCAAGAGCCTGTCCTGGGGCAGATGGGTCAGCCCATCCTGCCCGATCGCAACGGCGGCAGGCGCGTCACCGCGCGCCAGCGCCAGATCGATGCGACCGATCCACGCCCAGAGATGGCCGGGATGGTCAGACAGGATCTTGCGAAACCCGGCCTCGGCCAGATCCGTTTCTGGGGTCTGTGCCAGTGCCCCCGCCACACCAAAGCGCAGCGATGACAGCCAGCCCTGATCACCCTTGGCCGTGTCCAGCCAGCGTGCCACATCCGCAAGGGCCCCGGCGATGTCGGCCGGACAGGCCCTGCCATCGGCATCTTGCCCCATGGCGTTACCCCTTACTTGCAGGGTCTAGTGTTGCTGACCGGGCGCGCGATGCAACCGTGATCTTCAGCGGACCAGCGCCGGATCGAACCAATCGGGCGGCCGCACAGCCCAGGCCGGCACCTGAGCGCGCGCGCGCGCCACCGCACCCAGATCCAGATCGATCAAGCTGATGGTCGGGGCGGTGTCTCCCAGATCGGCCAGAACCTCGCCCCATGGGCCCACGGCCAGCGCATGGCCATAGGTCTGGCGGCCATCGGCATGGTGGCCCGCTTGGGCGGCGGCCAGCACGAAGGCCCCCGTCTCGATCGCGCGGGCGCGCAGCAGAACCTCCCAATGGGCGCGACCCGTGGGCACGGTAAAGGCCGAGGGGATGAACATCACCACCGCACCCGCCTGTGCATAGGCGCGGTACAGATAGGCAAAGCGCAGATCGTAACAGATCGACAGGCCAAAACGCCCCCAAGGCGTATCGGCGATAGCCGCGCGGGTGCCGGGCGCGAAGCGCTTGGATTCGCCGATCGGCGCCTGCCCGTCGAGCGCGACATCAAAGAGGTGAATCTTGTCATAGCTGGCCACGATGCCGCCCGTGGCATCGATCAGCGTGGAATGGTTCAGAAACCGCCCATCCGGCCCCAGCACCGGGGTCGATCCGGTATGCAGCCAAAGCCCATGCCGGGCCGCCAGATCGCGGCAGGCGGCGATGAAGGGATCATGATCGGCGCGGACGACCTGTCGGCGCGACGTCTCGGGGTTGCGGTTCATCAGCCCCGCCACCTCGGGCAGGGCCAGAAGCTGGGCGCCACCTTGGGCGGCAAGGGCCGCAAGGGCCGCAACGGTGGCGATATTGGCCGCATGCGTGTCGGCCGAACACATCTGGGCCAACGCAACGCGCAATGTGGGGGCCTCGGTCATGGGCGGCTCAGGGTGCGGGCGACCGCGTCTTTCCAGCCCGCGTAAAGCGCCCCGCGCCGGGCGGCCTCCATGCGTGGCGAAAAGCTGCGACCCAGCGCCCATGTCGCGGCAAAACCCGCCGCGTCGGGATAGACGCCTGCCCGCATCCCCGCCAGCCACGCCGCCCCCAGCGCGGTGGTTTCCTGCACCTGCGGGCGATCGACGGGTGCGCCAAGGATGTCGGCCAGAAACTGCATCGTCCAGTCCGAGGCGCTCATCCCGCCATCGACCCTGACATTGCCACCCGGCGCGCCCTGCCAATCGGCGGCCATCGCCTCCCACAGATCGCGGGTCTGATAGCCCACGCTTTCCAGCGCAGCGCGCGCAAATTCGGCCGGCCCGGAATTGCGGGCCAGCCCAAAGATCGCGCCGCGACACTCGGGGTCCCAATAGGGCGCCCCAAGCCCGGTAAAGGCCGGCACAAGGTAAAGCTGCTGGCTTGGGTCGGCCGCCATGGCCAAGGCCTGCGTCTGGGGCGCGCTGTCGATGATCCCGAGGCCATCGCGCAGCCACTGCACCACCGCCCCGGCGATGAAGATCGAGCCTTCCAGCGCATAGGTCGGCCGGCCGTCGAATTGATAGGCGATGGTGCCAAGCAGCCGGTTTTGCGAGCGCACCAGCGTGTCGCCGGTGTTGAGCAAGGCAAAACACCCCGTGCCATAGGTCGATTTCATCATGCCAGGCTGAAAACAGGCCTGACCGATGGTGGCCGCCTGTTGATCGCCCGCCACGCCCAGGATCGGGATCGCGCCGCCAAAAAGCGCGGGATCGGTCATGCCGTAATCGGCCGCGCAATCGCGCACCTCGGGCAAGATCGCGATGGGGACATCCAGCAGCGCGCACATCTCGGCATCCCAGCAGCCCGTGCGGATATTATACAAGATCGTGCGCGAGGCATTGGTGGCATCGGTGGCATGCACCGCCCCGCCGGTCAGGTTCCAGATCAGCCAACTGTCAATGGTGCCAAAGGCCAGTTCCCCCGCCACGGCCCGCGCGCGCGCGCCGTCCACATGATCCAGCAGCCAGGCGAGCTTGGTTCCGGAAAAATAGGGATCGAGCAATAGCCCGGTCTTGTCCTGCACCATCGCCTCATGCCCTTCGGCTTTCAGGCGCGCGCAAAGCTCAGCGGTGCGCCGGTCCTGCCAGACGATGGCATTGTGCAGCGGCTGGCCCGTGGCGCGATCCCACAAGACCACGGTTTCGCGCTGGTTGGTGATGCCGATCCCCGCGATATCGCGCGCCGTCACCCCGCCCTTGGCCATCGCCGCGCGGCAGGTCGCCACCACGCTGTGCCAGATCTCTTGCGGGTCATGTTCGACCCAGCCCGAGGCGGGATAGATCTGGCCGAATTCCTGTTGCGCGCTGGCCATGGGGCGCATGCCCGCATCAAACAGGATCGCGCGGGTCGATGTGGTGCCCTGATCGATGGCCAGAATATGCGTCATCGGCGCGTTGCCCCCCATGTCCTGTGCGTCACATTAACCGCTGACGCGCCACCTTCAAGTGACCCGGCAAGTCACCCGGCCGCCATAAAGGCGTCGATGGCCGCGACCTGTTCGGCTGTCAGCCGCAATCCCAGCTTGCTGCGCCGCCAGACGACATCCTGAGCGGTCCGGGCATATTCATGGGTCATCAGCCAGCGCAGTTCCGCCTCGGTCAGGGTCGCCCCGAAATCGCGCCCCAGATCGGCGGCGGTCTGTGCGCCGGTCAGGATCAGCGCCGCCTCGGTGCCATAGGCGCGCACCAGACGGCTGGCCCAGGCCCGGCTCAGAAAGGGATGCGCCGTGCAAAGATCGTCGATCAGCCGATCCACCCCATCGACCGGGAAATCCCCGCCCGGCAGGGGCACACCCGCCGTCCAATGCGCGCGCGCGCCGGGGAAATGGGGCTTGAGCCTGTCCCACGCATCCTCGGCCAGCTTGCGATAGGTGGTGATCTTGCCGCCGAAGATGTTGAGCAGCACCGGACCGTTGTCATCGAGCGACAGCACATAGTCGCGCGTCGCCGCCGTGGCGGATGTGGCCCCGTCATCGTAAAGCGGCCGCACGCCGGAATAGGTCCAGACCACATCATCGGCGGTCAGCGGCGTTCGCAGATAGTGGTTGGCAAAATCGATCAGATAATCGCGTTCCGCATCCGTGCAATGCGCCGTGCGGGGATCGCCCGGATGGTCGGCATCGGTGGTGCCGATCAGGGTGAAATCGGTCTCATAGGGAATGGCAAAGATGATGCGCCCATCGGCGCCTTGAAAGAAATAGCTTTTCGCGTGCCCCGCCACGCGCGGCACGACGATGTGCGACCCGCGCACCAGCCGAACGGTTTCGCGGCTGTTCTGGCGGATCACGCCTTGCACCACATCGGCGACCCAGGGGCCGGCGGCATTGACCAGCGCGCGCGCCGTCACCTGTTGGCTGGCACCATCATGGTCGAGCGTGATCTGCCAATGATCGCCCCTGCGACTGGCCGCCACGACCCTCGTGCGCGTCAGGATGCGCGCGCCCCGCGCCTCGGCATCGCGGGCGTTCAGCACGACCAGACGGGCATCTTCGACCCAGCAATCGGAATATTCATAGGCCTTGACGAATTTGGGCTTCAGCGCCGCACCTTCGGGTGTGCCGGGCAGGTACAGGGTGGTTGTGCCCGGCAAGATCTTGCGCCCGCCCAGATGGTCATAGAGGAACAGGCCCAGCCGGATCAGCCAATCGGGCCTGCGCCCGCGCAGCCATGGCATGACCGCACCCAAAAGCCGTGACGTCGGCGTTGCGGTGTCAAAGCGCATGTCAGGCGACAGTGGCAGCACGAAACGCATGGGCCAGCTGATATGCGGCATGGCGGCCAGCAGGGTTTCGCGTTCGGCCAACGCATGGCGGACCAGCCCGAATTCGAAAAACTCCAGATAGCGCAAGCCGCCGTGAAACAGCTTGGTTGACGCCGAGGATGTCGCGCCCCCCAGATCGCCCATTTCGGCCAGACAGACCGACAGCCCGCGCCCAGCCGCGTCGCGCGCGATGCCGCAGCCGTTGATGCCGCCGCCGATGATGAACAGATCATAGCGCGCGCCCATGCCGGTTCCCCCTTGCGGTGCCTTCAGCGCCATCGCTCTTTCATGTCATGTTCGTTTTGTCAATTTTTGTGTTCGTTTGTTTTCGAATTCATCCTATCCTTTTCTGGCAAAGACATTGCTATAGAAGACTCATGAGCCTCAGCCCGCGCCAGTCCGACATCCTCGATCTTGCCCGACAGACGGGCCGGGTCAGTGTCGATGATCTGGCCACGGGCTTTGGCGTTACCGTGCAGACGATCCGCCGCGATCTGGGCGATCTGTGCGATGCGGGGCTGTTGGCGCGCACCCATGGGGGGGCGATGTTGCCCTCGGGGGTGACCAATATCGCCTATGCCGAACGCCGCCGCCTGTCGGCCGCCGCGAAAGAGGCGATCGGGCGCGCCGCTGCCGCGCTGATTGCGCCGGGCGCGTCGCTGTTTCTCAATATCGGCACCACGACCGAAGCCGTGGCCCGCGCGCTGATCGACACGCCGAACCTGATGGTGGTGACCAACAATCTGAACGTGGCCCAGATCATGGGCGCCCACCCATCGGCCGAGGTGATCGTGACCGGGGGCCGGCTGCGGCGGGCCGATGGCGGGCTGACCGGCGACATGGCGGTGGAAACGATCCGCCAGTTCAAGGTCGATGTGGCCGTGATCGGCGGCTCGGCCCTGGATCAGGAGGGCGATATCCTCGATTTCGACCCCGACGAAGTGCGCGTGTCGCGCGCGATCGTGTCACAAGCGCGTGCGGCGATGCTGGTGGCCGATGCCGGCAAGCTGGCCCGCGCCGCGCCCGTGCGGATCGCCAACCTGCGCGATCTGGATCGCTGGGTCACCGACACCCCGCCACCTGTCGCCTTGCAGCGGCTTTGCGCGGATGCGGGCACCGCCATCACGATTGCGGCACCGCCGCGATAAGCTGTTCCACCACGGGGCCCAGCGCCCCGACGATGCGGGCGACCCCGGCGGCGTTGGGATGGATGCCATCGGCCTGCATGTAGCTGGCGAGCGCCGCGCGCGGATCGACCAGAGCGGCATCGGTCAGCGGGCCCAGAAAGCTTTTGGCATGAAGCGCGCCATACTGCGTGGCCAGTTCCGGGTACATGGCATCAAAGGCTGCCTTGAACTCGGGGCCGTAGTTGCCCGGTGCCTCCATCCCCACCAGCAACACCGGCACCCCGGCTGTCGCTGCGGCTTGCAAGATGCCGTCCAGATTGGCGCGGCTGGCCTCGGGCGGCAGACCCCGCAACAGGTCATTGCCCCCCAAGGCCACGATCAGCGCATCGACATCGGCGGTCAGCGTCCAGCCGATCCGGGCCAACCCGCCCGCCGTGGTGTCGCCCGACACACCGGCATTGATCAGACTGACCCGATGGCCGCGCGCGGTCAGCCAGTCTTGCAATTGCGGCACAAAGCCTTGTTCAGGCACCAGCCCATAGCCTTGGGTCAGGCTGTCGCCCAAGGCCGCGATCGTCACCTGATCGTTTGCGGCGGCGGGGCCGGACAACGCCAGAACAAGGGCCAGCGTCTTGCCCGCGCAGCGCAAGGCCCCATATGCCTTGAACCAATGTAAACCGAGGCGTTCCGTCATGGCCGATCCCGTCTTGTCGCTTGTCGATGCCCGGCTGTCGCTCGATGGCAATGCGGGGCGTGTCGATATCTTGCACGCGATCACGCTCGATATCCATGCCGGTGAAACCGTGGGGCTGACGGGGCCATCGGGGTCGGGCAAATCCTCGGTCCTCATGCTGATGGGCGGGCTGGAACGCGCCACGGGCGGTGATGTGATTGCCTTGGGCCAAGACCTGACCGCGATGAACGAAGACCAGCTTGCCCGCTTTCGCCGGGACAATATGGGGGTGGTGTTCCAATCCTTCCACCTGATCCCGACGATGACCGCGCTGGAAAATGTGGCAACGCCCCTGGAACTGGCCGGGCACCGCGATGCCTTTGACCGCGCCGAGGCGGAACTGGCGGCGGTGGGGCTGGCCCATCGGGCGCATCATTACCCCAGCCAGATGTCGGGCGGCGAACAGCAGCGCGTGGCGCTGGCCCGTGCCGCCGCCCCGCGCCCGCGCATCTTGCTGGCCGATGAGCCGACCGGCAATCTGGACGGCGCCAACGGGCAGGCGATCATCGAGATGCTGTTTGGCCTGCGCGACCGGTATGGATCAACGCTGGTGCTGGTGACCCATGCGCCCGAGCTTGCCGCGCGCTGCGATCGCGAGATCCGCTTGCGGGATGGGCGGATCGAGGGCGCAGCCCTCAGGGACGCGGCCGAATGAGCATCGCGTGGCGCATCGCACGGCGCGAATTGCGCGGCGGGCTGAAAGGTTTTCGGATTTTTCTGGCCTGTCTGGCGCTGGGCGTGGCCGCGATTGCCGCCATCGGATCGGTGCGCGCGGCCATCGAGGCGGGGCTTGCGCGCGAAGGGGCCAGCATTCTGGGCGGCGATGCCGAGATGAGCTTTACCTATCGCTTCGCCGATGATGCCGAACGCGCCTTCATGGACCAGATCGCGCTTCGCGTTTCCGAAACGGTGGATTTCCGCTCGATGGTCGTGATCGACCGCGCGGGCGGCGTGGAACGCGGCCTGACACAGGTGCGCGGCGTCGATGGCGCCTATCCGCTTTATGGCACGGTGGTGCTTGATCCGCCGCTGGCACTGGCCGAGGCGCTGGCCACGACCGAACATCCCGGCGCGGTGATGGACCGGCTGTTGATCGACCGGATGGCGCTGACCATCGGCGATGTGTTTCGACTTGGCACGCAGGAATTCGAATTGCGCGCGGCGCTGGTGGATGAACCCGATGGCGCATCGGGCGGGTTCGGGCTTGGGCCGCGCACCATCGTGACGCTGCAAGGGCTGGAGGGGTCGGGTCTTTTGTCGCCCGGCACGCTTTATGACAGCCAATATCGGCTGGCCCTGCCACAAGGGGCCGATCTGGCCGCGCTCTCGGTCGCGGCGCGCGCGCGTTTTGAGGATACGGGGCTGCGCTGGCGCGACAGCCGCAACGGCGCGCCGGGGGTGCAGGTCTTTGTCGACCGGATCGGCGCCTTTCTGGTGCTGGTGGGGCTGGCCGGGCTGGCCGTGGGCGGGGTCGGCGTGTCGGCCGCCGTGCGTGCCTATCTGGAGGGCAAGGTCGAAACAATCGCCACCCTCAAGACACTGGGGGCCGAGGGGCACACGATTTTTGCCGCCTATTTCATGCAGGTGGGGCTGTTGACGCTGTTGGGGCTGGGCCTTGGGCTGGTTCTGGGCGCGGCGCTGCCGCTGATCTTTGCACCGCTGATTGCGGCGCAATTGCCCATTCCCATCGCCTTTGCCCTTTATCCCGCACCCTTGGCCGAGGCCGCCCTTTACGGCGCTCTGACGGCGTTGATCTTTACGCTTTGGCCACTGGCCCGCACCGAACACCTGCGCGCGGCGGCGCTTTACCGGGATGCGGCGGGGGGCGTGCAGGCCTGGCCGCGGCCGATCTGGCTGATGGCCATCGTCGCACTTGCGGCCTTGTTGATCGGTCTGGCCACCTGGCTGTCGGGGATCGAGCGTCTGGCGCTGGGCACCGCCGGGGGCATCATGGGCGCACTTTTGTTGCTGGCGCTGGCCGCGCGCGGCATCCGGGCCTTGTCACGGCGGCTGGCGCGGGCGCGGATCTTGCGCGGGCACACGGCGCTGCGCACGGCGCTGGGGTCGGTCGGCGGCCCCGGATCCGAGGCGATGAGCGTTGTCTTGTCTTTGGGCCTTGGGCTGGCGGTTCTGGCGGCGGTGGGTCAGATCGACACCAACCTGCGCGCCGCCATCCAGCGCGATCTGCCGACGGTCGCCCCCTCGTATTTCTTTGTCGACATCCAGCCCGACCAGCTTCAGCCCTTTCTTGACCGCGTGACGGGCGACCCTGCCGTCAGCCGGGTCGACACCGCGCCAATGCTGCGCGGGATCATCACCCGCATCAACGGCCAGCGCGCGCAAGACGTGGCGGGTGATCACTGGGTGATCCAGGGCGACCGGGGCGTGACCTATGCCACCTCGGCCCCCCCGCCCGAGGAAATCGTCGCAGGCACATGGTGGCCCGACGACTATTCCGGCCCGCCGCTGGCGGCCTTTGCGGCCGAAGAAGCGGCCGAAATCGGGCTGAGCATCGGCGACAGGCTGACGGTCAACATCCTTGGCCGCGACATCGAGGCCGAGATCGCCGCGCTGCGCGAGGTGCGCTTCGAAAATGCCGGGATCGGCTTTGTGCTGACGCTGTCGCAGAACGCGCTGGCGGGCGCACCGCACACCCATATCGCCACCGTCTATGCCGAAGAAGCGGCCGAAGCCGCGATCTTGCGTGATGTGGCGGGCGCTGCGCCCAACATCACCGCGATCCGGGTGCGCGATGCGCTTGATCAGGTGGCCAGCGCGCTGCGCAGCCTGGCCGCCGCCACATCCTATGGTGCGGCGGCCACGCTCGTCACCGGATTTATCGTGTTGATCGGTGCCGCAGCCGCCGGTGAGCGTGGCCGCGTGTTCGAGGCGGCCGTGATGAAGACGCTTGGCGCATCGCGCGGGGTCATTCTGGCCAGTTTTGCCTTGCGCGCGGCGCTGCTTGGGGCTGCGGCGGGGGTCGTGGCGATCCTGGCGGGGGGGCTGGGCGGCTGGGCGGTGATGACCTTTGTGATGGACACCACCTATCGGTTCGAACCCGTGTCAGCCATCGCCATCATTCTGGGCGGCGCGCTGGCCACGCTCTTGTCGGGATTGGGCTTTGCGCTGCGCCCATTGGCTGCACGCCCGGCAAGGGTGTTGCGCGCCCGCGACTGAGCGGTCGCAATCTGGTGTCTTTGCGCTTGCCAAGCGGGCGCCCAAGGGCCACCTGACACCCATCATGATGCGCCACCTCCGCTCTCTTCTGATTGGCCAAACTGGCCGTGTGACCCCGGCCATGGCCGGGCCCGATCTGCCGCGCCCGGATTTGCCATGCTATATCGTGGGCGACATCCATGGGCGCGCCGATCTGCTGGAAACGATGCTGGATCTGATCGATGCCCATATCGGCGGCACAGGCGCGGTGGACCCGCAACTGGTCTTTGTGGGCGATTACATCGATCACGGCCCCGACAGCGCGGCCGTGGCGGCACGGCTACGGGCATTGACTCTCGAATTTCCCGGCAATGTCACCTGTCTGATGGGCAATCACGAACGCATGCTGCTCGATTTTATGCTTGATCCAACCGCACGCGGTCCGCGTTGGCTGCGCCAGGGCGGGGCGGCAACACTGGCCAGCTATGGGCTTGACCCCGTTGGGCTGGACCAAGGCGCCACCGCGCCCGCATGGGCGGATGCCGCCGCCCGTCTGGCCGAAGCGGTGGGCGAGGCAACGCATGGCTGGATCGCAGACCGGCCTTTGGTCTGGCACTCGGGCAATCTGTGGGCGGTGCATGCGGGGGCCGATCCGCTGCGTCCGATGACGGACCAAAGCACGCGGGTGCTGCTGTGGGGGCACCCGGAATTCGACACCACCCCACGCCGCGACGACGCATGGGTGGCCCATGGCCATGTGGAGCAAAGCGCGCCAAGCCTGTCGGATGGCCGGATCGGCCTTGATACCGGCGCATGGTCGACAGGCCGGTTGACCGCCGTGGCCATTCGCCCCGATGGCAGCCACGCCTTTTTGCAAACCTGAATCGACAGATTTCTGCAACGTCAACCTATACTTGGCTCCGAAAACGCTTGAACTGGTGGCCGTGTCAGGTGATCGTGTCGGCCAAGCAAGTGCCGCGCCAAACGCGCAGGCCACAACAGGGCGCCTTGGCGCTTCAAGCACGGGGAGGCGGTGCAGGTGACGACGACAAGGGCTGAGCCTTGCAAGAAGCGACCGCCGCGACTGTTTCAGAGGGTCATGGGCGCAGCGCCGGATTGTAAAATGGCGTCTTCTTCCCCGGCTTGAACTTTCGCGACCAGCATCCCACTTCGCCCTGCGTTACCCGGAATGGCCAAGCGTTACATCATGGGCGCGCATCCTTGATTTTGCACTGTACTCGACCCAGCGGAGCCGCGCATGTTTTCTGAAAACAGCCTGTTAGCGATCATCGCGATCTTGCCGTTTCTGGGCGCGCTGGTGCCCGGAATAATGATTCGCGCAGGGCGCAATGCCTGCGCCAGCTTCACTGCGATTCCCACAGTGCTTGCCTTGGTGCTGTTGGGGGCGCTCGCTCCGGGCGTGATGGATGGTACCGTCTACCGCTACGAGATCGAATGGTTGCCGCAGTTGGGCTTGTCGGCGGCCTTCTTCCTCGACGGGCTGGGGCTGCTTTTTGCGTGCATGATCCTTGGTGTGGGGCTGCTGATCACGCTCTACGCGCGCTATTATTTGTCAAGCAAAGACCCGATGGGGCAATTCTATACCTATCTGCTGCTATTCCAAGGCGCGATGCTGGGCATCGTTCTTTCCGATAATATATTGCTTTTGTTGATCTTTTGGGAACTTACTTCGCTTTCTTCCTTTCTGTTGATCGGATACTGGAAGCACCTTCCCGAAGGTCGTCAAGGCGCACGCATGGCATTGACGGTGACAGGTGCTGGCGGTCTGGCGATGATCGGTGGCATGCTGATCCTGGGCCAGATCGTCGGCAGCTATCACCTGACGGATATTCTTGCAGCAGGCGATCAGATCAGGGCGAGTGAGTGGTATGCACCGGCATTGATCCTGATCTTGCTTGGGGCTTTCACAAAATCGGCGCAGTTCCCGTTCCACTTCTGGTTGCCGCATGCCATGGCCGCCCCCACGCCAGTGTCGGCCTATCTGCATTCGGCGACGATGGTGAAGGCAGGCGTGTTCTTGCTGGCACGCATGTGGCCCGCCTTGGCGGGCACCGATCTGTGGTTCTACACCGTGGCAAGCGTGGGCTTGGTCACCATGGTGCTGGGCGCGGTGATCGCGCTTTTCAAGGACGATCTCAAGGCACTCCTGGCCTTTTCGACGGTCTCGCATCTGGGATTGCTGACCATGCTTCTTGGGTTTGGCACCAAGGAGGCGGCGATCGCTGCGGTTTTCCATATTATCAACCACCTGACCTTCAAGGCCGCGCTCTTCATGACGGCAGGCATCATTGACCACGAAACCGGCACGCGCGACATCAAACGTCTGGGCGGTTTGGCCAGGCTGATGCCCATCACAGCGGTGATCGGGACGGTTGCGGCGCTGTCCATGGCGGGGTTCCCGCTGTTCAACGGCTTTTTGTCCAAAGAGGCCATGCTGCATGAGGCGGCCCACACCACATGGTACCAGAACTCATGGATCGTCGGGACACTTGCAACTTTGGGCGCGCTGTTCTCGGTCGCCTATAGCTTGCGGTTCATCTTTCATGTTTTCGCCGGCCCCCCGCGCGACGACTATCCTGCCAAGCCACATGATCCCGGTTTTGGCATGTGGGCCGCGCCTGCCTTTTTGTGCATTTTCGTGATCGCCATCGGGGTTGCACCCTTTTTGGCAACCCCGGTCGTCAAAATGGCGGCCGAGGCCGTGACCGGGCAAGATCTGACATTTTACCTCAAGATCTGGCACGGGGTGAACACCGCGTTCCTGATGTCGGTGGCGGCAATTCTGGGCGGGGCGATCTTGCTTGTCATGCACAGGCATCTTGATCGGATCTGGGTCGCCGCGCCACGCCCCGAGGCCAAGGCGATCTTTGACCGATTGATTGCCGCAAGCGTAGGCAGCATGCGCGGACTGACCGCAACACTGCATCATGGCGCAATCAGCCGCTATCTTGCGATCGTTGTCGCGGTGACTGTTGCGCTGGGTGCCATTGCCTTCACGGGTGGCACCATGGGCCCCGTGACACGCGACCTGACCCCGGTACCGCCGGTGGTGTTCGTGGGGTGGGTGCTCTTGATGGCGGCGGTGGCCATGGTCGTGATCCACCACCGGGTGCGGTTTCGTGCGCTGGTGGTGATCGGCGTGATCGGCCTGATGATTTCATCTGGTTTCGTGTATCTCTCGGCGCCCGATCTTGCGCTGACACAGATCACGGTCGAGACCGTGACCATCTTGTTGTTGCTGCTTGCGCTGCATTTTCTACCCAAGCAAACCCCGATCGAAAGCGGGGCGGGTCGCCGCACAAGCGATGCCGCCCTTGCCATCGCCACCGGTGTGGCAGTTGCGGCGCTGGCCTATAGCTTCATGCTGCGGGATTTTTCGACGATTTCGGATTTCCACCTCGCCAACTCCAAGTCGGGGGGCGGTGGCACCAATGTGGTCAATGTGATCCTGGTGGATTTCCGTGGCTATGACACCTATGGCGAGATCATCGTGCTGGGGATTGCGGGCCTGTGCATCTACGCGCTGATGGAGGCGTTGTTGAACGGCCCTGCGGGACGAAAGCTGCGCAATGCCGATTTTGGCGCGGACCGGTCGCGTGATCGCCATCCGCTGATGATGGTGGTGGCAACCCGGGTGATGTTGCCCATCGCATTGATGGTGGCTGTCTACATCTTCTTGCGCGGCCACAATCAACCGGGCGGCGGTTTCGTGGCCGGGTTGATCTTTTCGATCGCGCTGTTGATGCAATACATGGCCAGCGGATTTGCATGGACCACACGGCGCAAAAGGTTCGAATATCATGCTCTCATCGGCTTTGGCGTATTGATCGCCGGCCTGACGGGGGTGGGCTCATGGCTGGCTGGTCGGCCCTTCTTGACCTCGAACTTCGGCTATTTCGAATTTCCGCCGATCGAGGAGTTCGAATTGGCCACCGCCTTGTTGTTCGACCTTGGGGTTTTCCTTTGCGTCTTGGGCGCGGTGATGCTGATGCTCTACAGCCTGTCGCGTCTGGCCCGCCACGCCGGTGAAACCGTCAATCAAGAGCCGATGGAATACGACCCAAGCCTGGCTGTGCGCGCACCGTCATCGACGGGAAAGGGGGCCTGAGATGGAGCTACTTGTTGCCAGCGCCGTTGGCGCCCTGACCGCTGGGGGGGTCTATCTGATCTTGCGGTTGCGGGCTTTTGCCGTGATCCTTGGCTTGGCCTTGCTGTCTTATGCCGTCAACGTCTTTTTGTTCTCGACGGGGCGGTTGGCCGTGAACAAGCCACCGGTTCTGGACGGCTACACGGTCACAGACTTTGCCGCCTATACCGATCCTCTGCCACAGGCGCTGGTGCTGACGGCAATCGTGATCAGCTTTGGCATGACTGCCGTGCTGGTGATGTTCGCCCTTGGTGCCTACCTCGAGGTCGGCGATGACAAGATCGACATGCAAGCCCCCGACCAGCCAGACCAAGGCGCAACAGCACGGGATGCGCGCGACCCCGAGCATGAGCAGATCAAATTCCGCTTTGAACCAAAGGAGCGGGACGTATGAACCACTGGATCATCGCCCCTGTCATTTTGCCGGCGCTGCTGGCGCCCCTGATCGCCTTTGTGATGCGTCACGACATTGTCGTGGCGCGCGCAGCGTCGGCGATCGGCACATTGGCCTTGCTGGCCATTTCAATCGGCCTGACGGTGCTTGCAGCCAAGGGCGAGACGCATGTCTACTACCTTGGAAATTGGCCCGCGCCTTTTGGTATCGTCTTGGTGCTGGACCGGCTGTCGGCGCTGATGGTGTTGCTGACAGCCATTCTTGCGGTGATCGTGTTGCTGCATGCCATGATCACCGAATGGGACAATCGCGGGCGGCATTTTCATGCATTGTTCCAATTCCAATTGATGGGCATCTGCGGTGCTTTCCTGACGGGGGACGCGTTCAACCTGTTCGTGTTCTTCGAGGTGCTGTTGATCGCTTCCTACGGGCTGATGGTCCATTCGGGAGGCAAGACACGCCTGCAGGCTGGGCTGCAATATGTGGTGATGAACCTTGTCGGATCGACGCTGTTCTTGTTTGCGCTGGGCACGCTTTACGCGGCAACAGGGACGCTGAACATCGCCGATCTGGTGGTCAAGGTGCAAGAAAGCAGCGCCGATGACAGCGGCTTGATCCGGGTCGCTGCAATGCTGTTGTTGATCGTTTTCGGGATAAAGGCAGCGCTGGTTCCGCTGCATTTCTGGCTGCCTGCGACCTATGCAAATGCACCCGCGCCAGTGGCGGCACTCTTTGCGATCATGACCAAGGTTGGCGCCTATGCGATCATCCGCATCCACGGCATGGCCTTTGGTCCGGACAACCCGGCCACCGACACGCTGATTGGCGATTGGTTGTTTCCGCTTGCGCTCCTGACCATCGCCTTGGGCGCAGTCGGTGTGCTGGGGGCGCGCCGGGTGGGACCGCTTCTGTCCTATGCCGTCGTGGGGTCGATGGGGACGCTCTTGTTGGCGGTTTCCGTTTTTGACCCCTATGCCACGACCACGGCGCTCTACTACTTGATCCATTCGACCTTTTCGGCCGCGGCACTGTTCTTGCTGGCCGATCTGATCGTCGCCCGGCGCGGCAACGACTGGCTTGGCCTACAACCCGCCACCATGCACAACGGGCTTTTTGCAGCCCTGTTTTTCGTCGCCGCCATCGGGATGGTGGGCATGCCGCCGCTTTCCGGCTTTCTTGGCAAGCTGATGATCCTTGACGCGCTCAGCGCACCTGAGGTGATTGGCTGGGCGTGGACGGCGATCCTGGTTGCGTCGTTGCTGAGCATCCTGGGCTTTGCCCGGGCCGGCAGCATCTTGTTCTGGAAATCGACCTCTGCAAGCATGAACACGGCGGATGTATCCAATACCGCGGCCGCTCAGGACCATCGATCGGCGCCAATTCCCGCGGTCGGGTTTGACGTGGCGCCCGCCATGCTGGCAGTGGCATTGCTTGTGGCGCTGGCGGCCACGGCGGGTCCGGTGACAAGCTACCTCGAAGCCACATCAGCCCAGATCTACGAAAGCTCGGGCTATGTCGATGCTGTGCTGAATGGCGCATCAGAGGAGGCCCGGTGATGCTGCGCAGGCTTATCCCCCATCCTCTGCTCTCGCTGGCCCTGACATTGATCTGGCTGGCCCTGGTCAACAAGATCACGCTTGGCAACGTCATTCTGGGCGGGGTCCTGGGGCTGTTGATCCCGTTTCTGACAGCGCCCTACTGGCCCGGGAAACCCCGCATAAGGCACCCTCTCAAGATCGTTGAATATATCCTCGTGGTGCTCTGGGATATCGTCGTTGCCAATGTGCAGATCGCGCTGATCATCCTGTTCAAACCGAACCGCGACCTAAAATCGGTCTGGATCACCATACCGCTGGACCTGCACGCGCCCGAGGCCATTACGGTACTTGCAGGCACCATCACAATGACACCGGGCACGGTCTCGGCCATGCTGTCCTCTTGCGGCACATCGATCCTCGTGCATGCCTTGCACTGTGAAGATCCGACCGCCGTGCGCGACGACATCAAGTCCCGCTACGAAAGACGGTTATTGGAGATTTTCCCATGATCACCTACGCGCTGATATTTGCCATGGGCTGTTTTGGCCTGGGTCTGTTGATGAACCTGTGGTTGATCATCCATGGGCCGGGGCGGGCCGACCGGGTGTTGGCCCTCGACACCATGGTGATCAACATGATCGCGCTCTTGATCCTTTATGGCACCCTCGAAGGCACCGGGGTCTACTACGAGGCCGCCATGCTGATCGCCATGGTCGGCTTTGTCTCGACCGTTGCGTATTGCCGCTTCGTCTTGCGCGGCGACATCATAGAATAAGGGGCCATCATGCTTTCAGACATCCTGATTTCTGTCTTTCTCGTGATCGGCGGCTTATTCGGCCTGGTGGGCAGCTTCGGTCTGCTCAAGCTCAAGGACACGATGCAACGCCTGCATGCTCCGACCAAGGCGACAACACTGGGTGTGGGCGGGGTGCTTGTGGCATCCATGCTCTATTTCCTTCTGGTCAAGGGCATGTTCTCGTTTCACGAGTTGATGATCACCCTGTTCCTGTTTTTGACAGCACCAATCACAGCGCATTTCCTGGCGCAGACCCATATCAGCATGCGCCTGGACCGGTCCGATCTTCCCAAGAGCGAACGCAGCCATGACTGGTCGCTTTACGAAGATCCACCCGCTACAGACAAGCCAACCCCACCCCCCGCGCGTGCGGGCGAACCGCACTAGAGCGCGTCGCGTTTGATCCAACCTCTTTATTCATCGGGTCTGGCGAAGCAGCGGTTGCAAAGCATGCCGCGTTCGCCTGATCTGGTGGATACGATCGGGCACGACGCACTCTGACGGTCTGTTGTTGCCATCGCTTTGTCCATGTAGCGGCGCTGCGCCCGATCAGCGCGCACTGTCTTGACGCGGGCTCGCCCGCGCGATTGCGCATGACCTTGCGGCAGCAATCGCAGCATGAGCCTGTATCGCAGGAATGCGGACAACCCGTCATCGACAGCGATGAAAAGCGACCGGGTGCGCCGCATCGGTTGACGGCAGGGGCCGATGCGGCGCACACGAGCTGAAGATGCATTCGCTCCGTGAACACTGGAAGGGACAACCACCAGCTCGAACGCATCTTCGGAAACGGTTCGCGCGTGCCCACGTTCCATTTCACCAATTTCTTGGTGATCAACAATTA
>NZ_CALAHQ010000040.1 GCF_937892565.1 uncultured Roseicyclus sp. | reverse complement strand
GCTGGCCGATCGCTTTTGCGTGTTGAACCGGGGGCGTGTGGTGCTGTCGGCGGCCGCTGGCGATGTGACACGGCAAGATATCTTTGCGCAGGTCTCGATCTGAAGGCGGCCCGCCGCCGTGTGTCGCTTGCCACGACCGCGCCACGGCGCTGGCAAGATCAGCCACCACCACGGCCGCACGGAGCGCGATCTGGCACGATCATGTCGCCGTGTCAGATGGGTAGGCTATCTTGCCACGGGTCAAGACCTGCGGCTGGGTTTGCGGGTGGGGTCAAAGGCCAGGGTCGAGATCCGGCGCACGCTGCTGGCCTGTGGGCCGATTGCGCTCTCATCACTTTGCACCACCAGTTCAACGGCATCGCGCGGTTGCAGCGTGTCGAAGCTTCCGTCGATCACGCTGTTTTTATGGAAATAGATCAGACGGTTGTCGGTGGCGATGATTTGGCCGAAATCCTTGTCATGCCGGATGTTGACCACCTTGCCTTGCAGGGGGCCGTCATGGGCTTTGACGGTGCCGCCGATCTGCGCTTTCCAGCCCGTCACCTCGCGCGCCATGGCGGCAAAGGCATCGCGTATTGCGACGTGCAGATGGGCATGCTGCGGCACATCCTTGTGATGTTGGCGCACGACCAGCTCTTTGCCCGGCACGCGCACTTCGACAGTCACCTCGAACAGATTGCCAACCCGCTGGCTGCCATGGGGTGCGCGCACAAAGACGTGGCAACTGGTGATGCCATCAAAAAGCGTTTCCAGATGCGCGGCCTTTTCGTGGATCAGGGCCTTCAGGTCCTCGGTGGGCGCCACATGCTTGAAGGCGATTTCCAATGCGGTCTGCATGCCCGGCCTTTCTGGTTTTCGGGTCTGCACTCCGCATCATGCGGCGAAAAACCCCAAACCCAGAGTGCCGCGCCTTGTCCGGGGGCACCTTAACGCGCGTTAAGTCGCGCGGGCCTGATCCTGTTAGCATGCAGGCCCGACACATGGGTCGCGCAACGGATAAGGAAGACCGCCGTGCAAATCGAACATGGAACATGGGTTCTCGTCGCAGATGGCGAAACATATCTGCTTTTGCGCAATGTCGGCGATCGTCTGGCGCTGCACCTTGAGATGGTCGCCCATGAGACCCGCCCAATTCCGCCGGCCCATGAATTGGCCAGCGATCGTCCGGGGCGGCGCAACGATGCGGTGCGCCAGACCGGGCATGGGGTCGAGCCATGGGGCAAAAGCGCGATGGAGCAAACCGATTGGCATCGTGTCGCGAAAGAGCGCTTTGCCGGGCATGTCGCACAGGTGCTGTCCTCTGGTGCGGCATCGGGCCAGTTTCGCCACCTTGTGATCATTGCCGATCCGCGCACGCTGGGTGCGCTGCGCAAGGCGCTGGATGCGCCGCTGACCGACATGATCATGGCCGAGATTGCCAAGGACTATACAAAGTTCCCGCTCGACAAGATCGAAGCGGCGATCACGGCAAGTGCTGCGGGCTAGGCTTGGCGCCATGATGTGCCTGTCGGTGCGACAGGCCCGGGCATGTGTCCCGATTGCATGGTTTCGGACGCCATCGCCTATACCGGCGTTGCGTGCTTCACCGGGGTGGTTGCAGCGACCTGTTTGACCAGATGTTCGGCGCCCTCTTTTCCGGCTTCGATCTCGGCCTCGGTCATGTGGCCCGCGCAGCGCGTGCAAAGCGTCATCCATTGCTGCATGTCGTCTGCCATCCGCTGCAAGGACTGGCGCTGCCACTCCAGGGCCAGTTGCACTGATCTTGCGGGGTCGATCCCGCCTGCGCCATCACTTTTGCCAAGCGCATCAAGCGCGGATTTGATCGCGACATGGCGGCGCGCGAACCAGGCCTGGGAATAGGTTTCGGCGTCTTGCAGCATCTGGTCTTGCGCCTTCCAGAACTGCGCCATTTGCGGGGCGATGGCCGGGTTTGCGGACAAGACGGCGCGGGCTTGATCCATCATGTCGCCGATATGTGTGGTGCTTTTTCGGGTCATCTTGTCGCTCCACAGGGTTGATTGGGGGGCTGCGCGGATGTTGCGATGATGTCAGCCCGGCGGCCCGACGCATTAACCTTGGTTAATCCCGCCCCAGCCGCGTGCCGCGCCAGAACATGCGCGCGCTTGATGGCCATCAATGACTGTCCGGGCAGCACCTTGATAGCTTGCGTCTGGTGGTGGGGCGGCGCGCTGTCCGTTTGTGCGGCGCATACCGCCACCGGGAGGGTCAGCGCATGAATCACCAACGGCCATGCCGAGAGGATGCGCGCGATCCCGCGCCGTGGTCCAACGGCGCGCAGGCCATCGGCGTGCCGCCGTTCGCCGATGTCTTGGCCGACACCCATCGCGTCATGCGCCGGGCGGGTTCGACCCTCAAGCTTGAGGGCGAGGTGGCGGGGGGGCATTATGTGCTTTTCTCGGGTTGGCTTGCGGTCGCCAAATCGATGTTGGATGGCCATCGCCAGATTGTCGATGTGGTTTTGCCGGGCGGATTTCTTGATGCGGTTTCGGCCGATCTTTGCACCAGCGTGGTCGAGATCGAGGCCCTGACGGATGTGAGCTATGCGGCCATTCCCCGTCAGGACTGGCAGCGCCTGTTGCGGGAGCGCCCCGATCTGGCGCGTGCCAGCGATGGGTCGGTGCGGGCGGCGATGTCGCGCATGTCGGCGCGCATGTTGCGATTGGGGAAAGGCAGCGCCGACAGCATCGTGGCCTTTGCGCTGTGCGAATTGTGCCTGCGCTCGACCGGTGGCGGCCTGTCGGAGGGGTGGGCCTATCACATTCCCATGACACAGCAGCAATTGGGGGATTTTTGCGGCCTGTCGGCGGTGCATATGTGCCGCACGCTGCAGCGGTTTCGCCGCGACGATATCCTGGAGCTGCGCGCCCCCATGCGGATGGTCATCCGCGATCTTCCTGCCTTGGCCGCGATTGCGGAAATCGATCCGCCTGTGCTGCGCCAGCAGATCGTGCCGGCCGCCTGACGCGGTCACGGCACAAAGCCCGGCCAGCACCCGTGCAGACAGGCCGTGCGGTCAGCGTTGCAACACATAGCTGCCCGGCGCGTCGCCCAGTGCCCGATAGGGGGCAGCACGCGTGCCAAGCTCAGGGGGCGCTGATTGGCCGCTCGAATGCCCGGCAAGCCATGCCAGCATCGCGGGCCACCATGATCCTTGTTGCAGATCGGTCGAAGCTTGCCATTCTTCGGGCGTCAGGGGGCGGTCATGGCCTTGCGTCATGCGCAAGCGGAAATGCCGCCCGTCGCGGCCCGGTTCACTGACAATGCCCGCATTGTGGCCCCCATTGGTCAAGACAAAGGTGACGGGTGCATCGGTCAACAGGTGCAGCTTGTAGACTGACCGCCACGGCGCGACATGATCGGATGTGGTCGACACGCAAAAGATCGGCGCCACGATATCGCTAAGCAACACCGGCTTGTCGCCCACCACATATCTGCCTTCGGCCAGTTCATTGTCGAGAAAGAACCGCCTGAGGTATTCGCTGTGCATCCGATAAGGCATGCGGGTTGCATCGGCATTCCATGCCATCAGGTCAAACATGCCCTGACGCTGACCCATCAGATAGTCATGGATATAGCGTGACCAGATCAGGTCGGTGGAGCGCAACAGCTCAAACGCGCCAGCCATTTGCTTGGTATCCAGAAAGCCTTGATCCCACATCATGTTTTCAAGAAACGCCACTTCGCTTTCGCTGACAAACAGCTGCAATTCGCCGGGTTCCTCGAAATCGGTCTGAGTGGCCAGAAGCGTCAGGCTGGCCAAGCGGTCATCGCTGTCGCGGGCCATCTGTGCGGCCTTGGCGGCCATCAGCGTGCCGCCCAGACAATAGCCGATGCCATGGATCTTGCGTTTGGGCACAATCGCCGACACCGCATCGATCGCGGCTTCGAGGGCGGCGAAATAATCCGTCATGGATGTGTCGCGATCTTGGGCCGTCGGGTTGCGCCATGAGGCGATGAAAACGGTAAAGCCTTGCTCAACAAGGTACTTTACCAAGGAATTCCTTGGGCTCAGATCAAGGATATAGAATTTCATGATCCAGGCGGGAATGATCAAGATCGGCTCGGCCCATACCTTGTCGGTCTTGGGCGCATATTGGATCAGCTCAAGCAGGCGGTTGCGAAACACCACCTTGCCCGCTGTGATGGCGACATCGCGGCCCGGCAGAAAATCCTCGGTTCCGACAGGAAGCTTGCCCGAAACCGCGCGTTCCCAATCTTCCAGAAAATTCCGGGCACCGCGCACAAGGTTCATGCCCCCTTGTTGCAGCGTTGCTGCCGCGACCTCGGGGTTGGTGGCCACGAAATTCGACGGCGAGATGATGTCGAGCAATTGACGGCTGAGAAAGGACACGACCTGTTCTTGTCGCGGGCTTACCCCATCGATGTCGCATGCGGCCGTGTACCACCATTGCTGGGTCAGAAGAAAGTTCTGGTAGATCAGGCTGTAGGGCCACAGCTTCCAGCTTGGGTGGTCGAACCGATGATCATGGGGCAGGGGGGTGATGCAGGGTGGTGTGTCGCGGTCGCGGACCGCTTCGGCCATATGAATTGCAAGCCGTGTGGTCTTGCGCGCGGCCTTTTCGACCAGTTGCACCTGTTTGCCGGGCGAGCCCAACAGATGCACCCACCATGTGAACATGGTTGACGCCAGCCCATAGGGCGAAATGCCCAGCGTGAAACGCGCCAGATGGGCGTTGGTCGCACGATCCAGACTTTTGGTGGAATAGCGATCTTGCGACAGATCGGGCGAACGGTGGGCAAGCTCGGGCGGTCTGGCCTGCAGGCCGCACGCCAGCTCGGCCTGTTCGGCCAGTGCGGCGCCGGGGTCTGTGGCACCGGTTTCGGGCGCTTCGTGTCGGCGTGGCTGTCTGGCATGTCGCGCGGTGTCGGGTGTTTGGTCGGGCATGACGGGCCTTTTCCGGCGCGACCGCAGCCCTGCGTCTGTCGTGGCGCCGCGCATGGTCGCGCCCAAGTTCATCTGATGGGAACGCATCGCCCCGAGCCTGCCCACCCGGCGCCCCTTGTGCCTTAACATCGGTCAAGCCCCGGCACGCCTTGGCCCGGATATGCACCCATGGCCAAGGATCGCAGCGGGGCCTTGTCAGTCGATCTTGGGCTGAAACACCGACGCAAAGCGGGCGCGCAGATCGTTCTTTTGCACCTTGCCCATGGTGTTGCGCGGCAGATCGGCCATGATCTCGACCCGGCGAGGGCGTTTGAACCCCGCCAGCTCAGCGCGCGCAGCCGTCTCGATGGCGGCAAGATCAAGGGTGGCGCCGGCTTCGGGCACCAGAACAGCGACCACGCTTTCCCCGAAATCGGGATGGGGCACGCCCACCACGGCGCTTTCCTTCACACCCGGTTGGGCATCCAGGAACACCTCGATCTCCTTGGGGTAGATGTTGTAGCCCCCCGAGATGATCAGATCCTTGCCGCGACCCACGATGGTGACATAGCCATCGGCATCGATACGGGCCAGATCGCCGGTGATGAACCAGCCATCGTCTTGCAATTCCTCGCGGGTCTTTTCGGGCATCTGCCAATAGCCCTTGAACACATTTGGCCCACGCACATGCAGCATGCCGATCTCGCCCACCTGCAATTCGGCGCGGGTTTCGGGATCACAGACGCGCACCTCGACGCCGGGCAGGGCAAAGCCCACCGTGCCTGCGCGGCGCTCGCCGTCATAGGGGTTGGAGGTGTTCATCGATGTTTCGGTCATGCCGTAGCGTTCCAGGATGCGATGCCCGGTCCGCGCCTCGAACGCCCGATGGGTTTCGGCCAAAAGCGGGGCCGAACCCGAGATGAACAGCCGCATGTGCCCGACCAGATCGCGGTCAAAGCGCGGATCGTCCAGAAGCCGCGTGTAAAAGGTGGGCACCCCCATCATCGTCGTCGCCTGCGGCAGGCGCGCCAGCACGGTTTCAAGATCGAATTTCGGCAAGAAGATCATCGCGCCGCCCGCCAGCGCCATCACATTGGTCGCCACGAACAAGCCATGGCTGTGAAAGATCGGCAGCGCATGCAACAGCACGTCATCCGCCGTAAAGCGCCAGACATCGACCAGCGCTTGCGCATTGGACAACAGGTTTTCTTGCGTCAGCATCGCCCCCTTGGAGCGCCCCGTGGTTCCCGAGGTGTAAAGAAAGGCCGCCAGATCATCCGCGCTGCGCGACACGGCGGCAAAGCCTGTGCCGGGCTGGCAGGCCACCAGATCGCTCAGGCTGCCCGCACCATCCGCGCCCAGCGTGTGCAGCATGGCGCCCGCCGTCGCCGCGATGGGCGCCATCGCGTCAGCCTGTGCCGGGTCACAGACAAACAGCACGGCGCCGCTGTCGCCGACGAAATAGTCCAGTTCCTTGGGCGTGTAGGCAGTGTTGAGCGGCAAGAACACGACACCCGCCTTGATGCAGGCGACGTATAGCGCCAGAGTCTGGGGCGATTTTTCGGCATGCACCGCAACCCGGTCGCCGGGTTTGACCCCAAGCGCCACCAGCGCATGCGCCGTGCGGTCGGCGATATCGAGAAAGGCGGCGTGGCTCAGCGTGCTGCCGTCTTGCAGGTGCACAAAAGCGGTGGTCTTGCCCTCATGGGGGGCAAAGAGCGCATCATAAAGCGGGTTCGTCATACCATGTCCTCGGGGTCTTGCGGGTCTTGCGGGATGCTGCTGCCGGGGGGGTGTTCAGCTTTTCGTGCCGGCATCCGGTTCGGCTAGGGTCATGTAACGGCCAAAGCCGCCGCTGATGTGGTCCAGCGCGCGAAGGCGGGCCGCCTCTTCGTCGCCTGCGGCGATGGCACGGGTGATGTCCTCGTGTTCGGCGATCGACTCGGCCACATTGGTGACCAGCGACAGGCCCTTGCGCCGGAACTGGTGCATTTCGCGCACAAGGTTGTCATACATGATCTTGGCCTTGGGATTGCCCGACGCCCGCAGCAGCAGATCATGGAATTCGATGTTGAGCGCATAGTAGCGTGCCACATCGCCATTGGCATGGGTCGTGCGCATCTGGTCAAGGTTGCGCTCAAGCTGTGCCGCCAGCCGCGGCTCTGCCCCCTCGCGCAGGCGTCGCGCGGCCGCCGCGCAGGCCATGGCAAAGATCGCCCCGCGCAGATCGTAAAGATTGCGCGCCTCGGCCAGCGTGGTTTTGTGAACAAAGGCACCGCGATTGGCGATCAGATCGATCAGCCCGCTATCGGCCAGCGAGCGGATCGCCTCGCGCACCGTGCCGCGGCTGACCCCCATCGCGGTCGACAGTGACAATTCATTGAGTTTCTCGCCCGCGGCCAGATCACCGCCGACGATCATGCGCTCGATCTCGCCGCGCACTTCGCCGGCAAGCGTCGCTCTTTGCAACCCGATTGTCTTGACGGATGTAACCATGTGCGCACCTCACCTCGTGTCGGGAATTTTGTCAACATTTAACATTTTTATTGTCAGCCACAGGCAATTGACTTACACAAAACATATCATCTGCACCACGGGGAGAGAGCATGAATTCGCCGGCACATCAGCCCGATATCAACGCAAGTTCCGGTGCCGGACCATCGGGTTCAGGCCCATCGCCAAGCGCGGCCTTGAGGGGGATTCGCGTGCTGGATCTGACGCGCGTGCGATCGGGGCCGACCTGTGTGCGACAACTGGCCGATTGGGGCGCCGATGTGATCAAGATCGAAGCGCCCGTGGATGAGGCGCAATTCGGCGGGCCGCGCCATGGCCCCGATTTCCAGAACCTGCACCGCAACAAGCGCTCGCTGACGCTGGATCTCAAGTCGCCCGATGGTCTGGCGGCCTTCAAGCGGCTGGCCGATACCGCCGACATCATCGTCGAGAATTTCCGCCCCGACGTCAAAAACCGCCTTGGTATCGATTACGAGACGCTCAGCCTGACCAATCCAAAGCTGATCTATGCCTCGATCTCGGGGTTTGGGCAGGATGGCCCGCTGGCCGACCGCCCCGGTTTCGATCAGATTGCGCAGGGCATGGGCGGGTTGATGTCCATCACGGGTGAACCCGGTCGCGGGCCGATGCGGGTGGGTATTCCCATCGCCGATCTGTGCGCGGGGCTGTTTGCGGCGCAAGGCGTCTTGATCGCGCTATTCGAGCGTCAAAGTTCCGGGCGCGGTCAATGGGTGCAGACATCGCTGTTGCAGGCACAGGTGTTCATGCTGGATTTTCAGGCCGCGCGTTTCTTGATGGACGGCGACGTGCCCAAACAGGCGGGCAACAATCACCCCACCACCATCCCGACCGGCGTGTTCAAGACCCATGATGGCTACATGAATATCGCCGTGACCGGCAATCAGATCTGGCGGAAATTCTGCGACAGCATGGGGCGGTCTGACTGGGCAACCGATGAGCGCTACGTCAATGCCGCCGCGCGGTCCAAGAACCGCGACGCGCTCAACGCCGAGATCGAGACAATCACCGCCACCGCCACCACCGCCGATTGGATCGAGCGTTTCAACGCCGCTGGCGTGCCCGCGGGCGAGATCAACGATATCGGTCAGGTGTTTTCCAACCCGCAGGTGCGCCATCTGGGTCTGGCCCAGCCTGTCATCAGCCAGGAGCGCGGCGCGACCGAACTGGTGGGCCAGCCCATCATCCTGAGCCGCACCCCCAGCATGATTGCCACGCCACCGCCGCTTGCGGGGCAGCACACCACCGATATCTTGACCGAAATCGGCTACACCGAAGCCCAGATCGCTGCCATGAAAGCCTCTGGCGCCATCTGACGATCCGAAGGGACACCACCCATGACCGACAAGATCCTGACCGAACAAAACGGCGATATCGCCCGCATCATTTTCAACCAGCCCGAAAAGCGCAACGCCGTCTCGCTCGAGATGTGGGAGGCGGTCGAGGCGGCCGTGACCCGTTTTCAGGCTGATCCCAGCGTGCGCATCCTGATCTTGTCGGGGGCAGGGGGCAAAGCCTTTGTGTCGGGGGCCGATATCTCCAAATTCGAGAGCGAACGCGCCAGCGAAGAGGCGGTGGCCCATTACAACGCCACCACCAAGCGCGTTTACGACATGGTCGAAGCCTTTCCCAAGCCCACCATCGCCCAGATCGACGGGTTTTGCATCGGTGGCGGCATGGCGCTGGCGCTGTGCTGCGATCTGCGGATTTGCGGCGCGGGGGCAAGCTTTGCGGTGCCCGCGGCCAAGCTGGGTCTGGGCTATGGCTATTACGGGATCAAGCGGCTGGTCGATGTGGTCGGCCCGTCCTTTGCCAAGGAGATCTTTTACACCGCCCGCCGTTTCGACGCCGAAGAGGCGCGGATCATGGGGCTGGTCAATCGTGTCGTGCCCGATGACCAGGTCGCGCAAGTGGCCGAAGACACGGCCCGCATGATCGCGGAAAATGCTCCGATGACGGTGGGGTCGGTGAAATACATCGTCGGCCAGACCGTTGCCCCGGAAAGCGCGCGCGATCTGGCCGAATGTGAGGCCCGCGTGAAGGCCTGTTTCGACAGTCAGGACTATATCGAGGGTCGTCGCGCGTTCATGGAAAAGCGCAAACCGAATTTCATCGGCGCGTGACGGGCCCGATGAACGACACCAAACCGGCCCGCATCGATGTGGTTGAGGCGCGCAGGCGCCTTGATCACGCGTTGGACGATCACGAACAGGCCTTTGAGCGGTTCTTTTTCGCCCGCTTTCTGGGCCTGTCCTTTGCCTATCTGCCCGAAGCGGCGGCCGACCCCGACAAGCAGGTCTGCCGCTTGAGCTTTGAGGTGACCGATATGCTGAAAAACCCCCAAGGTGTGTTGCATGGCGGTGTCATGGCGTCAGCCATGGATATCTCGATGGGCCATCTGGTGGCCAAGGTGGCGGGGCCCGGTGCCACGATCGAGATGAAGGTGCAATTCATGCGCCCCGTGTCGGGCGGCAGCGTGACCTGCGAGGGACGTTTCACCAAGCGCGGGCGCGGCTTGTCGTTCATGGAAAGCCATCTGTATGGTCCCGATGGCAAGCTGGCGGCCCATGCGACGGCCACATGGAAAATGCCCGACGCCCAAACCACCGCCTGACGCCGCAGCCCCCGGGGTTGGCACGGTCTTGGCAGTCGGGCGTTGCTTGTCGACCATGGGCAAGACTGTCGCTTCGGTCATGAAAAGGCGCGGGGGACCAGCCCCCGCGCCTTTGTCCTTTTGAACCGGTGCGTGTGCCGCCCGGTCTTAGCCTTCGATCTTTTTGCCGGCCTTGGCGCGGGCGCCACAGCGACCCATCAGCGGCAGCAAAACCACCAGCCCGATCGTGACCGCAATGATCGACAGCGACGCCGAGCGTTCGAAAAAGATGTCGAACGACCCGCGCGAAATGGTCAGTGTCTGGCGCAGCGCCTGTTCGGCCAAGGGCCCCAGAACCAGCGCCAGCACCAAGGCTGCGGGCGAAAAGCCATACATCCGCATGAAAAAGCCCACGATCGCCGCCCCCATCATCAGCCAGACCTCGATGAAGCTGGCGTTCACGGTAAAGGTTCCCAGCGCACAGATCACCACGATGCAGGGCCCGAGCATGCGGTAGGGCACCTTGACGATCTGCACAAACAGCGGGATCGCGAAGATGTTGATCACCAAAAGGATGATGTTGCCCAGATACATCGACGCGATCAGGCCCCATGCCAGTTCCGAATTCTGTTCCATGAACAGCGGGCCGGGGCGCAGACCCCACAACATGAAGGCCGCCAAGAGCACCGCTGTCGATGCAGAGCCCGGGATGCCCAAGGTCAACAGCGGCACCATCGCGCCCGATGAGGCGGCATTATTGGCCGTTTCGGGCGCTACAAGCCCCGCCATTTCACCCTTGCCGAAATTCTCGGGCGTTTTCGACAGCGAGCGTTCCGCCGAATAAGCCATGAGCGAGGCAATGGTGGCGCCCGCGCCGGGGATCACGCCCACGACGAACCCAAGGATCGAGCCGCGCACCATGGTCCAGCGGGTCGACAGGTAATCCTGCGCGGTGGGCCAGAACCGGGTTTCCTTGCGATAATCGACCAGCGTGCCTTCGCCTGCGCGGTGCATGCCGGTGTAGAAGGCATAAAACAGCTCGCCCAGACCGAAAAGACCAATGGCGATCGGGATGAAATAGATGCCGCCGATCAATTCGGCCGAGCCAAAGGTATAACGGCCCTGTCCGGTCTCCAGATCGACCCCGACGGTGCCAAGCGCCAGACCGATCAAGGCCGAAATCACGCCCAGCTTCCAGTTCGAGCCGATCATCACGATCAGTGTCAGCAATCCCATGAGCGCCAGCAGGAAATATTCCGGCGGCCCGAAGCTGCGCGACACCTGGCTGAACATGGGCGCCAGAACGGTGATCAGCAATACGCCGACTGTGCCGCCGACGAATGACGCCACGGCCTGCATCACCAGCGCCGGTCCCGCACGGCCCTTTTTGGCCAGTGGATAGCCGTCAAAGGTGGACGCCACGGTGGCGCTTTCGCCCGGCGTGTTGAGCAGGATCGAGGTGATGGTGCCACCATACATCGACCCGTAATAGATCGCGGCCAGCATCATGATGGCCCCCACAGGTTCCATGCCAAAGGTCAGCGGCAGCAAGATTGCCAGACCGGCCGATGGCCCGAAGCCGGGGATCACGCCCACGATCATTCCCACCACGGCGCCGATCAGCAGATACAGCATGTTCATGGGCGTGATGGCGATCGACAGGCCCATGAAGAGGTCAGAGAAAATGTCCATTCTTGGCTCCCTTGGCGGTCGCGTTGCGGCCTTGCCGATCAGAACGGCAGAGTGAATAGGGCGGGCGGCATGTTCGCGTTCAACAAGCGATCAAATGCCAGATAGACCGCGCCCGGAAAGATCACCGCAATGAGCGCGTTTTGCAGATGGCGGCGCGGATTGAACACAAACAGCGCAACCCCAAGATAGATCACCGTAGACACAAAGCCGCCAAACAGCCGCAGCAAGACCGCATAGCACAGCACGATGACCAAAAGGATGATGGCATCCCGCCAGATCCCGGGCGGCGTGTCATTGGGACCGGGTGCCGCGCCCGCGGCGATTGCCCGGCGGTCGCGCAAGGCGTCAAGGATCGCCCACAGCGTCATGACGATCATCGTTGCGCCCACGATGCGCGGAAAAAATCCGGGGCCGATCCGACCGGTCCGCGTCAGGAAGGTCAGATCGAAAAATGCGATGTAGCTGTAGAAGATCGCGCCGCCCAAGACAGCCAGCAAGAAAACGATGCGCATGTCCACCCCGTTGCTCAAGGAAAATGGGCCGGGCGCGATAACGCCCGGCCCACGGTTCAGGTCCCGATTACTGGATCGCGCCGACCGAGCGCAAAACTTCTTCAAAGCCGTTTTGTGTCTCGGTCAGGAAGGTGCGGAATTCTTCACCGAACAGGAAGGTGGGGGTCAGCGTGTTGTTTTCGATGTAGGCGGCCCATTCCGGGGTCTCGACCACGCGCTGCATGGTTTCGATCCAGAAGGCTTGGGCTTCTGCCGGTGCATCGGGCGGCAAGATCAGGCCGCGCGGCATCGACACGCCGATCGGGTGGCCCGCTTCTGCCATCGTGGGCACGCCTGCAAGGGCTTCGGGGGTGGAGTTGCCCGAATAGGCCAAGGCACGCAGATCACCGGAGTCGATCAGGCCCAGGATCTCGCCGGGGTTGCCCGCCATCGCGTCGATTGCACCCGACAATAGGGCGGTCGTCTGATCGGCCATCGAGTTGAACGAGATGTATTCGAACTCAAACCCTGCCGATTGTGCGAAAAGCGCGGGAACGATGAAGTCCACGTTCACCGTGCCGGTGCCGCCGATGTTGACCGGGTTGGCCTTGGCGAATTCGATGAACTGGCCGATATCCTGAATCTCGGAATCGCCCGCGACGACCAGCACGAGATCATCGGTGGCCAGCAAGGCCACGGGGGTGAAATCGGCGGGCGCCCAAGGCAGGTCTGCCTGCAGCGGCGTGGTCACGAAGCTGCCCGAGGTGGTCGAAATGCCATAGCCCGAACCGGCCTGACCAAACAGGTGGCCCCAGCCCACGGCACCCGAACCGCCCGCGCGGTTCTCAAGCGTGATGTTGCCGGGATAGAGGTCATAGGTATTCAAGATCTCGACGATCGTGCGCGCCATGATGTCGTTGCCGCCGCCGGGGCCAAACGCGATCGTCCAATCCAGCGTCTGTGCCGGATCGGGATAGGTTTGTGCCTGTGCGGCACCTGCCAGAGCGAGGGGTGCGGCCAGTGCCATACCCAACACGCCAGCCTTGATGCGGCTTGCGATCTGATCGGTGTGAAGTGTCATGTAGTCCTCCCTTGGGTTTCGGTTTGTGTGTGCGGATCTTTTGCCCCTTGGGGCAGATCCGCGTGGATGGCTGGACAGACTGCCATATGTCCCTCGATCAAAGCCTGTCCAACAATCTTTTCTTGCCGTTTTCATGGTGCCAGGCGCCCGCCTTGCGTGCGCCTTCGACATCGCCCGCCTCGATGGCGGCCACGATCCGGTCATGTTCTTCGTTTGATTGTGTCAACGATGCCGCGCCATCAAGCACCCGCCGCCTGAGCAACCGCACCTCCTTGCCAAAGGCGATGTAGAGTGCGCGCGCGCGGTCGGCGTTCGGGCCTGCCGCCTCGGCGATGCGATCGTGAAAGGCAAGGTTCAGCTCGAAATAGCCGGGTTCGTCGCCCGAACCGATCAGGCTGTCCATATGTGCCACGCAGCCGCGCAGTTCTGCCTTGATTGCGGCATCGGCATGGCTGGCCAGAACCGCGCACAGATGCCCCGCCATCAGCGCGCGCAGATCGTAGAGTTGCAGCGCATCCTCAAGACCAAGCTTGCGCACATAGACGCCTTCGTTGGCCACGGCCGTGACCAGCCCCTCGCGCTCCAGTGACCGGGCCGCTTCGCGCACGGGGGCGCGGCTGACACCCAATTGCTCGGCCAGGGCATATTCGTTCAGCCGATCACCCGGCGCGATGTCACCATGCAAAATCATGCGCTCAAGCTCGTCGCGCACCTCAAGCACCAAGGGGCGCTGGCGACGCAAAGCGACATGAGGGCGGGTGTCTTGATCCAGTTCCATGGGGGCAATTCATGCCGCCATCTCTCAATTGTCAACAATATTCTGTTGATTGACCAACAAAGGCCGGGTAGCCAAATGCCAATCGATCGGGTAACGCGGCAGCGTGGCCAAGGGCGGGCGTGACGGGCTGCGGTTTTGGAAAAAGCCTTGAAAGCCACATGAAAGCAAAGGGATGGGCGCGGCATGACAGTTGGCATTTTGGCAGGTAAGACGGCGTTCGTCTCGGGGTCGGGGCAAAACATCGGACGGGCGATCGCGCTGCAACTGGCGCGGATGGGATGCAATGTTGTGGTCAATGGTGCGCGTGATCTGGCGGGTTGCGAAGAAACCGCCGCCCGTGTCGCCGCAGCGGGCGGATCGGCGCTGATCGCGATGGGCGACGTGGCGAGCGCCGGGGATGTGGCGCGCATCGTTCAGGCCGCGCATGATCGCTTCGGCGCTGTCGACATTTTGGTGAACAATGCCGCCCAAAGACCGCACAAGCCGTTTCTGGAAACCTCGGACGCCGATTGGGACGCGGTGATGGACACCGCGCTGACGGCGGCCTTTCGGCTGAGCCGTGCCTGTCTGCCCGGCATGGTGGCGCGCAAATGGGGGCGTATCGTCAATTTCACGGGCATGAAGGCCATGCGCGGCTATCACGAAGGCGCCCCGATTTCGGCGGCCAAGCATGGGGTCTGGGGTCTGACCAAGGCGCTGTCACAGGAATTTGCCGTGCATGGCATCACCGCCAATGTCGTTTCGCCGGGCCAGATCCGCAAGGAAAGCGAAACGGTCGATGATCCGGCGCGGGTCAAGTCGATCCCGGCGGGCGTGATGGGCCGCCCCGAGGATGTGGCGGCCATGGTGGCCTTCTTGTGCTCGCCCGAGGCGCGGTTTGTCTCGGGGCAGATGATCGCGGTCAATGGTGGCGAGGCGACCTGAGGGCTGCACGGTCGGGGCTTTCCTTTGGCCGCACTGTGCGAAAGGATGGCACTGCGGGGGCGGTTGACCCCTGCGCCTTGTCACGTCTCGACGCACCGCTTCCATCGATGGACCCATCGCTCATGCCGCTTCCGACCGACCCCAGCCCATTCTACGCCACGCCGCCTGGCGGCCATCCACCCCAGACGCAGGTGATGACCGACCGTGCGGTGTTCACGGAAAGCTATGCCGTCATCCCCAAGGGCGTGATGCGCGATATCGTGACCAGTTTTCTGCCACATTGGCGGGGCACGCGGGCTTGGGTTCTGGCGCGGCCCCTGACGGGCTTCGCCGAAACCTTCGCGCAGTTGATCGTGGAAATCGCGCCGGGCGGCGGATCTGACCGGCCCGAACCCGAAGCGGGCGCGCAAGGCGTGCTGTTTGTCGTGGGCGGTGCCGTGTCGGTGCATCTTGACGGGGCCACCCATGCGCTGGCCACGGGCGGCTATGCATATCTTCCGCCCGGTTGCGGCTGGACGATCTTGAACGACACCGACCAGCCCGCGACGCTGCATTGGGTGCGCAAGCGCTATGTCGCGGTCGATGGCATCGATCGGCCAGAGGCGTTTTTCACCTCGGATGGCGCTGTGGCCCCCACGCCCATGCCCGGCACGGATGGCCGCTGGGCCACCACGCGGTTTGTCGATCCAAACGATCTGCGCCATGACATGCATGTCAACATCGTGACCTTCGAACCCGGCGCCTGCATCCCCTTTGCAGAAACCCATGTGATGGAACACGGGCTTTACGTGCTCGAGGGCAAGGCCGTCTATCGGCTCAACCGTGATTGGGTCGAGGTAGAGGCGGGCGATTTCATGTGGTTGCGCGCCTTTTGCCCGCAAGCCTGCTATGCGGGCGGGCCGGGGCGGTTTCGCTACCTGCTTTACAAGGATGTGAACCGGCACATGGCGCTGGATCTCTAGCCGCGTTCTTGCTCATGCGCGTAGCGCAGGCGAGCGATTTCCTCGTTCTTTTCGGCGCGGCGCAATTCACCCAGGCGGCTTTCGACATAGCTGAGATGTTCGTTGATGGCGGCGCGCGCGGCGGGGGCGTCGCGCGCTTGCAGCGCCTCGTTGATGGCGCGGTGATGATCAAGAAGCAGATCGCGGGTGGTGCGGCTCTTGAACATCATCTGGCGGTTGAAGAACACGCCTTGCTTCAACAGATCAAAGATCGAGCGCATCATGTGCAGCAAGATCACGTTGTGGCTGGCCTCAAGGATGGCAAGGTGAAATTCCGCGTCCAGTTCCGCCTCATCGGCGGGGTTGCGCTTGCGATGGGCGGCTTCCATCTTTTGAAAGATCGCGTCGATGACCTTGAGGTCGATATCCGACCCGTGGACCGCCGCGCGTTCGGCGGCGATGGATTCCAGATCGCGGCGAAAGGCGATGTAATCAAACACCGCTTCCTCATGGCTGGCGATCAGCCGGATCAGCGCAGGCGAAAAGGCCGAGCCCAGCACATCGGCCACATAGATGCCGGCACCCGCCCGCGTCGCCAACAGGCCGCGCGCCTGCAATTCGGCCACCGCATCGCGCAGGCTGGGCCGCGAGACACCCAGACGCTCGCTCAATTCGCGCTCCGAGGGAAGCCGTTCCCCGGGGCGCAGGATGCCGCGCAAGATCAGCTGTTCGATCTGGCGCACCACGGATTGCGACAGTTTTTCGGCTTCGACACGTTGGAACGGCATGGGACCCCCTCCAGATTGGTCAAGTGATATGACCAGCGAAAGGGGGCTGTCCAGCATCGACGTGTGGACGCGCTTACCGGATCGGACGAATGATGACCTCGACCCGGCGGTTTTGCTGGCGGCCCTCGGCGGTCAGGTTGCTGGCGACCGGATCATCCTCGCCCCGGCCAATGGCGCGCACGCGTGCGGGTGACACGCCCTCTTCCAGCAAAACACCGGCCACGGCCTGTGCCCGGCGGGTTGACAGACCCTCATTATAGGCGGCCGATCCTGTGTTGTCGGTGTGGCCCAGAACATTGACGGTGGTGTCGGGGTATTTCTGCAGATTGCGGGCCAAGGCGCGGATGTCGCGTTGCAGCCCGGCGCGGATTGCCGCGCTGTCGACATCAAACAAGATGCCGTCGGGCATGGTGACGATCAATTCGCGCCCGGTGTTCTGGATCATGATCCGGTCATCGGCCAGCGTTCCGCGCAGATCTTGTGCCTGTCGGTCGAGCGACGCGCCGATCGCGCCACCCGCCAAGGCGCCGGTGGCCGCCCCCACCACAGCGCCCAGCCCGGGATTGCTGTCATTGTTGGTGGCGCCCAGGAAACCGCCCAGCATGCCGCCGATGATCGCGCCGCTTTGCGTGCGCTGGCCCATCGGCTCGGCGGTGTTGCTGACACAGCCGGTCAGCGCCAAGGCCGAAGCGGTGGCCAGAACGACACGTTTCAAAGTCACTTTCATAAGATTACCCCTTTCATACTGCCCTATGGCCCGGTTTGTGCGGGCGCAGATGTCTTGGATATCATATCAGGGCTCTTTGCGTTGCGCAGCGGGAAATCTCCCAAGCGCGGAAAGACGCCCATCACATCTGCGTCACGTCTGGGTGGTCGCGGCCTCCCATGCCAGCATGGCGCGCTTGACGGGCAGGCCCCAGTGATAGCCGCCCAGTTCCCCCGATTTGCGCAGCGCCCGGTGACAGGGGATCAGCCAGCTGATCGGGTTGCGCCCCACCGCCGTTCCCACCGCGCGCACGGCACGGGGATGGCCGATGGCGTCCGCGATGGTGGAATAGGTGGTCACATGACCCGTGGGGATGCGCAAGAGCGCCTCCCAGACCTTGATCTGAAAGGGTGCCCCGATCAGATGCAGCCGTGCCGCGCCCGCACCGTCGAACACGGCCTTGCTCAAGGGCGCAACGGCCGTCGGGTCTTCGACATGGGTTGCGGCGGGCCAGCGGGCCATCAGATCGGCCAGCGTCGCCTCGGCGCCGGTTTCGGCGGCAAATCCCAGACCGCACAGCCCCCGGTCGGTCGCCAGCGCCAGCATCGGGCCAAAAGGGCTGTCGTGCCATCCATGCCGGATCGTCACGTCCGCCCCGCCGCGCGCATAGGCGCCGGGCGCCATCGCCTCCCATGTCACGAAAAGATCGTGCAGCCGCCCGGTGCCGGTCAGGCCCACGGCCTGCGCGGTGTCGAGTGTGGTGAAACGCTCCTGCAACAATCGTTTGGCGTGGCTTAGCGCCAGATACTGCTGATAGCGCTTGGGGCTGACACCCGCCCATGCCGAAAAGACACGCTGGAAATGGGTGGGGCTCATCTGCATGGCTTGCGCCAGATCTTCGAGGCTGAGCGGTGTCCTGGCCGCATCAATGATATCGATGGCCCGGCGGATGACGTTGTAGTGATAGGCGGATGTATCGGTCATAAGCCAAGCATAGCCTGACCGGCCGCGGTCGCGCGACCCGAAACTTGCGCCAAAACGCGCTTGCCGCAAGCCGCGACACGCGCCAAAAGGCACCATGGCCAAGCAACTTTCCTATGCCGCGATGCGCGAGATCTTCGCGCGGTTCCACGCCGCCGCGCCGGAACCCAAGGGTGAATTGCATCACACCAACGCCTTTACGCTGGTTGTGGCCGTGGCGCTGAGCGCTCAGGCCACCGATGTGGGTGTCAATCGCGCCACAGGGCCCCTGTTCCAGATCGCCGACACCCCCGAAAAGATGCTCGCCCTGGGCGAGGAGGCCTTGATCCAGCATATCAAGACCATCGGCCTTTATCGCAACAAGGCCAGCAATGTCATCAAGCTGAGCCGCATCCTGGTCGAGGAATTTGGCGGTCAGGTGCCATCAAGCCGCGCGGCGCTGCAATCGTTGCCCGGTGTCGGGCGAAAGACCGCCAATGTGGTGCTGAACATGTGGTGGCATTTCCCCGCTCAGGCCGTCGACACGCATATCTTTCGCCTCGGCAACCGGTCTGGCATGGCGCCGGGCCGTGATGTCGACGCCGTCGAGCGCGCCATCGAAGACCATGTTCCGGCCGAATATCAGCTACATGCCCATCACTGGATGATCCTGCACGGCCGGTATGTCTGTGTCGCGCGCAAACCCCGCTGCGCGGTCTGCATCATCCGCGACCTGTGCCAATACGAGGACAAGACCCCATGACCAAACCCTATGATCTGGTGGGCATCGGCAATGCCATTGTCGATGTGATTTCCCATGGCGATGACAGCTTTCTGGACCTGATGGGAATTGAAAAGGGCATCATGCAGCTGATCGACCGCGAGCGGGCCGAGCTTTTGTATGCCGCGATGCGCGACCGGGTGCAGGCGCCGGGCGGATCGGTTGCCAACACCATCGCGGGGGCGGGCACGCTGGGCCTGAGGACCGCGTTTCTGGGCAAGGTGAAAGACGATGCGCTGGGCCGTTTCTATGCAGCCGGCATGGCAGAACAGGGCACCGATTTTCCCAATCCTCCGGCCAAGGATGCGCCTGCGCCCACGTCACGCTCGATGATCTTTGTCTCGCCCGACGGGGAGCGGTCGATGAACACCTATCTGGGTGCGGGTGCCGATTTCCACGCGGGCGATGTCGACCCGGCCGTGGCGGGTGCCGCGCGTTGGCTGTTTCTTGAGGGGTATCTCTACGACAAGCCCGAAGGCAAATCCGCCTTTGCCGCCGCGGCACAGTATTGCCGACAGGGTGGCGGCAAGGTGGGCATCACCCTGTCAGATCCGTTTTGCGTCGATCGGCACCGGGCCGATTTCCTGGCGCTGATCCAGGGCGAGATGGATTATGTGATCGGCAATCACGAGGAATGGCTGGCGCTCTATCAGACCGATGATCTGGATGGCGCCCTGGCACGGGCCGCCGGCATTTGCGACATGGTGGTGTGCACCCATTCCGGCGAGCCGGTAAAGATCATCCGCGGCGCGCAGCGCATCGAGGTGCCGGTGACACGGATCACACCGGTCGATGCAACAGGGGCGGGCGATCAATTCGCGGCCGGGTTTCTGTATGGCATGGCCACAGGGCGCGATCTGGCCATGGCCGGTCGGATGGGCGTGGCCGCCGCCGCCGAGGTGATCCGCCATGTCGGACCCCGGCCCAAGCGGCCCTTGTCAGAGGTCTTTGCCGAAGCCGGGTTGTCCTAGAGCGGCGCGTAACCTCTTGCGCCAAGGCGAAAAGCCGCGCCAAAAGCCCTAGCGCCGCGCCAGGTCGCGCGCCACCGACCGTTGTGGCGACCATGTCGAGCGTAGACCGCGAACAGGTATCAGAGCCCCCGCCGCTGCCATCCCCACCAGAGCCGGATGTTGGCGCATT
>NZ_CALAHQ010000039.1 GCF_937892565.1 uncultured Roseicyclus sp. | reverse complement strand
GGGCTGCCGGTTGGGCTGAATGTGCCGCCATAGCGTCTGGACATGTCACAACACCCCGAAGCCACCAAAGACGGCGATCCCCACGACCACCATCAAGGCAAAGAACGCGACACCCTGAAGCACACCTGAACTCATCGTGTTTCCATGACCCTTACCCGGGCGAAGCTAGAGATATTCTCGCCCGAAAACCAGCCGTCCTGCGCGGCGGATCGCCGGGTTTCTTGCCAGTCTGACGGGGACATCGGGCCAACCCGCCCCGATCACAAGGGGGAAAGCTGCAATTGGGCCGGGTTCGGGCTGGTTTTTGGCATGTCGCGGGCCAATGCCGCATCCAGCCGGTCCAGAATGTCGGGCGTGGCCTGATCGCAGACCGCACGGTAAAGCCGAAACAGGCCCGGCTGCAGATAGGTCGACCAGTGACAGATCACGCCACGGGCGGGCCGGACGTGAAAGCCAAGCCCGCACAGGGCCGCACGGCTGCTGGGGCAATCGATCTGCAGATCTGTCCAGCCCGCAACCCCGTCGAGCCGGCCCGAGAGCGCCGCGTCGCCGCGCGATGCCGGTGGTGCGCACAGCCGGAAGGCCAGATCGAACACCGCGTTCTGCCTGCTTGTCACGTTCAGCACCCGGGCCGCACGTCCCGCCGGGGTGGCCATGGCCGCGCGGGCCGTGACGGCATATTCGGCCCCTGACAAGAGCACGACGCGCGCAACATCGCCGGCCGCAAGCCCGGACAGCGCCGAAAGCGCGACCCGGGCCCCCAGCGAATGCCCGAAAAGATGAACCGACAGGTCCGGGCGCGCGGATTTCACCCGGCGCACAAGATCCTCCAGCGTCCGGCCCAGCCCAAAGGCCCGCGCGGCCACATCGGACAGCCTGCCGCGCGCATGCCAGCCCAGCCCGATGCCCAGCCCCGCCCCAGCCCGGTCCAGCCTCAGGTGCTTGGGCCAGCTCGTCGACTTCCAGCGCGAAGCCGATCGGACAGGCGACAGGATGTGGCTGTGCGGATCATTGGCCGCATCCCATGGCGAATAGCGAAAGCCATGGATCATGATGATGACGCTTGCCCCCGGGCCAAGCCGCGCGAGGCCCTGCATCAGCGCGTCTGTGCTGCTCCAACCGGTTTCGGTCGCGTTGACGGAAATCACGGCCATCTGTGCTGTCCCCGCCATATCTGGGGGCGGGATAGCCGGATTGCGCAACATTTCGATCAAAGATCTGCAACATTTCCATGACGCATCCGCGCCGCATCAAGCCCGCTTGACGCGGGCGCAGGCGCGGCGTAGCCCATCGCGCGTGGCGATTTGTGAACCGGATTGCGGGCCACGTTAAACAAACCGCTAAAGAGGTCGCGGATGTCGGCTTTCCCGCTTGCTCCCGACCCTGTGCCACCAAAGGGCGCGCAGGCTGCGCCCCGACCTGATGCGAAAGGAGACGGGCATGACCGACACCCCCACCCCCGCGCGCAAATCGCGCACCCGCGCCGTTCACGCCGGCACCCGCCGCAGCCAGTATGGCGAGGTGAGCGAGGCGATTTTCCTGACCCAGGGCTTTGTCTATGACACCGCCGAAGCCGCCGAGGCCCGCTTTGTCGAGATCGGGCCGGATGAATACATCTACGCCCGCTACGGCAATCCGACGGTTGCCATGTTCGAAGACCGCATCGCAGCCCTGGAAGGGGCCGAGGCGGCCTTTGCCACCGCCTCTGGCATGGCGGCGGTCAATGGTGCGCTGGTGTCGATGCTGCGGGCGGGCGATCATGTGGTATCGGCGCGGGCGCTGTTCGGGTCGTGCCTGTATATCCTTGAGGAAATCCTGGGCCGCTATGGCGTCGAGGTCACGTTTGTCGATGGCACCGATCTGACCCAATGGCGCGATGCGATCCGGCCCGACACAAGGGCGGTGTTCTTCGAATCGATCTCGAACCCCACGCTCGAGGTGATCGACATCGCCGCCGTGTCCCGGCTTGCCCATGCGGTGGGTGCTCTGGTCATCGTGGACAATGTCTTTGCCACGCCGGTGTTCCAGGACACGCTGGGTCTGGGCGCGGATGTGGTGATCTATTCGGCCACCAAGCACATCGATGGTCAGGGGCGCTGTCTGGGCGGCGTGATCCTTGGCAGCAAGACCTTCATCCGCAAGACGGTCGAGCCCTACATGAAACACACAGGCGGGGCGATGTCGCCCTTCAACGCCTGGGTGATGCTGAAATCGCTCGAAACCGTCGAGTTGCGCTGCCGCGCACAGGCGGCCAGCGCGCAAGCCATCGCCGAGGCGCTCGAAGCGCGCGCGGGGCTGTCAAGGGTCATCTATCCCGGCCTGCCCAGCCATCCCCAGCATGCGCTGGCGCGCGCCCAGATGGAACAGGGCGGCACCGTCATCGCGCTCGAGATCGAGGGCGGACAGGCGGCGGCATTCCGCTTTCTCAATGCGCTCGAGATCATCATCATCTCCAACAATCTGGGCGATGCGAAATCCATCATCACCCATCCCGCAACCACGACCCATCAGCGCTTGAGCGATGCGCAAAAGCAGATGCTCGGCATCACACCCGGGCTGGTGCGGCTGTCGGTCGGGCTGGAAGACCCCGATGACCTGATTGCCGACCTGTCTGCGGCCCTCCAGGCTGCCCGTCAGGCATGAAGGCGCTGACGATCCGGCCCTGCCGCGACAGCGATGCCGCAGGCTTGGCAGTGTTGTATCACCGTGCGGTCCACGAGGGCGCGGCGCAGCACTATTGCCCCGCCCAGCGCGCCGCATGGTCGCCCGCACCGCCCAACGACGACGATTGGCACCGTCGCCTGATCGAGGCCGACACGATCCTGGCCGAACGCGATGGGAACCTCTTGGGCTTCATGACGCTTGATCTGGTCACGGGGTGGCTTGATTTCGCCTATGTCGCCCCCGAAGTCATGGGCCAAGGCGTGGCCGATACGCTTTATGCCGTGCTGGAAGGGCATGCGCGCGTCGCGGGGCTTGGGCGGCTGGAAACAGGTGCCAGTCTTTTGGGCGAGCGATTCTTTCGCCGCCATGGCTGGCAACTCAGGCTGCGCCACCAGATTGCGCGTGACGGCGTCAGCTTGCCGCATGCCATGATGCTCAAGGACCTGACGCGTCAGAACAGCCACGCGGCCTGAGCACTTGGCGCGGCGCTTGCACACCCGCGCAAGGGGCTGCAATCTGGCAGCCCATGCGATACATGCACGACACGCGGACACGAATGGAAAGACAAGCCTCATGACAGCCGTGGTGCCAACAGAAGATTGGATCAACCGCTTTGACGGTCTGAGCAAGCTGGAGCCGCGCCTGCGTGATGTCTTGACCACGCGCAGTCAGGTGATCCGCTTGCCCGCAGACACGATCATCTTTGGCCCCGGCAAATCGCCCGATCATCTGTTGCTCTTGTTGCAAGGCACGGTGCGGGTGCAGCAACTGGCCGAAAGCGGGCGCGAAGTGGTGCTTTATCGGGCCACAGCGGGCGAAAGCTGCGTGCTGACCACCGCGTGCATGCTGGCCTATGAGGATCACGCGGCCGAAGGCGTGGCCGAAACCGAGGTGGTGGCCGCCGCCATCCCACGCGGGGTGTTCGACGACCTGGTCGCATCATCCAAGGAATTCCGGAATTTCGTGTTCCGCGCCTATTCGCGCCGGATCAGTGACCTGTTCCATGTGATCGAGGATATCGCCTTTCGGCGCATGGACATCCGACTGGCGCAAAAGATCATTGAACGCGCCGATACCGGGGTCTTGAAAGCGACCCATGCGCAATTGGCCGCCGAACTTGGCACCGCACGCGAGGTGATTTCGCGCCAATTGGCGGAATTCCAGCGCCGCGGCTGGATCGCGCAATCGCGCGGGGCGGTCGAAATCCTCGATTGTGACGGTCTGCGCGCACTCTCCACAAGCTGAGGGGGGCGGAAAGCGCACGCTTTCCGGATGGAAAATCTCGAGATTTTCCGCGCGAAAAACCCGGGTTTTTCGCCCCCTTTGGCGGGCCACGGGTGCTTGTGTGACTAGATCACTGACGGACGGTCCTCGAATCGCTATGCCACATCGCATGACCACGAAGGAGTCCGTCTCGATGCCTGTCATTTCTCACTCTTGCGTTCAGATCACCGCCGGGTGGCACGCATGATCGAAACCGCATTCACCCCTTGGGCCTCACTGGGCGGCGGCGTGCTGATCGGTTTGGCTTCCGTGCTGCTGATGCTGGCGATTGGCCGCGTCATGGGGGCCACGGGCGTCTTGGCGGGTATTGTCACGCCATCCTCGTGGCAAGATGCCAGCTGGCGCATTGCGCTTTTGCTGGGCATGATCACCGGGCCCGGCGTCTATTGGCTGGTCGCGGGCCAAATGCCCGAGGTCGTGGTCCCCGTCTCCACGCCCATGCTGCTGATCGGCGGCTTTATCGTTGGGATCGGCGTGACCTATGGGTCGGGCTGCACCTCGGGGCATGGCGTGTGCGGCATGGCGCGCCTTTCGCCCCGGTCGATCGCGGCCACGCTCACCTTCATGGCGACGACCGCCGTGACTGTCTATCTTGTCCGCCACGTTTTCGCAGGGTGATCCGGATGCATCTGATTTTTGTCTATCTCATCGGTGTGGTCTTTGGCACCGGCATCGTGGTGTCGGGCATGGCGAACCCTGCCAAGGTCATCAACTTTTTTGACGTCGCGGGATCATGGGATCCCTCGCTGGCCTTTGTGATGGGCGGTGCGCTGGTCGTGACCGCTGTGGGCTATCGCATCGTCTTTGGTCGCGCCCGGCCCCTGTTCGAGGGGCGCTTTGTCTTGCCCACTGCGCGCAATCTTGACGCGCGCCTGATCGGCGGCTCTGCTGTCTTTGGTGTGGGCTGGGGCATTGCCGGCTTTTGCCCCGGCGGCGCGCTGCCGGCGCTTGGCACGGGCCGGATCGAGGTGATCTTGTTTGTCGCAGCACTCATCGGCGGCATTTTCGCCGCGAAGTTCTTGCAGAACCTGTCTCGGCCCAAAGCCCAGGCAACCGTGTAATCCATCGAGCCGGAGGGCCTGATATGTCCGATTTTCCTGTCAACATGAATGTCCGTCCCGAGGTCGAGCCCTTTTTCGACCCGGCGACCAACACGATTTCCTATGTCGTGAAAGATCCCAATTCCAACAGCTGCGCCATCGTCGACAGCGTGATGGATATCGATTACGCCGCCGGCCGGATCACCTATGACAATGCCGATGAGATCATCGCCCATGTCACGGAAAAGGGCCTCAAGGTCGAATGGCTGATCGAAACCCATGTCCATGCCGATCACCTGTCGGCCGCGCCCTACATCCAGTCGAAGCTGGGTGGCAAGATCGGCATCGGGCGCAACATCACCATCGTGCAAGACACCTTCGGCAAGGTCTTCAACGAAGGCACCGAGTTCCAGCGCGACGGCAGCCAATTCGATGCCCTCTTCGATGATGGCGACAGCTATGAGATCGGGGGCTTGCGCGCCTTTGCGGTCTACACCCCCGGCCACACGCCCGCCTGCATGACCCATGTGATGGGCGATGCGGCCTTTGTCGGCGACACGCTCTTCATGCCCGATGGTGGGTCGGCGCGTGCCGATTTCCCCGGCGGTGATGCGGGCATGCTGTATGACAGCATCCAGAAGGTGCTGAGCCTGCCAGATCAGATGCGGCTGTTCATGTGCCACGACTACGGCCCCAATGGCCGCGACATTCAGTGGGAAACCACCGTGGGCGATGAAAAGGCGCACAACATCCATGTCGGCGGTGGCAAGACCAAGGATGACTTTGTCAAGTTCCGCACGGAACGCGACGCGCAGCTTGCTATGCCCAAGCTGATCATCCCCGCCTTGCAGGTGAACATGCGCGCGGGCGACATTCCCAAGGACAAGAATGGCCACCCGATGCTTAAGGTTCCGGTCAACGCGCTGTGACCCGGTGGGGCGGGGGCCGATGCCTCCGCCCGCCCATTCCCCAAGGTCTCATTCCAAAGGAGGCGCCACCATGGACGCCCGTACCCTGACGCCCGGCCTGTCTGTCACGGGCCAGATCACCCCCTCCGAAATGGCCCAGATCGCCGCCCAAGGCTATCGCGCGGTCATCTGCAACCGCCCCGATGGCGAAGAACCCGGCCAGCCCGCCTTTGCCCAGATCGAGGCCGCCGCCCGCTCGGCAGGGCTCGAGGCGCGCTACCTGCCCATCGCCCACAGCGACCTGACCGAGGCCAAGGCCGGCGCCTTTGGAAAGCTTCTGGCCGAATTGCCCGGCCCGGTCCTTGCCTATTGCCGCAGCGGCATGCGGTCCTCGACGCTCTGGTCGATGGTCCAGGCCCGCACGCAGCATCCCGCCTGAGCGCGCACGCTCTTCCTTTTTTCCGATCCCGGGTGGTGCGCTCCGTGCTGCCCTGCTTGAAAAGACCACCCATCATGACCGACAGATTGCGCCGATATGTTCCCGTCCTTGACTGGGGCCGCCGCTACACGACCGATGCGCTGCAAAATGATCTGATGGCGGCGGTGATCGTGACGATCATGCTGATCCCGCAATCGCTGGCCTATGCGATGCTGGCCGGTCTGCCACCCGAAGCGGGGCTTTATGCCTCGATTCTGCCGATCGTGCTCTATGCGATTTTCGGCACCTCGCGCGTGCTGGCCGTGGGGCCGGTCGCGGTCGTGTCGTTGATGACGGCGGCCGCGGTGGGGCAGGTGGCCGAACAAGGAACCATCGGCTATGGCGTGGCCGCGCTGACGCTGGCGGTGATGTCGGGTGTCATCTTGTTGGCGATGGGGCTGCTCAAGCTGGGGTTTTTGGCAAATTTCCTGAGCCATCCGGTGATCGCGGGCTTCATCACGGCGGCGGGCATCTTGATCGCGGCAAGCCAGCTCAAGCATATTCTGGGCGTATCTGGTTCGGGGCATACCTTGCCCGAGATGCTGTGGTCACTGGGTTCGCATCTGGGTGAGGTGAACGCGATCACGCTGGTGATCGGGGTCAGCGCGACGGGTTTCCTCTTTTGGGTGCGCAAGGGGCTCAAGCCCCTGGCCCTTGGCTGGGGCCTGCCACCCAGACTGGCAGATATCGTGCAAAAGGCCGGACCGGTCGCCGCGGTCGCGGTTTCGACGCTGGCGGTCTGGGGGCTGGGGCTGTCGGAGCGGGGCGTGGCGATCGTGGGTGCGGTGCCGCAATCCTTGCCGCCGCTGACGATGCCTGCGGTCAACCTTGACCTGCTGGTGACGCTTTTTGTGCCGGCGCTGTTGATTTCGGTCATCGGATTTGTCGAATCCATCTCGGTGGCACAGACGCTGGCGGCCAAAAAGCGCCAGCGCATCGACCCCAATCAGGAATTGATCGGGCTGGGGGCCGCCAATATCGGGGCCGGTTTCACCGGCGGCTATCCGGTGACGGGCGGCTTTGCGCGGTCGGTGGTGAATTACGACGCCGGCGCCGAAACGCCCGCCGCCGGGGCCTTTACGGCAGTGGGTCTGTTGGTTGCGGCACTGGCATTGACGCCGTTGATCTATTTCCTGCCGATCGCGACCCTGGCCGCCACGATCATGGTCGCGGTTCTGAGCCTTGTGGATTTTTCGATCCTCAAGACAGCCTGGACCTATTCCAAGGCTGATTTCGCAGCCGTTGTGGCCACCATCATGATCACCTTGGGCCTAGGGGTGGAAACCGGGGTGTCAGCGGGGGTGATCTTGTCGATCCTGCTGCATCTGTACAAGACCTCCAAACCCCATGTGGCCGAGGTGGGTCTGGTGCCGGGCAGCCAGCATTTCCGCAACATTCACCGTCACACGGTTGAAACGGACCCGGCTATCGTGGCCATCCGCATTGATGAAAGCCTTTATTTCCCCAATGCGCGCTTTCTGGAGGATTATGTGCTGGACCGCGTGGGAACGGGTGGGCCGATCCGACATGTGGTCTTGATGTGTTCGGCGGTCAATGTGATCGATTTCTCTGCGCTCGAGGCGCTCGAGGCGCTGAACCTGCGGCTCAAGGATATGGGCATCAGCCTGCATCTGTCGGAGGTCAAGGGCCCGGTGACCGACCGGCTGAAAAAGACCCATTTCCTGCAGCATCTGTCAGGCCGGGTGTTCTTGTCGCAATATGATGCCTGGGTCGCGCTGAGCGGGCGGCCCTTGCCCGAACCGGCCGCAAAGTAGGGGGGCGAAAAACGCGCGTTTTTCGCACGGGAAAACCCGGGTTTTCCCGCCCCCTTATGCCCCGATGCCGCGCATGGGGGCCGGGTTGGGCAGGGCCGGGGCAGCAGGGTCCATCGTGCGACCCGCATGATCAAAGAACCGTACCGCGTCAGGATCGGCCCCAAGACAAAGCGTCTGGCCAAGTGTCAGCAAGCTGCCATGCCCGTCGCGCAAGATCAGCCGTGCATCGCCCAGCGCCAGATGCACCAGCGTCTCTGCGCCCAGCGCTTCGATCAAGATCACGCGTGCCTGCGGCCCCTCGCGCGTGATGCGCAGCTGTTCGGGGCGCAGGCCCACCGCACCCGCGCCTTGCGGCACGCCATCGGCCAGCGCGGCGATTGCCTGACCGGCTGGTGTTTTCAGGTCGATCACATTCATCGGCGGCGCGCCGATGAATTCGGCCACAAATCGGCTTTCAGGCCGCTTGTAGAGGTCCATCGGCGTGCCGATCTGTTCGATCCGGCCTTGCGACATGATCACGATGCGGTCGGCCAGGCTCATCGCTTCGACCTGATCATGGGTGACGAAGACAAAGGTCGCGCGCAGGCGGCGGTGCAGGTCCTTGAGTTCGGCGCGCAATTGGGTGCGCAGCTTGGCATCAAGGTTCGACAAGGGTTCGTCGAACAAGAACACCGCCGGTTCGCGCACGATGGCACGCCCCATGGCGACACGCTGTCGCTGACCGCCCGACAAGGCGCGCGGCTTGCGGTCGAGATAGTCCGTGATCTGGAGCGTCTGGGCGGCGGCAGCGATGCGGCGGTCGATCTCGGCGCGTGGCGTGCCGCGGTTCTTCAGCCCGTATTCCATGTTCTTGCGCACGCTCATGTGCGGATAGAGCGCGTAGTTCTGGAACACCATGGCGATGTCGCGCTCGGCGGGTTCAAGCCTGTTGACCACGCGGCCGCCGATTTCGACTTCGCCCGTGGTGATGGTCTCAAGCCCCGCGATCATGCGCAGGATCGTCGATTTCCCACATCCCGACGGGCCCACCAGAACGATGAATTCCCCATCCGCGATGTCGATGGACGCGCCTTCCACGGCGTTTATGCCACCGCCATAGGTCTTGCCCAGATTGCGCAGTTTCAGGTCTGCCATGGCTATTTCTCGCTATCCACAAGGCCTTTGATGAAAAGCCGCTGCATGAAGATGACCACCGCCACGGGTGGCAGCATGGCCAGCACGGTCACGGCCATGATGTAATTCCACAAGGGTTCGCTTTCGACGACATCGGCCATGCGCTTGATGCCGGCCACAATCGTGTAATAGCCGCTGTCGGTCGTGATCAGCAGCGGCCAGAGGTACTGGTTCCAGCCATAGATGAACAGGATCACGAACAGCGCCGCGATGTTTGTCTGCGACAATGGCAACAAGATATCGCGAAAGAATTTCATCGGCCCCGCGCCATCGATTCGCGCGGCCTCCATCATTTCGTCGGGGATTGTCAGAAAGACTTGCCGGAACAGGAATGTCGCCGTGGCCGAGGCCATCAGGGGCACGGTCAGCCCCGCATAGCTGTTGAGCATGCCCAGATCGGCGATCACCGCAAAGGTCGGCACGATGCGCACCTCGACCGGCAGCATCAGGGTGATGAAGATGATCCAGAACGCCAGAATGCGAAACGGAAAGCGGAAATAGACAATGGCAAAGGCCGAGATGATCGAGATCACGATCTTGCCCGCGGCGATCAAAAGCGCCATGACCATGGAATTGAACAGCATCAGGCTGATCGGCACCGACATCTGAGCGGCGACCCCCCCCGACAACACATTGCCATAGTTGCCCGGGCCGGATGTGCTGGGGGTCAGCGGGATCGTGCCTGAGACGAAGGCCGTTGACGTGTGGGTGGATGCAACAAAGGCGATATAGACCGGAAAAGCCACCGTCGCGACCCCAAGGATCAGAATCGCATGTGCAAAGATGTCGAGCCAGCGCTGATTTTCGACCATGCCTGCGCGCCCCTTCAGTAGGTGACCTTGCGTTCCACATAGCGGAACTGGATGAAGGTCAAAGCCATCACGATGATCATCAAGATCACCGACTGCGCCGCCGAAGATCCAAGGTTGAGGCCCACGAAACCGTCATCATAGACCTTGTAGACCAAGATGGTGGTCGCTTGCGCGGGCCCGCCGCCGGTGGTCGCGTCGATGATCGCAAAGGTGTCAAACAGCGTGTAGACAACATTCACGACCAGCAGGAAAAAGGTTGTGGGCGACAACAGCGGCAAGGTGATGGACCAGAACCGCTTGAACGGGCCCGCCCCATCGATCGAAGCCGCCTCGCGCAGTGAGGTGGGAATGGATTGGAGCCCTGCGACAAAGAACAGGAAATTATAGCTGATCTGCTTCCAGACGGCGGCGACCACCACAAGGATCATCGCATCGCTTCCGGTCAGATTATGGTTCCAGTCATAGCCCCAGACCCGTTCAAGCACGAAAGGCAAGATGCCGATGGCCGGATTGAAGATGAACCACCACAAGATGCCAGCCACCGCAGGGGCCACCGCATAGGGCCAGATCAGCATGGTGGTATAGGGCGCCGCGCTGCGCAGCATCCGGTCGACAGCCAAGGCCAGCATCAGCGCGATGCCAAGCGCCAAGACGACCGTTGCGATCGAAAAGACCACCGTTACCTTCAAGGCCCCAAGATATTCGGGACTGTCGAGCAGCGCGCGGTAATTGCGCAGCCCCACAAAGGTCGTCGACAGGCCAAAGGCATCTTCGCGCAGAAAGGATTGGCGCACGGCCTGGCCCGCAGGCCACAGGAAAAAGATCGCTGTGATCACCAGTTGCGGCGCCAACAACAGATAAGGCAGCCCCTTGTTGCCAAAAATCGTGCGCTTGGTTTGCATGCCGTCCTCATGGGCGAAAGACCCACGCCGCTTCGGCCGCGGCGTGGGTCGCTTTGCGTGGGCGATCAGTTGGCGGCTTCGAATTCGCGGATCAGCGCGTTGCCGCGTGCCACGACCGCGTCAAGCGCGCCTTGTGCGTTGACGTCCCCTGCCAAAAGGCGCTGGAACTCTTCGTCGATCACACCACGGATCTGCACGTAGTTGCCAAACCGCAGACCCTTGGAGTTGGGGGTCGGCGCGTTCAGCGTCATCTGCAAGATCGAGGTGTCGGCGCCGGGGTTGGCGGCGTAATAGCCCTGCGCTTGGCTCAACTCATAAGCGGCCTGGGTGATCGGCAGATAGCCGGTATCCTGGTGCCACTGGGCCTGAATTTCGGGCGAGGAGAGAAAGTTGAAGAACTCGGCCACGCCGCGCTGTTCATCGGCGCTGCCGCCGGCCAGAACCCACAAGGTCGCGCCACCGATGATCGAGTTCTGCGGTGCGCCCGCAACATCATCGTAATAGGGCAGCATGCCGATGCCGACTTCGAAATCGGGGGTGTTGTTCAGCACGCCCGCGCGCGACGCGGACGAGTTCATGTACATGCCGCATTTCTGGGAATAGAACATCGGGGGGGCATCAGCACCGCCACCGGGGCCACCGTACTGGAACACGCCCTCTTGCTGCCAGCGGGCGAGGTTTTCCCAATGGCGCACCTGCATGGGGCCGTTGAAGGTCAGTTCGGTCTCAAGACCGCCAAAGCCGTTCTCAAGCGTGCCGATCTGCTGATTGTGCCAGGCCGAGAAATTCTCGAGCTGCACCCAGCTGATCCAACCTGTGGTGAAGCCGCATTCAGCGGCACCCGACGACATGATCTGGCGCGAGAAAGCTTCGACATCTGCCCAGGTGCGCGGTGCCTGCTCGGGGTCGAGGCCTGCAGCGGCAAAGACCTTCTTGTTGTAGTACATGATCGGCGTCGACGAGTTGAAGGGCATCGACAGCATGTTGCCTTGGGGGTCGGTGTAGTAGCCCACAACGGCGGGCAGGAATGCGGCGGGATCAAAGGCCACGCCTGCATCGGCCATCAGCTGATAGACGGGAACGATGGCACCCTCGGCGGCCATCATCGTGCCGGTGCCGACTTCGAACACCTGCACGATGTCGGGTTGCTCGCCCGCGCGGAAGGCCGCGATCGCACCGGTCATCGTCTCGGTATAGGTGCCGCGATAGCTGGGAACGACAACGAATTCGCTCTGGGCCGCGTTGAACGCAGTCGCAAGGGCTTCGGTCTTTTCGCCCAATTCGCCACCCATGGC